>NZ_JAAKUM010000008.1:0-207671 GCF_049175135.1 Aeromonas sp. 600724 | reverse complement strand
GAAGGATTCGAACCTTCGAAGGCAGAGCCGTCAGATTTACAGTCTGATCCCTTTGGCCGCTCGGGAACCCCTCCACAAGTGCGAGGCGCATACTAACAGATCTTCCGGTTTTGTGAACCCCCAAGCAGGATTTTTCCATTAAAAGAATTGGATTTGTGGCCGATAACCAGTGAAATTGCCATTTTAGAGAGTTATCTCATGCTGCCCAGTTCAATCCGTAATCACCTGCTCGTTGATGAGGGTCAGTTGGGGCAGCGCCTCAACCGTGACCTGCAGCATGGGGATCGGGCGGATTTCCGGTTGCATCTGGCCCTGCTGACCGACGCGGTGGAGGAGCAGCCCTGGTTTGATGCCAAACCGGCGGCCACTCCCCAGAGCCGTGACTGGCGTATGCACTTTGCGCTGAGACCGGCAGAGGTGCTGGTGGCTGAAGGGGCGGGGAGTGACTGCAGTGCCATCAATGAGCGGCTGCAGCAGGGGGGAAGCATGGTGGATGTGCGGCTCTGGCTGGCGCTGCAAACACCGCCGCTGGCGGTCAAACAGCCACTGCTGGATGAGGCTGTCTACGACAACCTGTCACCGCTGGCGCGGGAGCGGTTGCAAGGAAAGCTGGCCGATATGCCACGCCAGGAGGATCCGCTGGTATTGCTGCCGATCCTCGATCGTTTGCAAGAGGGGGTGGATACCCGGTTGCACTGGCTCAGTTGATGGCGCCTGTTCACTGACGTAACGCGATGCTTGTCGGCAAATCACAGGCAACAAAAAGGCGGGTGACCCCGCCTTTATGCTCTTTGGAATTATTAGCCTTGCGGCATGCTATCAAGCGTCAGCTTCATCCGGTTGCGGCTGCTCTTTGAGCGCTGCATTGGCACGACGGGCAATCGGCTTTTCGGTGTGACGGTTGAGTTGGCGCTCCAGTTTTTGCCCCAGTTCGTTGATGGCGGCGTAGAGATCCTCATGCTCTGCTTGGGCAAACAGTTTGCCGTTGGGGATGCCAGCACTGGCTTCGACAGTGAACATCAGACGCTCTTTGGAAACAATCACATGGGGTGTGATGAGAGGCACCTGAAGACGTTCGAGCTTTTCAAAACGGGATTCGATGCGCTCGCGGATAGCCGGGGTGATGTCGATGATTTTGCTGGTAATTTCGATTTTCATATTGGCCCCCTTCGGGTCGTCTTGCTTGTGTCTTCACCTTCAGATTACTCATTGGCAAAGATTGAAATGTGATCCGTGTCACATAACCTTCCCTTGGCTATTCAGCAACTTATAAATTGTGATCTTTTCCGGTTTCGTGCCAAAAACAGCTTGAGCTCCATGAAACTGGCAGGCAGTATGACAGGAATAGGATCGTTTCTGTCCCTTCTTGGCAGCACTTCGTGTCGACCTCATGTCCGGTTTTCACTGCTTGATATCGCATGTTTGTACTCTTCCCTCGCAACCTCTGCTCTGATGAGCGGATGCAGGGGGCGTTGCTATGCCTGATTGGACATCAAACGTGGTTGGTTGTTGTGTTGGAGTGGTAAATGAAGCAGCAAGCCACGCAAGTCATGTGGTTTTTCGATCGGCAACATGATCAGTGGAGTCTCTCTGATCAGGGGGCCTACCAGCAGTGGCAAGGGGAGGGCAATCATCCCTGGGCCGCTCGCCTGTTACCGGAAGATGAGGAAGGCTTTGCCGATTTTCTTGTCCGGCTTCATGAATCACATCTGCCTGAACAGTTCATCGGTCATCTGAAGGATGATCGGGGGCAGCTCAACCATGTGCTCTGGAGCGGTCAGTTTGTGCCTACCCAGCAGATCTGCTGTGGCTGGCTGGCCCCTCTTGATACCGCCAACAGTGCGGTCTCCTCTCTCAACCTCTCTTTGCCGTTGCTTCAAACCACCCTGCTCACCCAGTTGGCGCAGGCGCTCTCTGCCCGCACCGGGCTCGATTTCTTCAATACCCTGGTCAGTCAGCTGGCCCATATCCTCAAGGTGGATGCGGTCTGGGTGGGGGAGTTGTGCGGTGCCGACCGGGTCAAAGTGCTGGCTGCCGACGGGCTGACGCTTAAAGACTACCCGCTGGCGGGCTCCCCCTGTCAGGAGCTCTACAAGCAAGGGGCCATCTGTTTCGAGGTGATTGACGAGTCGCAGGAGTATCAACCCTGGCTGGCGGCCGGGCAGACTTATTATGGTCAGCCGCTATTTGATGCCAGAAGCCAACTTCTGGGCCATCTGGCGCTGCTCTATTCGGCCCCGGCAGATACCAGCAACCTCACCTCGGTGCTCAATACCTTCTCGGTACGGATGGTAGCCGAGCTGGAGCGACTGCAATCCGATGCCCAGATGCGCCTCTCTGCCGTTGCATTCGAGACCCACGAAGGGATCATCATCACGGATCCGGGGTTCAAGATCCTGCGGGTCAACAACGCCTTCAGCCAGATCACCGGTTTTGACAGCCACTCCGTACTGGGTCTGCAGCTGGAAGAGGATCTCTGGCCCAATCTTGGAGGGCTGGGCTACGAGCTCAACCCTCTCAACCGCTGGCAGGGAGAAACTCTGCGTCGTCATGCCGATGGTCACACCTACCCCCAGTGGGAGATAGTGACGCCGGTGCAGGATGAAAAAGGGGTGATCAGCCACTTTGTCATCTGCTTCGAGGATATCTCCGAGCGCAAGGCGGCCGAGCGACGCATTCAGGATCTCGCCTATTACGACGAGCTGACCGGATTGCCCAATCGCCGTCAGTTGCATGAGACCCTGGTGCAGACCTTCAACGAGGCGACCCGCGATGGTCTGATTGGCGCGCTGCTCTTTATCGATCTCGATCACTTCAAGACCATCAACGACTCCCTCGGCCACGCTACCGGTGACTGGCTGCTCAAGGAGGTCGCCGCCCGTCTCAAACGGCTGGTGCGACAGGGGGATTGTCTGGCCCGCCTCGGCGGTGACGAGTTTGTGTTGCTGCTGCCATCGCTCTCGGCGAGCCCGCCCCAGGCGGAGATGCAGGCCGATATCATTGCCGAACGGCTTATCACCGAGATTGCCGCTCCTTATACCTATGTGGGGCAGGTGCTGCACATCGGCGCCAGCGTTGGCATTACCCTGTTTCCGGATCGGGAGCAGGGGGTTGATGATCTGCTCAAGCAGGCGGATACCGCCATGTATCAGGCCAAGTCCGCTGGCCGCAAGACCCGTCGCTTCTTCGATGCCTCGATGCAGCAGCAGGCGGATCGCCGTTTGCTCATTCACAACGAATTGCGCAACGCCCTCAGCCAGCAAGAGCTGACCCTCTACTATCAGCCCCAGCATATGGTCGATGGCGGCGATATCATTGGTGTCGAGGCGCTGATCCGCTGGCAGCCAGCCGGTCGCTCGCTGGTCTCGCCGGCCGAATTTATCCCCATCGCCGAGGAGACGGACCTGATTGTCGATATCGGCAACTGGGTGCTGCACGAGGCGTGCGCCCAGTATGTGCTGTGGGAGGAAAACGGCATCCACATTCCGCAGATCTCGGTCAACGTCAGTGCCAAGCAGTTCCATGCCACCGATTTTGTCGAGCGGATCCACGATGTGTTGGCGCAAACCGGCATGGATCCGGCCTGCCTCAATCTGGAGATCACCGAGTCCGTGGTGCTGGGTCATGCCGAGGACACCATCAGCAAGATGACCGAGCTCAAGGAGCTCGGCATCAGCTTTGCCATCGACGATTTTGGCGCCGGTTACTCCTCCCTGAGCTACCTCAAGCGGCTGCCTGCCGATGAGCTCAAGATCGACCGCTCCTTCATTCAGGACATCCCGAAAGATGGCGACAACATGGCCATCGTCGAGGCGGTGATCGCCATGGCGCGCCATATGGGGTTCAACGTCACGGCGGAAGGGGTGGAATCCCGCCAGCAACTGGAGTTTCTCAAGGCGCAGGGGTGCAGTTTCTATCAGGGCTATCTCGCCTCCAAGCCGCTGCCGGTGCCCTATCTGGAGAAATATGTACAGCGGCTGACCAGACCGGAGCAACTGCGTGAAATGCAGCTGAGCGAGGCAGAAAAATAGTCCTTGCTCCCCGCTGTAGCGCTGCCCGGCAACGGGTAGAATGAGAGGCAGTAGACCCACCGCCACCGGGCGGTGTATTGCCCTCAATGGAGATGCTCAGTGAAAGCTGTATGGGGAATTGTTTTGTCGGCGCTGTTCGTGCCGACCCTGATGGCGCAGACTGCCGACCAGACGCTCTACCGTCAGGCGTATGACGCCGTACGGGCCAATGATCAAGCCCGTTTCCAGCAAATTCGTGCCCGGTTGACCCATTACCCCCTGCTCCCTTACCTCGATTACTATCAGCTCGCCTTTCGTCCGGGGGCGGCGGATTACAACGATGTGACCCGCTTTATCCGCCAGCATGGAGATACCCCCCAGTCCAACCGGCTGGAGCGCAGCTATCTGACCTATCTGGCCCAGAGCCAGCAGTGGTCGCAGTTCCTGCGCTTCTATCCGGCCAAGCCGAGCTCCACCGATCTGCTCTGCATGCACTATCAGGCGCTCTATTACACCGGCAAGCAGAAAGAGGCGTTGCAGGGGGCGGGCAAGATCTGGATGAGCGGTCAATCCCGTCCCGATGCCTGCTCCCCGCTGTTCCAGCTGTGGCAGGCATCCGGTCAGCGAACCCAGGAGAAGATCTGGCAGCGGATGACGCTGGCGTTCGAGGCGGAAAACCCCAACCTGATCCGCCACCTTGGCGCGACCCTGGGTAGTGGCTTGCAGAGCTATGGCGATCAGATGGTGACCCTGTTCGAGCAGCCTGCCAAGGCGATGAACCCGGCCTATTTCAGCAGCAATCCCTACTCCCGTAAGCTGCTCTCCCTCGGTTTGACCCGCTATGCCAATCAGGAGCCGGAGTCGGTGCTGCGCCAGCTTGCGCTGTTTCGCAGCCGTTTCGGCCTGACCCAGGCCGAGGTGAAACCGGTAGAGCGTGCCATTGCCCGCCGCCTGCTGCTGGATCGCTCCATAGCCCAGCGCAGCTGGGTCGACAGCACGGTGAAAAAGCTGGCGGATCCCGACATCACCGAGCTGCGGGCACGACTGGCCATCTGGGAGCAGGATTGGCGTGGCCTCTCCGGCTGGGTGAAGATGATGCCGATGGCCCGTCAGAAAGAGGATCGCTGGCGCTACTGGATGGCGCGCTCTCTTGAAGTACAGGGGCAGCAAAAACCGGCGCGGGATCTCTATCTGGAGACCGCCAACCTGCGCGGTTTCTACGGCTTTATGGCCGCCCAGCGCACCGGCGTGCCCTATCGCATCAAGAACCAGAGCGTCAAGCATGTACCGGACTGGCGCACGGCCAGCCAGCGCTGGCCCTTCCTGTTGCGGGTGCGCGAATTGCTCTCGATGAACGAGATTGCGGCGGCCCGCTCGGAGTGGATCCACAACATGGATCGCAATCCGGTGGCCCAGCGCATCGAGTTTGGTCATATCGCCCTCAATCAGGGCTGGCACGAGCTGGCCATTCTCGCCAGCATTCGCGCCGAGGCGTGGGATGCCCTCGACCTGCGCTTCCCGCTGCCGCTCAAACGCACCTTCTCCCAGATGGCGCAAGAGCGCACCATGAACACCAGTTTGCTCTATGCCATCTCCCGTCAGGAGAGTGCCCTCTATCCGCTGGCCCAGTCGCCGGTGGGGGCGCGCGGTCTGATGCAACTGATGCCTGCTACTGCCAAAGAGACTGCCGGCAAGCTGGGGGTGCCCTATCGCAACGAGCAGCAACTGTTTGATCCGACGATGAATATTCGTCTGGGGAGCGCCTATCTCAAGCGCTTGCTGGATGTCTATGACGGCAACCGGATCCTGGCTGCTGCTGCCTACAACGCCGGGCCGGGACGGGTAAAACGCTGGCGAGAGCAGAGTGACAACAAGCCGATGGACGTGTGGGTTGAGAGTATCCCCTACAAGGAGACGCGCAACTACGTGCAAAACGTGTTGTCGTTCGATCTCATCTATCAGCACAAGCTGCAGCAGCCGCTGCGCTTCATGTCAGAGCGGGAGCTCAATCACGCCTATTGAGTCGGGGGCCGCCAGCCGGCCCCTGTTTTCAAATTGCCCTGCCGACGGGTATCATCGGGTAAGGTTTTGTTACCAAAGGAAACATGCCCGGTGACCTGGCTCCGGGAATTGCATCAGGCCGCAGGGTATACTCGGGCGTCGGCACCGACAGGTTCCCCCACAATAAAGGAATGGATAGTGGCAACGATTAAAGACGTTTCTCAGCTGGCAAATGTGTCTATCTCCACCGTGTCGCGGGTTATCAACAACACGGCACAGGTAGCACCGGAAAAGCGTGAGGCCGTACTGGCGGCCATGAAGGAACTGAATTTTCGACCCAACAGTTTTGCCCAGGCACTGGTCAGCAAGCGTTCCAACTGCATTGGCGTGCTGGTTGGCGACCTCTGCGGCGGCCCCTTCTTTGCCCAGATGATGCGTGGCATCGAAACCATGGTCGATCAGGCCAACAAGTTCACCATCGTCATGTCTGGCAACCATGATATCGCGCGCGAGCGTCACGCCATTCAGGCGCTGCTGCAGCGCCAGTGCGATGCGCTGATCCTCCACAGCAAGGCGCTCCCGGACGAGGAGCTGAGCGAGCTGGCGGCAGGCTCTACCCCCATCGTCTTTATCAACCGTCAGGTGCCGGGCTTTGAGGATCGCTGCGTCTGGCTCGATAACCAGGCGGGGATCACCACCGCGTGCCAGCACTTGCTGGATGCCGGTCATCGCAACATCGCCTTTATCACCTCCGATGATGAAGAGTTTGTCGATGGTCAGCAGCGGATGGCCGGTTACACCCAAACTCTGGCGAGAGCAGGGATTGCCTTTGATCCTGCTCTCGTCAGCCGCGCCTATGCCGACGAAAATGGCGGCTATGTGGCGATGAGTGAACTGCTGGCCCGTGGTGTCGAGTTCACTGCCGTGCTCGGTTTCAACGACGGTATGGTGGCGGGGGCGATCTCTTGCCTGCTGGAGCGGGGTTACAAGATCCCGCAGCAGGTATCGGTGGTGGGGTTCGACGATATCCCCTACGCCCGCTACATCTATCCCAAGCTCACCACAGTGCGCTACCCCATCGAGGAGATGGGCAGCCGCGCTGCTGAGCTGGCGCTGCGCCTGCTCGATCACAAGCCGGTAGACGGCCTGGCGCTCAAGTTTGAAGCCCAGCTGGTGGAGCGTGAGTCAGTCGCCTGACGTGCGTCAAACAGTGAACAACAGTGTGGCCCCATCGGGGCCACACTGTTTTCTGAGTTATCTCTCTAATCCGCCATTTATCCCGCCAGGGCGATCCGCTGCTGACGGCGCGCCTCAACCCCTTCTGCCACCATATCGAGCAGCTGCCTTGTCTGTTCCCAGCCGATGCAGCTATCGGTGATCGACTGGCCGTAGCGCAGCGGTTTGCTGCCAATCTCCTGACGCCCTTCGCAGATAAAACTTTCCACCATGATGGCGGCGATGGCATGGCTACCTGCCTCCAGCTGGTCGGCAATGTCACGGGCAACCAGCAGCTGGCGGGCATGTTGTTTCTGGCTGTTGCCGTGGCTGCAATCGATCATCAGCCGGGGTGACAGATGATGTTGGCGCAGCAAGTCGCCAGCCTCTGCCACATGATTGCTCTGATAGTTGGGCAGGCGGCCACCGCGCAGGATCAGGTGACCATCGGGGTTGCCATGACTGCGCACCAGTGCCAGCCGCCCGTCACCGGAAGGCTGCGGATAGAGGTGCGCGGCCCGGCTGGCAAGGATGGCCTCGACCGCGATCCGGACGTTGCCATCGGTGCCGTTTTTAAAACCGATGGGGCAGGGGAGGGCCGAGGCTAGCTGGCGGTGGAGCTGGGATTCGGTGGTGCGAGCACCGATGGCGCCCCAGCTGATGAGGTCCCCCAGATAGAGCATGCTGGTGAGATCGAGAAATTCGGTGGCACAGGCGAGCCCTTCCTGTCCAAGGGTCAACAGTAACTCCCTGGCCTGGGATAGGCCCTTTTCCAGTCGATCGCTGCCATCGAGGTCGGGATCGAAGATAAATCCTTTCCAGCCGAGCGTCGTGCGCGGCTTTTCGAAATAGGTGCGCATCACCAGTTGCAGTTGCTCCCCGTATTGGCCCTGCAGTTCAGCGAGCCGGCCACCATAGTCGCGGGCGGCTACCGGATCGTGAATGGAGCAGGGGCCGATCACCAGCAGCAGGCGATCATCCTCTCCCTGCAGAATATGGCGGGCTTGCTGGCGGCTGCGAGCGATCTGGCGAGCGAGCCGTGCCGGACAGGGTCTGGCCTTTAACATCTCGTCAGGGGTGGGCAGGGTGGCAAGGGGTGAAGCATTCAGAAGTGAGGTGAACATGAGCGATCCTGATGAAAATGGAAATCTGCATGCTCTTTGCTGTCCAGTGGGGATCTTCCCCTTATTCTCTTGGTTAACAGAGCGCGGGCATGGGCCCGCGCTCTGTTATATCGGCCTTGGCTACCTTAGAAGCGGGCTGAGCCGCTGACGTAGTAGCTGCGACCCGGTTCGACGTTCTGGAAGACGGTGTCTTTCTCTTGCAGGCGCACATCGGTCAGGTTGGTGATACCGACCCGCAGATCAAAGTTCTCGGTGACCTTGAAGCCGGTGCCGAGATCGAAAGTCTGATAGCTGGGCAGCTTGTGCAGCACCACGGCCTTGTTGACGGTCTGCTCCGCATATTGGGTGCCGGTATAGGTGGTGCCAACGAAGGCGTTGACCCGCTCGGTGGCCTGCCAGGTGATCTTGGCGTTGGCTTTGTGCTCCGGCCGTTCGGGCAGGGCCTGACCCTGATCGCCTTCCGCTTTCAGGTAGGTGTAGTTGGCACCCAGATTGATGTCGTCGGTCAGGTCGAGCCTGCCGGTCAGCTCCAGCCCCTTGGTGGTGGCCTTCTCCAGGTTGTACCAGGTGCGGTCAGTGGAGTTCGGCAGCTGTTTGAAGGTGAGCATGTCGTCGATATCGGAGTAGAAGAGGGTGGCGCTGGTCTCCCAGATCCCTTGCCCTGCGATGACGCCCAGCTCGTAGTTGGTGCTGGTTTCCGGCTTGACCTTGTCGCTGCCATAGATGCGGCAGCTGCCGCCGCAGCTCTCGATGCTATAGCCGTTGGAGTACTGGTGCGGCGCCGGTGCCTTGAAGGCCTGGCTGACACCGCCTTTCACTGTCACCACATCGTTCATCTCATAGACCAGATAGCCGCGCGGGGTGAAGTGGCTGCCGTAGATCTCGTGGTGATCGTAACGGCCGCCCAGCGTGAAGGTCAGGCTGTCGGTCAGGCCAATTTCGTCCTGAGCGAACAGCGCCTCCTGAGAGTGACTCTCCTTGCCGCCGATATCCTTGTAGCTCACCGCATCCACCAGCTCCCGATCCAGATATTCACCACCCAGGGTCAGGTAGTGGTTGGCCAGCGCCAGGTTGGTGTAGCCCTTGAGGGTCAGGGTGTTCTCTTCCAGTTCGCGCTGCTGCGGGGCCGAGTAGCTGGTATTGAAATCATCGATCTGGGAGCTTTCATAGTTGGCCATGACGGTGGTGTCACCCCAGCTCCAGTTCCCCTTGTGGGTCAGACCAAACAGGTTGCGATCGTTTTGCTGCTGGCGGCTGTGCACCTTGTTTCCGGTTTTGCGGAAGATATCGAGAGGCCGCTCATCCTGGTTGTAGAGGTAATCCAGCTCGAAGCGCTGCTGCTCATCCACCAGCCAGCTCAGGGTGGAGGCGAAGTTGCGGGTCTGTTTGGCTTCGATAAGGGGGATGCCGTCAGCAGCTTCGGTGGGGGTCCAGGCTTGACGGTCATACACCTCGCCGTTCATCCGGATCAGCAGGTTGTCGGTCAGGGGGCCGTTAAAGCCCAGGTTGGTCCTGTGCTGATCGCCGCCATCCTTGCCCTCGATGGCCTTGAAGTCGGCATCAGCCGCCCCTTGCCAGGTTTTGCCCGGCTGTTTGGTGATGATATTGATGACACCACCGATGGCATCGGAGCCGTAAAGTGCTGACATGGGACCACGGATCACCTCGACCCGCTGGATCATGCCAAGGGGGACCGGGGTGTTGTCGAAGTTGCCGCCGCGCCACAGGGCATTGGAGGAGGAGAGGCGTTTGCCATCCACCAGTACCAGGGTGTACTTGCCGGACATGCCACGAATACCGATATCGCTGCGGCCATTGGTGTCCGCTTCAGCCTGAATGCCCACTTCGTGGCGCAGCAGGTCGGCAAGGTCATTGACGGGCGCGGCGGCGATCTGTTCGGCCGTGATGACAGAGATAGAGGCCGGTGCCGATCGGGTATTGTGCGCCGTTGTGGTGACGGTGATCACCTCATCGGCTTGAGGGGCGTTACTGGCGGCGATGGCTTGCTGGGTCAGCAGAGTGACGATGGTGGTGGCCAGCAGGCTGGGAGCAATAAAACGGGAGGTTGAGGATTTCATTATTTACATCTTCCATAATATACAAATGATAAGCGTTATCATTATCAAGTTGAATTTGCTCCGATCGCAACTCTTTTTTATTGGCGAAGCTCAGTTTCGTTCGTCACTCTCTTTTGACTAAAAAGAAGTTAATGAAATTGATTCTCATTTGTATTGATCGTTTTTTCGCTCCTTGTTAGGATGCCGTTCACCCTGATACCTGGTGAGTCAAATGACTCACCTTAAGTCGTGTCAGGCAGTGATTCATTCCAAGGAGTAGCACCGTCATGTGTGACCATGCACTGGAAGGAGAGTGGCCCGCCACAGCGGTCGGGCTGGATAAAGTGTGCTGTTTTGCCAGCGGTGACAGGGTACTGGTCGCCTCCGGTATCCACGACAGTTTTACCGGCATCCCACCGGATAAGCTGCTCGCCCATCTGCGTAAGCTGCGCCAGCAGGGGATGGTCAATCCCATCGCCATCGGCGCCATTCCGTTTGATACCCAATCCCCCTGGCATCTGGTGATCCCGGCGCAATCGCAGTGGGTCGCAAGGGATACGATGTTGCCCGCCCGCTGTTGCCAGCTCCATGGCGAGGTGAGTGAAGTGACCGGCTCTGCCCACTATCAGGGGGCAGTGCGGGCAGCGCTGCAGCAGTTCAGCGAGGGCCAGCTCGAGAAAGTGGTGTTGTCGCGCGCCATCGATGTGCAGAGCGCAGAACAGACCTCTCCCGCACACGCTTATGGCTCTCTGCTGGCCCAGAATCCGGGCGCCTATGTGTTCCAGATCCCGCTGCCGGATGGGGAGACCCTGCTTGGTGCGAGCCCCGAGCTGCTGGTATCGCGCAGCGAGATGGCGGTGGTGAGCAATCCGCTGGCGGGCTCCCGTCCGCGCCACGCGTTTTCCGATCAACAGGCGGCCAGTGCCGAACTGCTGGGGGCCCAGAAAGATCGCTATGAACATGCGCTGGTGGCCGATGCGGTCGCTGCGGCCCTCGCTCCCTTCTGCCGCGAGCTGGACGTCCCTCTGGAGCCGCAGGTGATCGCCACTCCTACCATGTGGCACCTCTCGACCTGCATCGCCGGACGGCTCCATGAGCCCTCTCCCGTGCTGGCTCTGGCGCTGGCGCTGCACCCGACACCGGCGGTATGCGGCACGCCGCTCTCGGCAGCACGTCAGGCCATCGCTCGGCTCGAGGGGTACGATCGCCGCTTCTACTGTGGCGCCGTCGGCTGGATGGATGCCGATGGCAATGGCGAGTGGGTAGTCACCATTCGCTGTGGCGTGCTGGCTGGCCGGCAACTGCGGCTCTATGCTGGCGCCGGGGTAGTGGTGGGCTCCTCACCGGAAGCGGAGTGGCAGGAGACCGCCGCCAAGCTTGGCACCATGCTGCGGGCGTTTGGCCTCGAGAGCCGGGTGCCGGAGGTAACCGCATGAAGCCGTTGGTGCCCTTTACCCCCTGGCCTGCCGAGCTGGCAGCCCACTACCGGGCACAAGGGTGGTGGCACGGACAACCGCTCACCACCCTGCTCGATGGGTCTGCCGAACGTTATCCCGAGCGCACGGCCCTGATCTGCGGCGAGCGAACCCTCAGTTATGGCCAGTTAAAGCGTGAGGTCGATGCACTGGCAGCGCGGCTGGCCGCGCGCGGGCTGGGCCACGGATATACCGCGCTGGTGCAGTTGCCCAACTGCGCCGAGTTCTATATCTGCTGGTTTGCCCTGATCCGCTGCGGCGTAGTGGCGGTGCATGCCCTCTACAGCCATCAGCGGCGCGAGCTGGTGGCCTTTGCCCGCCAGATTGAGCCCGCCTTGCTGGTACTAAGCCCCTCTCACCCCGGCTTTGCCGGTGAAGCGGGAAGCCTCGTGGCCCTTGATGAGCTGGTATCTCCTTCCTGCCAGACACTGCTGTTCGAGCAGGCAGAAGGCTCCGATCTTCAGTCAGGATTTGCATGGCGTCAGTCTGAAACCATGGCCTGTGCTGATGGTTTTGTGCAGGTGGCCACAGCGCCTACACCAACCCCGGCCGATCAGGTCGCCTTTTTCCAGCTCTCCGGCGGCAGCACCGGCACCCCCAAACTGATCCCCCGTACCCATGATGATTATGGCTACAGCGTGCGCCAGAGCGTGGCGGTGTGTGGTTGGGATGAGCGGGTGATCTATCTCTGCGCCCTGCCGGCGCCCCACAACTTTCCCCTGAGCTCCCCCGGCGCACTCGGAGTGTTTTATGCCGGTGGCTGCGTGGTGCTGGCAAAGGATCCCTCTGCTGCAACCTGTCTGCCGCTGGTGCAGCGCCATCAGGTCAACTGGGCGGCACTGGTGCCACCGGCTCTGGCGCTCTGGCTGGAGGCAGCCAGCCACTATCCGCAGACCTCCCTGGAGTGTGTGCAGGTGGGAGGGGCGCGCCTCAGCCCGGCTCATGCCGATACGGTGGCGAGCAGCCTTGGCTGCCGCTTGCAGCAGGTGTTCGGCATGGCCGAGGGGCTGGTCAACTACACCCGCATCGAGGATGACCAGTGGCACATCGTCAATACCCAGGGCCGTCCAATGAGCCCGGGTGACGAGGTGGAGGTGCGAGGCAGCGACGGGCGCCCCTTGCCCGATGGCGAGTGCGGCGAGCTCTGGACGCGTGGCCCCTACACCTTTCGCGGCTACTTCAAGGCTGATGCCCACAATCAGCGTGCCTTCGACCGGGACGGTTTCTACTGCACCGGCGATCTGGTCTGCCGCTTGCCCGGTGGCCATCTGATGGTGGTGGGACGCAACAAGGATCAGATCAACCGGGGCGGAGAGAAGATCGACGCCCTCGAGATTGAAGAGCTGTTGCTGACCCACCCGGAAGTGCGGCAGGCGGCGCTGGTCGCCATGCCTGATCCCATGCTCGGGGAGCGCAGCTGCGCCTTTCTGATGTGCCGCGAGCCCCTCAATCTGCCCCGCTTGCGCCGTTTCCTGCGCGAGCAGGGGGTAGCCGATTACAAACTGCCCGATCGCCTGGTGCTGGTGGAGCAACTGCCCCACACCCCGGTCGGCAAGATAGACAAACAGACGCTGCGCGAGCAGCTCGCCAAGGAGTGTGCATGACCATTCAATCCCTCGCCGCCTATCCGCTGCCTACCGCCGAGGAGCTGCCCACCGGGCGGGTGAACTGGTCCTTCGAACCGGGCCGCGCCGCCTTGCTGGTCCACGATATGCAGCACTATTTCGTCGACTTCTACGGGCCGGACAATCCGCTGATCAATCAGGTCATCGACCATATCGCCACCCTGATCCGTCAGGCGCGTGCTCTCGGCATGCCGGTGGTCTATACCGCCCAGCCCGCCGAGCAGAGCCAGGCCGATCGGGCGCTGCTCAACGACATGTGGGGGCCCGGATTGACCCGAGCGCCGGAGCGTCAGCCGATTGTTTCGGCGCTGGCCCCCGAGCCGCAGGATACGGTGCTGACCAAGTGGCGCTACAGCGCTTTTTGCCGTTCACCGTTGGCCGAGCTGATGGCCGGATGGGGGCGGGATCAGCTGGTGATCTGCGGCATCTACGGCCATATCGGGGTGATGCAGACGGCGGTCGATGCCTTTATGCGGGATATCCGCCCCTTCCTGGTGGCAGATGCCATCGCCGACTTCTCCCGCGAAGATCATCTGCTGGCGCTCTCCTACGTCAGCCGCAATGCCGGTCGGGTGATTACCGTGGCCGAGGTGATGGCGGCCAGCAAACGCCCCCTGACTCGCGAGTCGCTGCGTGCTCAGGTGTTGGCGCGGCTGCCCGCCGAGATGCAGCATGAGCAGCCCACCGAGGATGACAACCTGCTCGACTACGGTCTCGACTCGCTGGCGGTGATGGGGCTGGTGGAAGAGTGGCATCAGCAGGGGCTGGTGGTGGAGCTGGCCGAGCTGGCTCGCACGCCGACCCTGGCCAACTGGTGGGCGCTCCTCTCCCGTCAGCTGAATGTCAGTCAGGACACGGCTTATCAGGCCAACGAAGAGCACGTCAGCGAACCGGAGTGCACCCCATGAGCGAGTGGCAAGGCAGAACCGTCTGGGTGACCGGCGCGGCGCAGGGAATTGGCCATGCGGTGGCGCGCACCTTTGCCGAGGCGGGGGCCTGCGTGGTGGCACTCGATCTGCAACTGACCGAGGCGCTGCCCGGCAACGTGAAGGGGGTGGTGATCGATGTCTGCGACAGCGAGGCCGTGACCTGCTGCTGCGAACAGCTGCTGGACGAGGGGCTGGGGCCCGATGTGCTGGTCAATGTCGCCGGCGTACTGGCGACCGGCAGGCTCGATGAGGTGGATGACGCCCTCTTGCTGCGCACCTTCGCCGTCAACACCTTCGCTCCTTTCTACCTGATGCGGGCCCTGACCCCCTGGTTTCAGGGGCGGCGCAGGGGCGCCATCGTCAATGTTTCCTCCAATGCCGGTCGGGTGCCGCGAGTGGGGATGGGCATCTATGGCGCCTCCAAGGCGGCGCTGACCAGACTCACCCAAACGGCAGGGCTGGAACTTGCCCCCTATGGGGTGCGCTGCAATCTGGTGTCGCCGGGCTCGACCCGTACCCCGATGCTGTACGGCATGTGGCAGGAGGGGGAGGCGGAGCAGCGTGAGGGAGAGCTGCGCACCATCGCGGGTCTGCCCGGGCAGTTCAAGCTGGGGATCCCCCTTGGCAAACTTGGGACCCCCGACGAGGTGGCTGCCTGCGTGCTGTTTCTCGCCTCCGATGCCGCCAGCCATATCACCCTGCAGGATCTGGTGGTTGATGGCGGTGCCACTCTGGGGGTCTAGCCCGCGCGCTGCCGATCTGGCAGGCGTGACACTCTACTTTATGGAGGAGGCCTGGCCTCCTCGCTTTTCAGCCATGCGGGCAGGGGTAAGCCGCTGCCCGCTCGATGTTTGCGCAAGGATATTCCCATGGAACAGACAATGGCGATGCGCGCCACCCACCAGCGTGGTGAGCACCCACGCTGGCCACTTACCACTGCTCAGGCTGGCATCTGGTTTGCCCAGCAAAAATACCCGCAGAGCCCCGTCTGCAATACCGGCGAGTACTGGCTGCTGGAGGGGGTGCTGGCTCCCCATCACTTCACCCGCGCGGTGCGCCAGACCATCGACGAGATCCCCAGTCTGCACTGCGCCTTTGTGGCTACTGCCGATGGCCCGCAAATGGTGGCCAACCCCGCCTGCTGGCAGCTGACCGAGCGGGATCTGCGCAGCGAAGCTGACCCGCTCGCAGCCGCGCAGGCCGAGATGCGTGCGCAGCTGGCTGTCCCCTTCAATCTGGCCGAGGGGCCGCTGTTTGCCACCACCCTCTATCGCCTTGGTGAGGGGCAGTGGGCCTGGTTTATTGCCGTGCACCATATCGCCATCGATGGTTTTGGCTTGAGCCTGCTCTGCCAGCGGGTGGCAAATTGGTATGAGGCGCTCTGTGCCGGCGAGCAGCCTGCCCCCTGCCGTTATGCGACTCAGCAGGAGTTGCTGGTCGAGGAGGCGGCCTATCAGGATTCGCCGCGCACCGCGCGGGATCGCGATTTCTTCGTGCAGCAGCTGGCCGGGGTGGAGAACCCGGCGTCGCTCTCCCGCCGTCCGGCGCAAGGGCCGGGCTCCACATATCGGCTTGAACAGCGACTGGCTGGCCGCCAGTGGCAGGCATTGGTGGCACGGGCGAGTCGCTCGGCCTGTCACCCCTACAGCCTGCTGCTGGCGGCGGTGGCCAGCTATGTGCAACGGATGAGCGGCGCTGGCGAGGTGGTGCTGGGTATTCCGCTGATGGGGCGGCTGGGCTCAGCGGCGGCCGATACCCCCTGCATGAAGGTCAATGTGGTGCCCCTGCGCATCGAGCTGAGCGGCACCAGCCGGGTAGGGGAGTTGCTGGCACAGGTCGAGCGGCAATTTGCCGCCCTGCGCCGTCATCAGGGCTGCCGCCAGGAGTGGTTGCAACAGCGTCAGCCGGGCCAGCCGCTGTTTGGCCCTCAGGTCAATTTGATGCCCTTTGCCCGAACCCTCAGCTTTGGTGAAGGGCACAACCAGGTTCGTGGCGAGGTGCAGGTGCTGGCGGCGGGGCCGGTGGAGGAGTGCGCCTTCTACTTTGCCGAGGAGGCAGGCGCGATGACCCTGACCCTCGAAGCACATCAGGGGCGCTTCAGCCAACAGGAGAGCGAACGTCATCTGGCCCGGCTGGTCGCCTATCTGGCGGCCTGGAGTGAGGCGGGTGACGAGGCCCTGGCGGTGCGTTTGCCGCTGTTGCTGCCCTGCGAGCAGGCTGAGCTGGCGCGCTGGAACCAAACCGACTATCCGTTGCCGACCACTACCCTGAGCGCACTGCTGGCCGAGGGGCTGGCGGCGGCGGATCAGAGCGCCATCGCGCTGGAGTGTGGCGCCGAGCGCTGGCGTGTGGCCGAGCTGCGCCAGCGTACCCGCCAGCTGGCATGCTATCTGGCGGGGAGGGGCGTGGGCCCCGGTTGTCGGGTGGCGGTAGTGATCCCGCGCTCTCCCGAGCTTATCCTCGCCCAGCAGGCCATCATGGCGGTGGGTGCCGTCTATGTGCCCGTTGATCCGGACTATCCGGCGGAGCGGATCGGCTACATTCTCGCCAGCAGCGAGCCTGCGCTGGTGCTGACCAGTCGTACGCTTCAGATGCTGCTCGATGTGGCGGCGCCACTTGTCTGCCTCGATGCCCCCGGTGTGGCAGAGCAGCTGGCGGCGGGAGAGTTGGCAATGACAGCACCTTGTGAGCTGCCAGCCCCCAAACCGGAAGATGCGGCCTATATCATCTACACCTCCGGTTCGACCGGTCGGCCCAAAGGGGTAGTGGTGAGCCATGGTGCCATCGTCAACCGGCTGCTCTGGATGCAGCACATGTATCCCATCGGCCCGGCGGATCGGGTGCTGCAAAAGACCCCGGCCGGTTTCGATGTCTCCATCTGGGAGTTCTTCTGGCCCTTTATGACAGGTGCGCGGCTTGTGCTCGCCAAACCGGGTGGCCACAAGGATCCCGCCTACCTTGCCGAGCTGATTGAGCAGGCTGGGATCACCACCTTGCACTTTGTCCCCTCCATGCTGCAGATCTTTGTCACTCAGGCCGAGCCTGCGCGTTGCCGCGCCCTGCGCCAGGTATTCTGCTCCGGCGAGGCGCTGCCCGCGGATCTGGTGCAGCGCTGGTATGGGACATTCTCAGCCCCCCTGCACAACCTCTATGGCCCGACCGAGGCGGCGGTGGATGTCACCTGGTATCCCTGCCGGGCAGACGAGGCGGTGACCAGCGTGCCCATCGGCTATCCGGTCTGGAATACCTGCATCCACATTCTCGACCCCTGGTTGCAGCCTGTGCCGCCCGGTGTAGCGGGGGAGCTCTGGATTGGCGGCGTACAGGTGGCGGATGGCTACTTTGGTCAGCCCGAGCTCACTGCCGAGCGCTTTATTGCCAATCCCTTCGGGACGGGACGGCTCTATCGCAGCGGCGATCTGGCTGCCTGGCGCGAGGATGGCGCCATCGAGTATCTGGGGCGCCTCGATTTTCAGGTGAAGATCCGTGGTCAGCGCATCGAGCTGGAGGAGATCGAGCAGGTGCTGCTGCGCCACCCCCGGGTGGTGCAGGCGGTGGTGCTGGCCCCCGAATTTGCCCCCGGCGATCGCCGTCTGGTGGCCTATGTGGTAGCCGCAGATAGCAGAGATCTGACGCTGGCCGAGCTGGTACCCACCCTTGGCGCTTCCTTGCCTGACTACATGGTGCCGGGGCTCTTGGTAAACTTGGCCGAGCTGCCGCTTACCCCCAATGGCAAGCTGGATCGCAAGGGGTTGCCGCTGCCCGATATGGCGTTGGCGGTGGGTCAGGCGCTGCCGAAAACCCTGCTGGAGGAGCGGCTCTGTCGCCTCTTCGCCGAGATACTGGGGCTGGCGCGGGTCGGCGCCGACGATAACTTCTTTGCCCTCGGTGGTCACTCCCTGCTGGCGGCGCAGCTGGTGGTGCGCATTGAAGAGTCGACCGGACAGGCGCTCACTCTGGCCAGCCTGTTCGAAGCGCCCAGCCCCGCCCAGCTGGCGCGCCATCTTGGCGGCGAGCGGGAGGCTATGCCCATGCTGTTGCCCTTGCGGGCGCACAGTGCGCAGTCGGGCGCATCAGGCCCCACTCTCTTTTGCATCCACCCCGCAGGCGGGCTCGGCTGGTGTTATGCACCGCTGGTGCCCCATCTGCCGACTGATATGGCGGTCTATGCCCTACAGGCACGGCCGCTCTGCCAACCGGATACGCCGCTGCCTGCCAGCTTCGACGAGTTGGCCCTCGATTATGTGACCGAGCTGCGCCGCCAGCAGAGCGAGGGGCCCTATTGGCTGCTCGGCTGGTCGCTCGGGGGCATGCTGGTGCACCGGATGGCCGCCATGCTGCAAGAGCAGGGACAGGAGGTGGCCATGGTGCTGCTGCTCGATGCCTACCCCTGCCAGCAGTGGCAAACCCAGCCGTTGCCCGACGAACAGCGGATGCTTGATGCGTTGCTGCGGATGGGGGGCATTGCGGTTGCGGACGATGCGCTCGATTCCCTCACTCGCGACGACGTGGTGGCCCGACTGGGGGCAGAGGGGAGTGCGCTGGCCATGCTCGACGAGCAGGTGGTGAGCGCCATGATTGAGCTGGTTGGCCACAACAACCGGCTGATCCGTGAGCCGGTCGACTACTGCTACCACGGGGAGGTGATCTTTATCGAGGCGTCAGCCTCCCGCCAGCTCTGGCTGGATGGACGTGGTTGGGAGCCGCTGACAAAAGGGGAAATCCGCTATGAGCGCTTCCCTTGCCTGCATCAGGAGATGGTGCATCCCGACTGGCTGGCAAAGATCGGCGCCCTTATTTGTGAGCGGGTCGATGGGGTCGGGCAGCAACCGCACATCCGGCAGAAGGAGGACGCATGACCCCGGTTGCCGCCATCCGGGAAGCCTTGCAGGCGGGCAAGCTGGTGGGGCTGGGGGAGCCGCACTGGCACCCGGATTTTATCCGGCGCCAGCACGCCTGGCTGTGTGATCCGGCGCTCTGGGGATTCATGACCGATCTGGTGCTGGAGTGCGGCAATCGCCGCCATCAGGGCTTGCTCGATGCTTGGCTGACGGGGCAGGAGAGCTGGCAGGATGAGCCGCTCACGCTGGCGCGGCTCTATCCGGTCTGGCTCGACTCCTGTGCCTTTCCCGCCTGGATGGCCCCCGAGTTTCCGGCCTTCTTTGCCGCCCTGCGCCAGAGCAATCTGGCTCGCCCCGAACATATGCGGCTGCGGGTGCATCTCTGCGAGCCCTTATTCGAGTGGCAAGAGATGAGCCCGGAGCGCTGGCAGCAGCACAACTGGGGGCGGGATCAGGCGCTGGCCGACGATCTTCTTGCACTTCCCGCCCGCGGTGTGGTGGTGCTGGCGGGGGCGCGCCATCTGCTCAAAGCCGCAGGGGATCCCCACTTTGCACCGCCGACGCTGGGCCAGTTGCTGGAGGCAGCACGGCCGGGTTGGCTGCAGGTGCTTCACCCCTGGCCAATGGCTGATGGAAAGGGAGATGAGGAAGAGGAGCGAGTGTGCGAGCTGGCCGATATCACAACTGCTGACCTCTATCCCCACTGGTCGGAGCATCCGCCGCTGGAGACCCTCATCGATCGGTTGGTGCACGTGGCTGACCGGGGACGGGAGATGCGAATTTGCCCCACCTTGCTGGCCGAGCCCTGGCGCAGCCGCTTGTTGAGTCGCGCTCACTTGCTGCCAGTTGGCATGGCCCACCAGCTGCAACAGTGGCTAGCGTAACTGCTGGCTGGCGTAACCGCTGACTTGAGTAACAGAAGGGGGAGCAAGGCTCCCCTTTTTCACATTTGGCATCCTGCATTCAGAACTGCAAAGTTGCACCATTTACGGCATACCTTGCCACTCATCGCCGAAAATTCAGCTCCTTCGTTACTTTAAAGAAGTTTCTACTGGTCTTACCTGAGTAAATCCCTTTGCTTTTTATTTAACAAGGTATTTACATCTAGGTGTCACCAGCATCGGTGACGTCTACAACGGCAAGGAGCCAGTTATGACCCATGTCGACATCCCTTTCCTTCGTTACCTCGATGCGGAAGGGTGCCCGGTCGCCACCTTACCGACCTGGCTGGACAAGGCGATACTGCACACCTTCTACCGCAATATGGTGATGGTGCGCAGCTATGACAAAAAAGCGATAGCGCTGCAACGAACCGGCAAACTCGGTACTTTTCCCTCCCATCTCGGCGCAGAAGCCGTGGGGATTGGCATTGGTCTGGCCATGCAGCCGCAGGATGTCTACGTCCCCTACTATCGGGACATGCCCACCCTCTATGTGCGTGGCGTGCCGATGGAGAAGAACTTGCAATATTGGGGTGGTGACGAGCGGGGCAGCTATTTTCTCAAACCCGATGGGACTCCCTCTGAAGATCTCCCCATCTGCGTCCCCATCGCCACCCAGATCACCCACGCCTGCGGTATTGCCTCGGCTTTCAAACTGCGTAATCAACCGCGGGTTGCCGTAGTCACTATCGGCGACGGCGGCACCTCCAAGGGGGATTTTCTGGAGGGGCTGAACTGCGCCGGTGTTTGGCACTTGCCGATGGTCATCATCGTCAACAACAACCAGTGGGCCATCTCGGTGCCGCGCAAGCTGCAATCGAGCGCTCCTACGCTGGCCCAAAAGGGGATTGGTGCCGGGGTGCGCAGCCTGCAGGTGGATGGCAACGATGTGGTGGCGGTTTACGATGCCGCGCGCAGTGCCGTCGAGCGGGCCCGCAGCGGCAAGGGGCCGACCCTGATAGAAGCGGTCAGTTATCGCCTCGGCGATCACACCACGGCCGACGATGCCACTCGCTATCGCGATGGGGCCGAGGTCGAGGCCGCCTGGGCGAAAGAGCCGGTCAAGCGGCTACGCCAGTTTATGCATAGCAAAGGGTGGTGGGATGAGGAGCAGGAGCAGAGCCTGCTGGCGGAGGCTACCCGAGAGGTAGAGCAGGCGGTCGCCCGTTATGAGGCGATGGCGCCCCAGCCGCCGGAGGCGATGCTCGATTATCACTACGCCAGCCTGCCCGCCGAACTCGTGCCCCAGCGCGAGCGAGTGATTGCCAAGGGGATGAAGCAGGAGGTTGGCCATGAGTGAGATCAGTTTGCTGGAAGCGGTCAACATGGCCCTTCACTACGAGATGGAGCACGACCCGGATGTGGTGGTGCTCGGCGAGGATGTGGGGGTCAACGGCGGGGTGTTTCGCGCCACCGTGGGCCTGCGCGACAAGTTCGGTTTCAAGCGGGTGATCGACACGCCGCTGGCCGAGGGATTAATCGCCGGGGTGGCGGTCGGCATGGCGACCCAGGGGCTCAAGCCGGTGGCTGAGTTCCAGTTTCAGGGTTTCATCTTCCCTGGGATGGAGCAGATCATCTGTCAGGCGGCGCGGATGCGAAACCGCACCCGTGGCCGCCTCTCCTGTCCCCTTGTCTATCGCTCCCCGTATGGCGCGGGCATTCACTCGCCAGAACACCACAGCGAGAGTGTCGAGGCGCTGTTTGCCCATATTCCGGGGCTACGGGTGGTGATCCCCTCCAGCCCGAGACGTGCTTATGGCCTGCTGCTCTCCGCCATCCGCGATCCGGATCCCGTGATGTTTTTTGAACCTGACCGCATCTATCGCTCGATGAAATCCGAGGTGGTGGATGACGGTGTCGGCTTGCCGCTGGATGTCTGTTTCACCCTGCGCCCGGGCCGGGATATCACGGTAGTGGCCTGGGGGGCCTGCATTCAGGAGGTGATGCGGGCGGCGAACCTGCTGGCCGAGCAGGATATCCAGTGCGAGGTGCTGGATCTGGCCACCATCAAGCCGCTGGATATGGAGACCATCCTCACCTCGGTACGCAAGACCGGCCGTTTACTGGTGGTACACGAGGCGTGCGGCAGCTTCGGGGTCGGGGCCGAAATCGTGGCGCGGGTGACCGAGCAGACACTTCCCAGCCTCAAGGCGCCACCCAAACGGTTGACCGGGGTGGATGCAGCTGTTCCCTACTATCGCAACGAAGCGTATTACCTCATCACCGAGCAGGATATCGCCGATGCGGCTCACCAGCTGATGGAGAACCAGTGGCTATGAAATTTTTCAAATTACCGGATCTGGGTGAAGGGTTGGCCGAAGCCGAGATCGTCGAATGGAAGGTGAGTGCCGGTGATACCGTTGCGGTCGATCAGGTGCTCTTGTCGGTGGAAACGGCCAAGGCGCTGGTGGATGTACCCTCTCCGGTAGCCGGGGTGATTGCCCGTCTCTGCGGCGCCGAGGGGGATATCCTCCATATCGGTGCGCCGCTGGTGGAGTTCGAGGGGGGCGAAGATGATGGCACTGTGGTGGGCAAGGTGAGCGCCCATCAGCAGCATATCGAGGATCACTTCGTGGTGGGGGCCATTGCCCCGGGGGGAGCGCTGGTGCAAGCCATGCCAGCGGTGCGACTGCTGGCACAAAAACTGGGTCTGGATATCGACCGGCTCAAGGGAAGTGGCAGCGGCGGCATGGTGACCGAGCTGGATGTGCAGCAGGCATTCGAGTCACAGCAGAGCAGTGGCAACGAATTCCTCAAAGGGTCACGGCGTGCCATGGCCAAGGCGATGGAGCTCTCTCATCAGACTGTGGTGCCGGTCAGCATCACCGATGAGGTGGATTTGCGTCACTGGCGGCCTGATGAGGATGTGACGGTGCGCCTTATCAAGGCCATTGGCGTGGCGTGCCGCGCCGAGCCCTCGATGAATGCCTGGTTTGATGGCGACACCCTGTCACGGCGGCTGTTCAAAGAGGTCAATGTGGCCATCGCGGTGGATTCAAAGCATGGCCTTTATGTGCCGGTGATGGAGAACGTGGCCGAGCGGGAGGGGGCGGATATCCGGCAGGGGCTGGATCGGATGATCGCCGATGTGAAGGCGCGCGCCGTGCCGCGCGAGATGTTGCAGGGGGCGACCATTACGCTCACCAACTTCGGCGCCATCGCAGGCCGCTATGCCAGCCCCATCGTGACGCCGCCGCAGGTGGCCATCATAGGGGCAGGCAAACTGTTCGAAAAAGTGGTGTTCATCCATGGTGAAGCGCGTCCCGTCAGAGCATTGCCGCTGTCGATGACATTTGACCACAGAGCCTGTACTGGCGGGGAGGCGGCTCGTTTTCTCAAAGCGCTGGTCGAAGCGTTGGAAGCAGCGACCTTATAACAGTTTGTGCCCTGCCGTTGGCAGGGCACAAATTTGTTTGCGTAATCTACAAAGCCACGTATAATCCAAACCAGCTTGAAAGGGCGATAGTTATGTCAATGAATACGATGTTTCACATCTTGTCCTGTTGTTCATAAGTTAATCCCGTTTTTTGAGCTTTACCCGCTGAAAAGCATAAGTAATTATTTTGAATACAGGTTTAAAAGATATGTCTAACATGATCACCGGTACCGTTAAGTTTTTCAACGAAACCAAAGGTTTTGGCTTCATCCAGCAAGAAAACGGCCCGGACGTTTTCGTTCACTTCAGCGCCATTCAAGGTAACGGTTTCCGTACCCTGGCTGAAGGTCAGCGCGTACAGTTCTCTGTGACCCAAGGTCAGAAAGGCCCGCAGGCTGAGAACGTAACCGCTCTGTAATTCTTACAGAATTTAAGAAAGCCGTGGTACCTCTGGTGCCACGGCTTTTTGTTTATCTGGCTTCTGCTACTGACTCCCATGTGCTGAATCATGCTGCTATCGCTCTTGCTTGCTGCCACCTTGACTCCGACTTCAGATACGCCGGTACCGGTTCAATCCGCGATGGAAGCGCAGGTGATCTGCCAGCAATTTGTCCAGATCCGGATGGGTGCCGCACAGCAACCTGATGAGGTGAATGCGCGACTGGTCCCTGAAAGGGAGGGGGAGTGGCTGGTGGATGGTAAAGTAAAAGGACCCGAAGGTCCTTTGCTGTTTGCCTGTCATCTTCACCAAGGGGAGCGCTGGGAGCTACTCAACTTTTCACTTTGGGCACCACAGCCGATCAAAGTGGTTTGAGTGCGACCAGTAGATGTTGCAGGTGTTCAACCATGGTCATGCCAAACGGGGTGAGATAGCCGCCATCTTCTGCGCTGATGAGCCCCTGTTGATGCAGACGGGCTGCCGCCTGGCACAACTCTTCAGACATATCGCTGCGTAATTTAATCCCCAAGCTCATGTTGGCCGGATCAAAGCATGCCAGTATTTTCAAATCGTTCACGAATTCGTTAGAAACCTGGTCGATCCCAATCATGGATTTACTCCTTACGCTAAAGATGTATGCAAACTAGCATCCCCGGATCCACTTTAGTGGGGGCTGGCTCAAATTATTGATCTTTGGCTGGATGCTGCGTTTCAAATGCTGTTTTTTTCGGCGTAATCAGATGGTTGGCTGACAGCTTCGCCAAGGGCCGAGCCGGGCCAAACGTGGTAGGATAGGGGAATTCTTTATATCGGACGGTCCATTGGCGGCTGTTCGCCCAGTCCAAGGTATTGCTCATGGTCAAGATCACGCTGGTATCCCTGCTGCATTCACACACCGCCACTTTCCCTGTTTACCCAGTCTCCTTGCTGACCTCCTTGTTGGAGGGCCATGAGGGAGAGGTGTGGCTACCTGCCCGCAAGGGGGGCGACATTACCCATCTTCGCAAACATGCTAAAGGGGCTCGCGCCCGCGAGCTGGCAAATCTCGATGCCGGTTGGTGCGATTTTATATCTGGTCAGGAAGGGGCGACTGCGGAGCTGGATGCGCTGGCCAACTACGACACCGAGATGATGGACAACTTGCAGATGTACTGGCATAGCGCGGGCAAGATCAACAGCCCGATCACAGATAATTTGTTCGAACTTCGTCGCGAAGTGGTGGATGAGGCCCATGGCGAAAAGCTTGCCGCTCTCTGGGAGCAACAACAACAGCAGCGATTTGAGCAGTTGATGAAAAGTGCGGCTGACGGTCGGGATCAACTCTGTTTCGTCGAAGTAGAGTCTGCCTACTGGCTGCGACAGAAGTTGAGCGAGCAACCTGATGTAGAGCTGATCACCCCGACCTTTTAATCAGGTCTGGAAGGTGGGTGAGACGTTTTATTCGCCGCCCTGCTCTATCCTTATGAGCGTTGCTGTTTCCCCGACGGGAGTCAGGAGGCGGCAAGCTGGACAAGCTGACCACAAGATGTGAACATGGCGCCCTTTATCGAGAGAGAGACTTGGCCAATGAGCTATGAACTGAGCGACACCGAGCGCAATGCCGCGCTGCAACTGAACGCTGACTACCGTTACGATCACTTCATCAGCAAGCTGGTCGAGCATGAAGAGCTGTTCGTCCTCACTGACGAGCATGGCGTCATGATGCTGACCACCGATGATGAAGATTGCATCCCGGTATGGCCGCACCCGGAGTACGCCAAGGCGTGGGCCGAAGGCGAGTGGGCCGATTGCAAACCACAGTCCATCACCCTCAAGGTGTGGCTGGAGCGGTGGATTGACGGCATGGAGCAGGACGAGCTGTGTGTTGCCGTGTTCCCGACCCCGGATCAGGAAGGCATCGTACTGGAGCCGGCTGACGTGGCTGACGCCATTGCCGAGAAGCAGGCCAAACGCGGCTGATCACCGAGCTATTCGCAACACCGGTTGCCAACAAAGACCCCGCTATCTGGCGGGGTCTTTGTTTTAGGTCTGTTTGCCAAACGAGTTGTGGCTATCAGGGCTGGCGATAGGTGGTGTCGATGATGGGCTCGGCCGGGAAAGTCTTGCCACTCTTGATGGCTGCCCTGGTCTCGGATTTTAGCTCTTCATCAATCCACAGCAGACCGCCATAGCTGTAACCGCTGTTGTCGCCACCGAGTGGCCAATAGAGCTGCTCGCTCTTGGGCGTTGCTGGTACTTTTGGCAGTTTGATCCAGCGCCATGCCCCTTCCCGGGTGTAGGGCACCTGATACGCAGGCACGAAGCTGGCCAGCTCATAGAGCCGCTGCTGGATCTGCCGTGACAGGGCCGCTTTTTTGGCAAAGTCGAACTCCTTGTCATACTGCTCCACCAAGGCTGTGATGGCGTCGTCATCGATGTTCATGATGTTGTTGGTCTGGGGCTTGTTGGCGTTGACCTTGTGGAAGAACTCCCAATAGGCGGGATAGCGGCTACCCGCCCAGGCCATCAAGGCGCTCTGGTGCTTTTTCTCCAGCATCGATTTGAAACCGGCCGATGCATCCATCAGGTTGAGCTCCAGATTAAGCCCCGCCTTTTTGGCCTCTTCCCGCAGCAGTGTGAGCCGCTGGGCGTGCTCTGCGGTGGTGTAGGTGATGGCGAGGGTCAGTGACTGCCCCTTGTCGTTTTGCAAAATCCCCTGCGGCCCCACTTTGTTAAAGCCTGCCTTGGCAAAGTATTCCCGTGCCAGTTGGGGATCGAACGGACGGGCCTTGATCTCGCTGTTGGTAAATTCACCCTGACCTGAGCCATAGCTGTTGAGGCGTTGGTAATCCCCCCGCAGTAGGGTAGCGAGCATTCTGTCGAAATTGAGGGCATGCTGGATGCCGAGGCGAACATCGAGATTGCGCAGCAGCGGATCGGCGGTGTTGAGATAGAGCCCCATCGGCGGTTGCGGGGTCTGGTTGTAGAACCAGCGCCGCTCGATATACCCCTTCTCGAACTCGGCGGTGTTGGTCTTGTCGTGCCACCAGTTGGGGATCACCAGCGGGAAGCTGTCGAGATCGCCGCGCAGGAAGTGCTGCCAGGCGATGTTCAGATCCCTGAGCACCTTGATCTCGATCCGCGCAGGATTGAAGCGATGCTGGAAGTAGCGCTCGTCATCCCCCCACCAGTTTTCAATCCGCTTGAAGGTGACCGATTTGCCCTTTTTCACCTGATCGATCTGATAGGGACCGGTGACCGGCAACACCTTCCAGTTGTACTCCTTGACCCAGTTGGCGGTGAGCTTGATGGCGTGGCTCGGCTCCGGGCTGATGGGCAGCGATTCGAGCAGATCCTGGCGGCTCTTTTCGGTGCCGCTGGTGATGGCCAGGGTGTGATCATCAAACTTGGTTATGTCTGCTATCTGGGTGCTGTAGTAGTTGTTGTACCAGGGGTCGTTGATCTCCTTGCTGCGCATCATCTTGAGGGTAAAGAGCCAGTCATCGGCGGTGACCGGTTGGCCATCTGACCAGCGTGCCTTGGGATTGATGCGAAAATAGAGGGTCTTGTTGTCGGCGCCGAAGGCCCACTCGTTTGCCAGCATCGGCATGGGGTTGCCGGTGACGGGATGAGTGCTCAGCAGTGGCAGGTTGGTTTCCCGCACGTAACCGGCAAAGCCGCCGTTGGAGTCGGGGCCATATTTGCGCAGGGTCAGGGGGAAGCTGGTCATAAAGGTGCGAAAGGTGCCGCCGCGTTTGGCGGCCGGATCGGCATAGAGAGGGTCCTGGTTGTTGCTCTCCCACTTCAAGTCAGCGGGCAGTGTGGCACTCCAGCCAAACGGGCTCCAGCACAGGGTCAGGGTGATGGCGGTGGCGCGAATGATAGGGGGGAGGCGGCGCCCCCCGGCGGTGATGGTCGATGGCATGTCCTTGCTCTCCTGAAGTCTGCTTCCTGCAGATCACACACTGGTGATGTCAGTCCCGATGGGGACTGGCTCATCATGAAAATTTTATCCTGTCAGGTCAATGAAATAGCGTAAATGGGCAGGCGCTCATCATGTCGCTCTCTGTGGTTTGAACCAGCGCAGTCGGCTACCCAGCAGATGGACCACAAAGCCGAGCAGCACCAGAGCTGAGCCCAGCCACTGCAAGGGTGTTGGATGTTCATCGAGCAGCAGCGCTGCCGTGACCATGCCGACACAGGGGATCAGCAGGGAGAGCGGTGCCACCTGCGCCACCGGATAGCGCATCAGCAGTCGTCCCCACAGGCCGTAACCCAGCCAGGTCGCGACATACGAGAGATAGAGCACGCACAGCAATCCCTGCCAGCTGAAGTCGCGCAGGCTGCTGGCCATCAGCTCCGGCCCTTCGAACAGCCAGGAGAGGGCGAAAAATGGCAGGATGGGCACCAGACCGCCCCAGGCGATCAGGCTCGGCAGCGTGGTCTGGTAGCGCAGACCAATCTGGCGATTGATGACGTTGCCAAGGCCCCAACAGGCGGCGGCACACAGCGTCAGGATAAACCCGAGCAAGGTCAGGTTGCCTTCACCGTGAGTGGCGATGAGATAGAGGCCGAATCCCGCCAAGGGCAGCGCCACCCAGTGGTGGGATTGCCAGCGCTCCCCCAGCCAGATCATTGCAAAAAGCAGGGTGAACACCACCTGGGATTGCAGCACCAGCGAGGCCATACCTGCGGGCATGCCGAATTTCATGGCACTGAACAAAAATGCGAATTGACCGAGGCTGATGGCGCCGCCATAGGCCAGCAGCCAGCGCCAGGGCATGGCGGGTTTGGGTACCAGCAAGATGGCGGGGAAGACCACGCCGATAAAGCGCAGCGCACCCAGCAGCAGTGGGGGGATCCCCTCCAGCCCCCACTTGATGGCCACGAAGTTAAGCCCCCAGCAGAGGATGACCAGAGCGGCCAGAAACTTGTCTTTGGTGTGCATGCGGTGTCCTTCGGTCTGTGGCCTCTGCCATGAGAGGCCAAAAGAGGACGAGCATACCCCCGCCAGGGTGGGCGCCGTCAAGCCGACCGGCGGGGGAGCAACCCGGCAACGGGGGCCAGGTGCGATTCAGGCAGAGACGCAGTGCACTGTGATGCCGCGTGCGGCCAGGGTGGCCCGCATGGGGGCGGGCAGGGCATCGTCGGTAACCAGCACCTTGATCTGGCCCGGCGCGCCAAGCTGGCTCGGGTGGATGGCGCCAAATTTGCTGCTGTCGGTGATCACCACATTGGTCATCCCCTTGGCCAGCACGCTGTTGACCACGTCGGCCCGCATCATGTCGCGGCCGGTAAAGCCCATCTCGGGATGAAAACCGTCGACCCCGATAAAGGCCTTGGAGAAGTGCACCTGCTCGATGCAGAGGCGCGTGAGCGGCCCCACCACGCTCTCGCTCTGATGCTGGAACAGCCCGCCGAGCAGCACCACCTGAGCCGGGGTATCTTTGAGCAGATGGGCGATATAGCTGCTGATGGTGATGATGGTGACCCGTTTGTGCAGGGCCAGATGGCGCGCCAGCATGGCGTTGGCACTGCCCCCTTCGATAAAGACCGTTTCGCCATCTTCCACCAGCTGGGCGGCCCGCTCGGCGAGGCGCTCCTTGAGCAGGTAGTTGATGTTCATCCGGGCATCGGGGTCATCGGTCTCCAGCGCCATGGCCGAGCCGTGTACCCGTCTGAGCAGTCCCTGTTTCTCCAGCGCGGTGAGGTCGTTGCGCACCGTCACCTCAGACACACCTGTGTGTCGGGAGAGTTCACTCACGCTCATCTTGCGAGCCTGATGGACCAGAGTGAGGATCAGTTGGTGGCGTGGATTCATGGTGCGCTCGCATGCAAGGTGGTGGATAGCGGCAAGCCACCCGAGGGTGGCTTGCCAATCATATGACGTCACAGGCGCCATGGGGAGCGCCCCGTCAGAGACTGTGCTCGGTGCGGGCGATGATATCATCTTGCGCATCCGGGGATAAGGCGGTGAAGAAGGCTGAATAGCCCGCCACCCGTACCACCAGATCCCGGTATTGATCCGGATTGGCCTTGGCTGCCAGCAGGGTTTCCCGCGAGACGATGTTGTACTGCACGTGCCACCCCTTGTGCACCTCGAAGAAGGTGCGCAGCAGGCTCATCAGCTTGGCCTTGTCCCGCTCGTTCTCAAGGCTCGCCGGACTCAGCTTCTGGTTGAGCAGCACCCCGCCGAGGATGGCCGCCGTGGGCAGCTTGCCGATGGAGTTGAACACCGCCGTCGGGCCGAGACGATCCGAACCCGACGAGGGGCTGGCCCCTTCCGCCAGCGGCGTGCGGGCGTGGCGGCCATCCGGGGTGGCCATGGTGGCGGCACCGAACGGCACGTTGGCGGAGATGGAGGAGGTGCCCGCATAGTAGGTACCGCCGATGGGGCCGCGGCCGAAGCGGGTGTTGTGCAGCCCCTTGAGCTCGTCGATGTAGCTCTGGTAAGCCTTTACCAGCAGCATGTCTACCTCATCCAGATCGTTGCCATATTTGGGGGCGGCATTGGTGAGGCGCTGGCGCAGCTGCTCCCCCGCCAGTCCTGAAAAATCTTGCTCGAGTGCTTCGGCCAGCTCTTGCTGATCCACTATCCCCTGTTCGAACACCAGTTTCTTTAGGGCAGCCAGGCTGTTACCAAGGTTGGCGATCCCCACCTGCAGACCTGAGACCCAGTCATAGACGGCGCCCCCCTCCTTGATGGTCTTGCCGCGTTCGATGCAGTCATCCACCAACGTGCTGCAGAGGATGTCATGGGCTTGAGCCTCCAGCACGCTGTCGACCACGCAGTCGATCTCGATGGATTTGCGGGTGAAGTAGCGCACCTGCTCATCCCAACGGGCCATCACCTCGTCAAAGTTGCCAAAGGTCCCTTCCCGCAGCGACTGGGATTGGGGCAGGAAGACCTTGCCGGTGGTGGCATCGCGGCCACCATCAAGGGAGGCCAGCAGGATGCGGGCGAAGTTGATAAAGCTCATGCCGGTGCAGCGGTAGCCCCACTTGCCGGGCACGGCGGTCTCGATGCAGCCGATGGCGGCGTAGTGGTGGGCATCCTCCACGCTCACCCCGAGCTTGATGAACTCGGGGATCACCACCTCGTCGTTGTTGAAGGCGGGCATGCCAAAGCCGCAGCGGATCACTTGAATGCAGGCGTCGAGGAAATCCTCGCTCATCCCGGCGTGGTAGCGCACCGAGAGGTTGGGCTGGGTGGAGCGCAGCTGGCCACAGGACTCCAGAATCGCGTAGGAGAGGCCATTGACCGCGTCATGGGCTGCACCATCCCGCCAGTTCTGGCCGCCGATGGTGACGTTCTGATAGAGCGGGCTGCCGGCGGATGCCTTGGAGTGGGTGCCGGAGCGGATCTTGTTCACCTCCAGCAACTTGAGCCAGCACCCTTGCAGCAGCTCGATGGCGCGCGTCCGAGGCAGGGATTCCGACAATTCCACCTCGCGGCGATACCAGGGGTAGAGGTACTGATCCATCCGGCCAAACGACACCGAGTGACCGTTGGATTCGATCTGCAGGATGAGCTGGATAAAGTAGCAGAGCTGCAGCGCCTGCCAGAAGGTCTCGGGGGGCTGGTGGGCGATGTGGGCGCAGTTGAGCGCGATGGTCTCAAGCTCGTTTCGGCGCTCGGGGCGAGATTCTTGTGCTGCCATATCATGGGCAAGTGCGGCGTAGCGCGAGATGTGAGCGCTGACCGCATCCAGAGTGATGGCGACGGCGTGCAGGAACTGCTCGCGCTGCAGATCGGCCCAATCCGCCAAATCCAGCCGACTGCGGCGCTCGGCCACCTTGGCCTTGAAGCCATCGAGCCCCAGCGTGAGCAGCTCCTCATAGTTGACCGCGAGGTGGGCATCCCCCGAGGTCATGTTGCCCTCGGCCTTGATGATGCCGCTCTCCAGCAGCGCTTTCTGCTCGTCGGTAAAGAGGCCGAAGCAGCGATCCTGCACCGTCTGGCCGCGCCAGAAGGGGGTGAGGGCGTGGATGATCGCCTTGTCGGTTTCGCTGACTGCAAAACCGGCGCCGGGGCGATCTGCCAGCTCGTCGACCTCCTTCTCAATCCAGCTCACCGTGTATTCGGGAAAGAGCGGCGCCGCCCGTACCTGACTGGCCTGATTGCCGACGATCAGCTCGTCGTGCTTGATCCAGATGGTGCGTTCCTTGAGGTGATGGGCCAGAGCCAGGGCGCGGCGCACCGGCAGCGGCCGGGCGAGATGAGTCTGATAGGCCTCGGTATAGTGGCGGGCCCGCTCGGTACAGACCGGCGGCTGAACGATGTGGATCAGGCTCTCTTTGTGGGCGCGGATCCGCGGGCTCAGGGTATTGAGGTCGAGCTGGGTCATGATCTTATCCTCTGGTCACAGGGGTCAGCCCCTGACGTTGGGCGTATGCGTGGGCAAAGTGGAGTAAATCGGGGTCGTCAAACGGTGTCTCAGGCGCCTGATAGGGCAGATCCAGCAGGGCATATTTGCCCATCCCCAGCGTGTGGTAGGGGAGGAAGTGGATCTCCTGCACCGTGCCGAGGCTGGCAGCGGTGTCGGTGATGGCTTCGATCGATGCGTGGTCGGCATTGAAGCCGGGAATGAGTGGCACCCGGATCTGCATCGGCACGCCGCGCTCGGCGAGGCGCTTGAGGTTCGCGATGGGCAACTCCACCTTGCCGCGGGTCCAGTGGAAGAAACGTTCTTTATCCACGTGTTTGAGGTCCGCCAGCAGCAGATCCAGTGAGGGAAGGCTTTGCTCAATCTGGTGCCAGGGCACATGCAGGCAGCTCTCGACCGCGGTGTGCAGCCCTTCGGCCTTGCAGCGGGCCAGCAGGTTGGCAGCAAATTCGGGCTGCATAAACGGTTCGCCACCTGAGAGGGTGACGCCACCGCCGCTGCGCTCGAAGAAGGGGCGATCCCGCAAGATGGTGTCCATCAGGGTATCCAGGGTTTCATCGCGGCCGCACACCTGCAGCGCTTCGCTTGGGCAGAGGCCGCGCAGCCGTTCCATATCATCGGCCTTGAGGGCAGAACGGCTGAGCTGGATGCCCTCGCTGTCACGCAAGATTGCCGGACAAGCCTGGCTGCAGAGCTGGCATCCCTCGATGCACTGGCGCCGGTCGAGTAGTATGTCCGGCTTGGGAGAGCGGCTTTCCGGGTTTTGACACCAGCGACAGGCCAGCGAGCACCCCTTGAGAAACACCAGGGTGCGAATGCCGGGGCCATCGTGAGTTGAATATCGTTGCAGGTCGAAAATCATACCGCCTCCTTTTGTATTTGCATTCTATTTGCTTTCATTCGAAAGTTGATTTGATTTCGATCAAGCTGTTTGCAGATGTTTTCTCGCTAGAATGGCGACATATTGAACATCCCGTTAAGGAGTTAGAGATGGAGCTGTATCTCGATACCGCCGATGTGGCGGCAGTGCGTCGCTGGTCACGGATCCTGCCGTTGGCCGGTGTCACCACCAATCCTTCCATTACCGCCGCCGGGGGATTGCCGCTCTGTGAGCTGCTGCCCGCCTTGCGCGATGTGCTGGGGCCCAAGGCGCGCCTGTTTGCCCAGGTGATGGCCAAAACCGAAACCGAGATGGTGCGCGAGGCGTTCGCTCTGCGTGAGCTGGACCCGGATCTGGTGATCAAAATCCCGGTATGCGCAGAGGGGCTGGCGGCCATCAAGAGCCTGACCGCCAACGGTGTGCCGACTTTGGGCACCGCTGTCTATACCCCGCTGCAGGGTTGGCTGGCGGCGGTGGCGGGGGCAGAGTACGTGGCGCCCTACGTCAACCGGCTGGATGCCCAGGGGGGTGACGGCATCGCCACCGTGCAGGAGCTGCAACAGCTGCTTGCGCTGCACGCGCCGAACAGCAAGGTGCTGGCGGCATCGTTCCGTACCCCGCGCCAGGCGCTCGACTGCTTGCTGGTGGGTTGCCAGTCCATCACTCTGCCGCTCGATGTGGCGGAGCAGCTGATGAACGTGCCAGCGGTGGATGCGGCGCTGGTGAAGTTCGATCAGGATTGGCAGCGCGCTTTCGGTCGCTGATTGCCTGATTGCAGTGACAGATGGGGGAGGGTGAGGAGACGCAGGAGGGGATTGGGATTGACCGACTAGACTTGTAATAGGCAGTCAGATGCGCTGGCTGCCTTGCGATCTACCGGAGGTATCCCATGAGCGACCATCTGCTGCTCCCCCATGGTGAAGATCTGCGACGTGCGGTGCGCTGGCTCAGTGAGCACCACCAGTACGATATCGCCGCCATCGAAGAGGCCAGCCTGCGTTTCGATCTCTCGCCGTTGGATGAGGAGTTTCTGATCCGGCACTGGCTCGATAGCCAGCGCCAGTCGTGAGGACAGAGTTAGAAGAAGTTGGTGAGGTTGATGCCAAACTCTTTGGGGTCGACCGTGCACTCGATGCTCTCCTTCACACTCGATCTGGCCAGATCCAGCCACTGCACATCGAGGTAGTGGCGCTGGGAAGCGTGATAGATCACCTTGACCACCGGCTTGAGCGGCTGCTGCTCGTTGCGCTGCATCACGATGGCCAACCGCTGGTTTGAAAGCTGTACCAGCGTTCCCACCGGATAGACCCCCATGCACTTGATGAACTTGGTGACCAGTTCGGCATCGAAGTGCTGGTTGACTCCCTTTAGCAGAATGCGAAAGGCCTGGGTGGGTTGCATGCCAGCCTTGTAGACTCTGTCGGCAGTTACTGCGTCATAGACATCGACAACACCGCTCATGCGGGTATAGAGGGAGAGTTCATCCCCCTTCAGCCGCTGCGGGTAGCCAGTACCATCGAGCCGCTCGTGGTGGTTGGCGGCTACTTCCAGCATGGTTGGGGTGATGCCGGGGGTATTGCGGAGAATGTCGTAGCTATGCACCACATGCTGGCGCATGATGGCAAACTCCTCGTCGGTCAGCTTGCCCGGTTTGTTGAGCACCTCGTCCGGCGTCATGATCTTGCCCACGTCGTGCAACAGCCCTCCCAGAGTCAACTCCTTGAGCACGCTGCGCTCCAGCCCCAGATAACGGCCGAAGTTGGCCAGCAGGATGGCCACGTTCATGGAGTGCTCCATCAGATAGGCATCCTTGGCACGAATACGGGCCAGGCAGAGCATGGCATCGCCATGGGTGAACATGGTGTCCACCATCTCCTCGGCGACTTCGGCGAGCGGAGTGATGTCGATGGGCTCACCCGCTTTGAGGTGGCGAATGAACTTGCCTTGCAGCTCGCGCGCTTCCTGATAGAGGCGGCGGATTTTAAGCTCCCGTCCTTCGCCGTTGGCACTGGCCCGGCGCCCTACCTGGGCGCTGTTGGCATTGAGATCGGGGGAGGTAACGGCGTCACTCTCGGTACTGCCCAGCTTGCTGCGGGCCAGATCGATGCGTACCGTGAGCACCCCCTGACGCACCAGATTGGCAATTTGCGCCACGCTGGTCACCAAGCCCATCTGGGCGATCTCCATCCCACCTGTCTGGCTGGCGATAGCAATGACATACATGCCGGGTTTCAGCTGGTTGACGGGAATGACGGGATAGGATGCTTGAGACTTCATGAGGGCTTCCTGACTCTTATTATTATGAGTATCGTGCGGATGGATCACACCGGAGAAGTGTAACATCGGATGACCAGTTCGTCATAATTGGCAACCCCTTAACAGTGGCGTTGTCGCCCCCGCCCGATATAATGACGCCCCTTTACTTGTTGGACTCCGAGGTTGTGAATGCGGCTTGATAAATTTCTGTGCGATTGTTCCGATTTGACCCGCTCGCTGGCAGGCAAACTGATCCGTCAGGGCGAGGTCATGGTGGATGGTATTGTGGTCAAGCAGCCCGCCTTCCATATCAATGAGCAGAGCCAGATCGAGTTTGACGGCGTGCTGCTGACGCTGGAGCAGCGCAACCGCTATTTCATGCTGCACAAGCCGGAAGGGTATGTCTGCTCCAACGAGGATCCGGATCACCCGACCGTCTTCTTCCTGATGGATGAACCGGCGATGGGCAAGCTGCACGTAGTGGGTCGCCTCGACCTCGATACCACGGGTCTGGTGCTGGTGACCGATGACGGTCAATGGTCCCACCGCATCACCTCGCCGCGCCACGAGTGTGCCAAGACCTATCACGTCTGGCTGGCCGATCCGGTGAGCCCGGATGCAATCGAGCTGTTCGCCGAAGGGGTCTACCTGCGTAACGAGACCGATAAAACCCGTCCTGCCCAGCTGGAAATTCTCGGCGAGTGCGAGGCCCGCCTGACCATCCACGAAGGCAAGTACCATCAGGTCAAGCGGATGTTTGCCTCCATCGGCAACAAGGTCGTTGGCTTGCATCGCGAGCGGGTGGGCGGTTTGACGCTGGATGAAGATCTGGCACCCGGTGAATACCGCGAGCTGACCGCTGAGGAGATTGCCCTGTTCTGATCAGGGGGGGCCGGGTGTCAGTGAGTGCTGAAACCCAGCACCAGCGCGGTGCCCAGGGTGGCAATCAGTGCCCCCGCCCAGGCGGCAATGGATGGCCGCTCCCCCGAGTGCCACCACAACAGCGGCAGCAGCAGTACCGGTGTGGTAGAGGAGAGAATGGCCACCATGCCCACCTCGCCCTGCCGCAGCGCCATCAGGATCAGCGTCATCCCCAGCCCCATCGCCAGAAAACCGTTGGTGGCAATCATGGCGAGGATCTGGCGATTGACCGGTTTGAGCGGCATGGCCAGCGGCAAGCGCCCAAGCCGCAGGACGCAGTGGGCCAGCAGGGCACTGCCCATTCGGATACCCGATGCACTCACCGCATCCACCTCACCACTCATCATCACCGGCTTGGCGATGATGGCCCCCACGCTCTGACACAGTGCCGCCGTCAGGCCAAGGCCAATCCCCAGCGCCAGATTGCCACGGATCTGCTCCCACTCGTTGCTGCTACTGCGTCTGCCAAACAGGATCGCCAGCATCACGCCAGCAAAGACCAGCATGGCCCCCAGCAGTCGCCAGCCTGTCAGCTGTTCATTAAAGAGCCACAGCCCAAGCAGGGCGGAAAACAGCGCATGGCAGGAGAAGAGCAGGGCACTGCGTCTTGGCCCCAGCCGGTTCATGCAGGCAAACAGCGCCGTATCGCCCACGAAGATGCCGACCAGCCCCGAGATGGCGAGCAGGGGCAGGGCGCTTGCGGTGAGGGTTTGCCAGCCACCGGTGAGCAGACTCATGGTGCCGAGCATCAGGCTGACCAGAAACATGCGCCAGCGGCTGTAGGCAAATGCGCCGAGATGACGGGCCGGTTTGACCGAAATTAGCGCTGCAATTGCCCATAAACTGGCCGACGCGAGGGCCAGCCACTCATAACCCATAAAAACTCCTGAAAAAATTAACCCGAAAGACTCCATCTCCCGGGCAAGCCCGATACAATACGGGGCGTTTTCGGGGATAACAAGAGCGGTATCAGGCATTCATCAGGCGCGCCGTCGGCCTTCCCCTCCTGCAGTGGTTTTATTCGAGGTTTTGTCATGAGGTATGGTTTCTTCCCCAAGCTGGCGCAACGCTGGCTCTCCCCGCTATTGCTTGCCGTGCTGGCAGGGCCCCTGGCCCATGCCACCACCGTTGAGCAGCAGCCTTTGCTTGCCGATCGGCAAACCCTGGTCAAGGGCAACGGTGCCGAGCCGGAGTCGCTGGATCCTGCGCTGGTGCGCTCCGGTTTTCCGGGTGAGGCGGTACTGGTCGATCTGTTTGAAGGGCTGGTCAGCGAAGATGAGCAGGGGCATATCGTCCCCGCTCAGGCCCAGCGCTGGGAGGTGAGTGAAGATGGGCTGGAGTGGCGATTCTTCCTGCGCCCCCAACTGAAGTGGTCCAATGGCGAGCCGCTGGTGGCCGCTGATTTTGTCTATGCCTGGCGCCGTCTGCTCGATCCGGCCATCAACTCTCCCTCTGCCGGATTGCTGCTGGCCACGGGGATCAACAATGCGCAATCCATCTATGCCGGCGCGCTGGAGCTCGGCAATCTGGGCATTGAAGCGCAAAGCGATCAGATCCTGAAAATCACCCTGGAGCGGCCGGCTCCCTATTTCCTGCAGCTCATCAGTCAGCGCCCCTTTGTGCCGGTCAATCAGAAGGCGATTGCCAAATTCGGCAAACAGTGGACCGAGCCCGGCAAGCTGGTGAGCAATGGTGCCTACCGGCTGGCAAGCTGGACGCCAAACGAGCGGATCGAAGCCGAGCGCAATATCCACTACTGGGATGACTTTCACACCCGTATCGGGCGTGTCACCTACCTGCCGATCACCTCGCAACATGCCGAACGGCTGCGCTATGAGGCTGGTGAAATCCAGCTTACCAACAAGGTCTCCCTCGGCTATTACCAGAAGATGAAGCGCGAATATCCGGAGCGGCTCTGGGGCTTGCCGCTGTTTGGCACCTATCTCTATGCGTTCAATTTGAAGCGCCCCGAACTGCAGGATGTGCGGGTGCGTCAGGCGCTCTCCATGGCGGTTGATCGACAGCAGCTCATTGAATCAGTGAGCGGGCAGGATGAACAGGCGGCATGGTCGCTGTTGCCGGAGATGCCGGGTTACCCCCGGGTGATATTGCCTGTGGCGCTTGAAGATATGCCAACCCGCCAGGCCAAAGCGGCAGCGCTGCTGTCAGCGGCCGGGTATAACAGTGCGAATCCACTCAAGCTGAGCATTACCTACAACAGCGCAGAAACCCACAAGCAGATGGCGATGGCCATTGCCGCCATGTGGCAGAAGCTGGGGGTACAGGTCACCCTCAGCAGTCTGGAGTGGGGCGCCTATCAGGTGGCCAAGGATAGCGGTGATTTCCAGGTGGCCAGAAGCTTCCTGTTTGGCGATTACGTGGAGCCATCAGCCATGCTGGGCAGCTTCCGTTGTCAGGATCTGCGCAACGAGAGCGGCTACTGCAATCCCGACTTTGATCTGATGCTGGAGCAGGCAGCCAATACGCTGGACAGCGCGAGCCGGGTTGAACTCTACCGGCATGCCGAACAGTTGCTGCTTGAGGAGGCGCCGATCCTCCCCGTGTATCATTACAATCAGATGAGACTGGTCGATCCCGCGCTGCGAGGGCTGCCCAGCCAGAATTTGAAAGGGACGATTGCCACCAAGGATCTCTATTTCAGCCCGCAGTGAGGAGCATTTCATGAAACTTGCCATCATTTCCGACATCCACGGCAGCATCATTGCGTTGGAGCGGGTGCTGACCCAACTTGACTCCTGGCAGCCGGATCACTATCTGCTGCTCGGCGATCTGCTCAACCATGGCCCGCGTAATCCTCTGCCGGAAGGGTATAACCCGGCGGCAGTGGCTGACAGGCTCAACGAGCTTGCGCCACAGATCATCGCGGTGCGGGGCAATTGCGATTCCGAAGTGGATCAGATGCTGTTGCGCTTTCCCATCACCGCCCCCTACAACCAGTTGCTGATCGATGAGCGGCGCTGGTTTGTCAGCCACGGTCATCTTTATCGCCCGGACGAGGTACAGCTACCGGCGGGTAGTCTGTTCATGAGCGGCCACACCCATGTACCTGTGCTGGAGTGGCAGGGGGAGCGGGTATTGATGAACCCGGGGTCGATCTGTTTCCCGCGCGGCGAGTTGCCTGCCAGTTACGGGAGCTATGAGGACGGGGTACTGCGCGTCAATGCGTGTGAGGACGGGCGAGAGTTGTTGCGACTGGTGCTTTAAAACGGAGTGCAAAAATGCAAGGCCTGATAAGAGATGTCAGGCCTTGATACCGTAAGAGCGGGTGCCAGAGCGAGTGTTACCCTTGGCGTCATAGGTCAGGCTGTTGCGATCACGCAACTGACTCAGAAAGGTTGCCAGACGACGGTTGGAGACGATGCTCAATTCAAGCAAGCGACCGTTGATATCATTTTGTGCCTGGCAGGCATCCAGTTTTGCGCGAAGCTGCGCCATCTCGTCGGGATAGGCTGCTAGCTGCAGTGCCAGTTCCGGCATCTCTGCCAGTGTCTTGTCCAGAGTTTCTATCGCAGCAAGCAATTGCTGTTTGCGCTCGGTCAGTGCAGGCAGGGCCAGTGCCTGATGCTGCTCGAGCAAGCTGAACTCCTCTTCCAGAATGCCTTGCATCTGGCTAAGGTAATCATCTTGGGTGTGCAGTAACGAAGGTAAGTCCATCATCCCAGAACTTTGTCCAGATTGGCCTCGAAACTGAACATCTTCTTGGCTACAGCGTCGCTGTTAACCTGATATTCGCCACTCGCGACGGCTTTTTTCAGTCGTTCAACCTTGCTCTCGTTGCCGGTTGAGGCGGTATTGAGGTTCTGTTGCATTTTTTGCAATTGTTGCGCCTCACTGGTCAAGGAGACGGAGTCCAGCTTGACAGTGGTCGCTTTGTTTTCGGGCGATGAGGTGACTGACTTGCTGCCTGTCCCTTGGCTATTAGCGGTATTTTGCAACCGATTATTCGCCAAGTTGTTGATATTGTTGATGGCCATTTTAGTTACCTTCGTCTGCTTTAAGATTTGCTTACCTGTTTATCGGTGCGGCAGGTCAAAACTTTAGAAAAAAAATTGTCAGGCTCCAGATATCAAAAAGTGACTGATGCGGCACCGACTGCTGTGACTTTACCTTCCACCGTTTTGCCGGAGCGAATATTGACGAGTTTGATGATCTCTCCGAAACTGCCATCTTGCAAGGCTCGGGCCATGGTTTTGATCTGGAAGTTGCTGTTTTCGGCTGTCAGGGTGACCTGATCCCCTTTACATATCACGCAAACCTGGCTCAAGCGGATGGGCTGTCCCGGTTTGATCTCCCGCTTGCTGCGTACCCCAATCAAAGGGGCCGGGTTGGTCAGATAGTCACCACGGATCAGGGTTTGATCCTGAAACGCCACTACCAGCTTGCTTTCATTCAGCAGATCCCCTTTGGCAATGGGGTCGGTGACAGTAACAAAGGGTTTTTGAATACTGACCCTTACCGGTAAGTAGACATCCCAGGGTTTTTCTTCCTCACACTTCATGTAAACAGTTGTATTACGACGAATTTCCATTTTTGCTGGCAAGCTGATGGTCAACAGATCATCGCAACGGGTTAGCGGGAGTCTCTCATCAAGGGTCGCGGCAGTGACCTCTGCTCTGGCATCCAGCGGCAGATCGAGTTGACCATAAACGAACTCTTGTGCCTGCTCTCTCAGATAGGTTGTGACATCCGAGGCATGGCTCGAGGATATGCTGCCAAAAAAGAGGCTGATGAGTAAAAGTCGGTTAATCATTTTCGCTCGTCGGTCGATAAGTTGTTCACGCATATCACCATATTTAACTATGATTGCTTCAGAATCTGTTTGTTGTCACATCGATAGTCTGACGCAATCCATCACGCATGCATGATTAATGCCAAGCGTTTTTAGGGAGTGTTTATGGCCAGTATCCTGGACTCGGTCAACCAACGTACCCAGCTAGTGGGGCAAAACCGGCTGGAATTGTTGTTGTTTCGTCTCAATGGACGTCAAAGATTTGGCATCAACGTATTCAAAGTGCGTGAAGTGTTGCAGTGCCCCCCCTTGACCGTGATGCCCAAGTTGAACTCCTGTATTCGCGGAGTGGCTCATATTCGTGGCCAGACTATCTCGGTCATCGATCTCAGCATGGCAATGGGCAAGCGCCCCATTGAAGATTTGAGCAAGTGCTTCATTATCATCTCCGAGTACAACCGCTCCATTCAGGGTTTTTTGGTGCACTCGGTCGAGCGCATCATCAATATGAACTGGGAATCTATCCTTCCTCCCCCCAAGGGGGCTGGTCGCATCAACTATATGACGGCGGTTACCGAGGTTGATGGCGAGTTGGTCGAGATCCTCGACGTTGAACGTATTCTCAACGAAATATCTCCGGTTTCTACTGAGGTCAGCCAGGAGCTGGTGGAGGCCAGTGTCGAGCATCCGACCTTGGGACGTCCCGTATTGGTTGCTGACGACTCTTCGGTTGCGCGCAAACAGGTACAGCGTGCGCTGGAGGCGATCGGAGTTGAATGCGTGCTGGCAAAAGATGGCCGCGAAGCATTGAACATGCTGCTGGAGATGACCAAAAATGGCCCTATCAAGGATCAGATTGCGCTGGTGATTTCCGATATCGAAATGCCCGAGATGGATGGCTATACATTCACTGCCGAGATCCGGAATAATCCCAATCTCAAAGATTTGCATGTTATTCTGCATACCTCGCTCAGTGGTGTATTTAACCAGGCTATGGTGCAAAAAGTTGGTGCAAACAACTTTATTGCCAAGTTCCAGCCTGATGAATTGGCCAAAGCCGTACAAAACGCACTCTAATTTAAAGAAGAACAGCTGCATGAAGACACTTTCGGATGACTTATACAAACAGTTCAGCAACTTTCTTGCGGTTCAGAGCGGGATCGTGCTGGGTGATAACAAACAGTATCTGGTGAAGAGCCGTCTTTCACCTTTGATGGCACAGTTTGGCATCGAGAGTCTGTCTGAACTGGTCACCCGTGCAATGAGTGTACGAGAGCGTGACCTGAAAATGGCGGTTGTTGATGCGATGACCACTAACGAGACCCTCTGGTTTCGTGATACATATCCGTTCCAGCTGCTGACCGACAAGATTTTTCCTGAATTGGGCAAAAGTGGTCGCCCTGTCAAGATTTGGTCTGCTGCCTCATCTTCGGGACAGGAGCCATATTCTATCGCCATGACGGCGCTGGAGCAGCAGATGAAGAAGCCGGGTACCTTGCCCGGTGGAGTGCAGATTGTCGGGACAGACATATCGACTACCATGCTGAATCAGTGCAAGGAAGGGGTATATGACAGTCTGGCTTTGGCACGCGGATTGTCGCCAGAGCGCAAGAAGATGTTTTTTGAGCCCTATGGTGACAACAAAATGCGGGTGGTAGAGCGAGTCAGAAAATTGACCACCTTTCGGCCGCTCAATCTGCTGGAGAGTTATAGTCTGCTCGGTAAATTTGACATCATTTTTTGCCGTAACGTGCTTATCTACTTTGCACCGGAAGTGAAGTCAAAAATCCTCAACCAGTTTGCATCCAGCCTCAATCCTGGTGGATACCTGATGCTGGGAGCGTCGGAATCGCTGGCGGGTTTGACTGACCGATTCGAGATGATTCGGTGCAATCCCGGAATTGTTTACAAGGTCAAATAACGTTGCAGCCCATGGTATTCAATGAGTTGTGATTGGTGACATTGTTATAAGAGAAGGAGGCACAGTGCCTCCTTCTCTCTTTATGGCTCCATTCTTATAGCTCCATTCGTGATGGCATTGCACCATGTTCCTATCTATCGCGCAGCAGATCCTTGCACTCCGTTTAAAGGCTTTTATAGCTAGGCTCGACGGCCCGCAGCATTTTGAAAATCGTCTGGCACATCTCTTGCAGGCAAAATATACCAAGCAGGAGGTGTGCTATGGCTTTTTCATTCGACAAGGCATTTGGTATCCATCAATACACGCTGGGTGTTCGCGCCAAGCGTGCCGAGGTGTTGTCCAGCAATATTGCCAATGCGGACACGCCAGGTTTCAAAGCAAGGGATATCAACTTTGCACAGGCATTGCAGGATGCCCAGCATAAACAGGGTTTTGGCCTGGTAACAACCAGTGAAAAGCACTTTGCCTTGAATATGGATGCCCCCGGTACTGTTCAATACCGCAATCCGTTGCAGCCTGATACGGGTGATGGCAACACGGTGGATGTGCAGCAGGAACGGAGCGAGTTCTTGCGCAACAGTCTGGAGTACCAAACCTCCCTGGAATTTATGAATCGCAAGATCAGTGGCCTGCTTAAAGCCCTGAAAGGAGAGCAGTGATGAGTTTGTTCAAGGTCTTTGATATTGCCGGCTCGGCCATGAGTGCGCAGTCCGTGCGCCTCAATACAGTTGCCAGCAACATGGCCAACGCGGACAGCGTAAGCTCCAGCGTGGAAAACACTTACCACGCCAGGCGGCCAGTTTTTGCCGCTCAGCTCGATCAGGCCATGTCAGACAAGCAGGGATCGGTCGGCGTTGAGGTGAAGGGCATTGTCGAGAGCAAGGCTCCACTGCTCAAGGAGTACAACCCCAACCATCCGATGGCGGACAAGGATGGCTTTATCTTCAAACCGAACGTCAACATGGTTGAAGAGATGGCTGACATGATCAATGCCTCGCGCAGCTACCAGACCAATGTACAGGTTGCAGATTCGGCCAAGAAGATGCTGCAGCAGACGCTCCAGCTTGGCAAATCCTGATAGGAGGGATGCAACATGGTCGACACCACAAACAGTGTGAACGGCATTGGCCGTACCACGACCCAGACCACAGGCACCACAACGACGCCGAAGAAAGAGCTGGATCAGGCTTCGTTTATGAAACTGCTGACCATGCAACTATCATATCAGGATCCCTTCAAGCCGGTGGACAATGCCCAGATGCTCTCCCAGATGGCTTCCATGTCTACCTCGGAGGGGATCAGCAGTCTGTCTACCCAGATGGGCAAGCTCAATGAGCAGATGATCTCCAGCCAGGCTCTGCAAGCATCTTCTCTGGTTGGCCAGAATGTACTCTTGCCCAGCAATGTGGGCTATCTGGACAAGGAGGGCCCTGTTTCCGGTGTCGTTCAGGTTGGCACGACCAATCAATACGCGGGTGTCAAGATTATCGTTGAAGACGAGGCGGGTCAGGTCATCAAGGAATTTAGCCTGGAAGGAGAACAGAAGGGCAATGTGGAGATCGCCTGGGATGGCACTGACAAGGCGGGCAACCGGGTCAAGCCAGGCAAATACGTGATCAAGGCCAGTGGCAGTGTGGATGGCAAGGCAGAAACTATTCCCACATACGCTTATGGCAAGGTCGACAGCGTTGCCCTGGGGAATGCAACAAATCCCACAATGCTTAATTTGAAGGGACTGGGGAGCACCCTGCTGAGTTCCGTCCTGCAAATATCAGGCACCAATCCAAACCAGACGGCTACTCCGTCAAAAACCACGTCGACAGCATCGATCTAAGGAGCTGGATATGTCATTTAACAATGCCTTGAGCGGTGTCAACGCGGCACAAAAAGACTTGAACGTCACCGCTAACAACATTGCGAACGTCAATACAATGGGCTTTAAAGAGTCCCGTGCCGAGTTTGCGGATGTCTACGCCAACTCCATCTTTGTCAATGCCAAGACTCAGGTCGGTAACGGTGTGGCGACCGGTGCTGTTGCCCAGCAGTTCCATCAGGGTGCGCTGCAATTTACCAATAACGCACTGGATTTGGCCATTCAGGGGAACGGCTTCTTTGTCACCTCTGATGGTTTGACCAACCTGGATCGCACCTACACCCGTGCCGGTGCATTCAAGCTCAATGAAAACAGCTATATGGTCAACAATCAGGGCCACTATCTGCAAGGCTACGAGATCAACGCCGATGGCACACCCAAGGCGGTCAGTATCAATGCGACCAAGCCGATCCAGATCCCTGATCGGGCGGGTGAGCCGATCAAAACCAGCAAGATTGATGCAAGTTTCAACTTGCCTTCCACCGCATCGCCCCTGCCTGCAGGTAATGGTGCGGGGGATGCCTCCACCTTTGACCCTAAGGATTCCAAAACCTACTCCTCATCCACCTCAGTGGTGATTTATGACTCGCTCGGTGAACCTCACACTATCACCCAGTATTTTGTCAAAGAGGCAGATCCAACAGACCTGACCAAGCCAGCCAGCCCGACAGCTTGGCGCATGTATCTCTATCAAGGTGACAAGCCGGTCGATATCGTCGGAGGGGTGACGCCAACAATGGCCACAGGGTTGAATCCTGCACCTGCCGGTGCCCGAATTACCTTTGGTGCCGATGGTAAAATGATTACTCCGACCACACCGGCAAACATCCAAACGGAGCAGTTGGGGGCAGCAGGAGCGGGAATTATTACCAATGGTGCGGATCCTACCCAGCAGGTAGATATCACTTTCGGCACTGTGACCCAATATGCCTCACCGTTTGAAGTCAACAAGTTGTCACAGGATGGTTCCACTGTCGGCCGTTTGACCAAGGTCGAGATCACGCCGGATGGGATTGTCTCTGCAACCTACAGCAATGCCACCACCATCAAGGTAGCCATGGTGGCCATGGCCAAATTTGCCAACTCGCAAGGGCTGACCCAGGTGGGTGATACTTCCTGGCGGCAATCCCTGCTCTCCGGCGATGCTTTGCCGGGAACGCCCAATTCAGGCACCTTCGGTACCATCAAATCGTCGGCGCTGGAGCAATCCAACGTAGATTTGACCTCCGAACTGGTTGATCTGATCACTGCCCAGCGTAACTTCCAGGCGAACTCCCGCTCTCTGGAGGTCAACAGTTCGCTGCAGCAGACCATCTTGCAGATCCGTTAATTCCTCTCAGGCGACGGGGCACCTTGGGTGCCCCGTTTTTTTATCGTTCTCTACTGTCGAATGGCGTGGCATTCCCCTTCTGTTGGCATCCAAATTGCAGTTCTGCTGTCAGAGTCATCTGTTTGACGGAGAATCCCATGGATCACCTGCTTTATATCGCCATGTCCGGGGCCAAAGAGAACATGAACAGCCTGGCTGTTCGCGGTAATAACCTCGCCAATGCCAATACCACCGGCTTTAAATCCGATTTCGAGCAGGCCCGCAGCATGCAGGCCTTTGGTGAGGGGCTGCCCAGTCGGGTATTTGCCATGACGGAACGTCCCGGCCAGAACCTGCAGCATGGCATGTTGATGACCACGGGGAGGGATCTTGACGTGGCGGTGGATGGTCCCGGCTGGATTGCGGTGCAAGATCCGAAGGGGGGGGAGGCCTATACCCGTATGGGAAATCTGCAGGTCAATGCGACTGGCAACCTGCAGACCTCTACCGGCTTGAACGTCGTGGATGACGGTGGTCAACCCATCGTGCTGCCAATGCCGATGGAGAAGCTGGAGATTAACCGGGATGGCACCATCAGTGGCCGTCCTGAAGGGGCCGCCGCGAATTTGTCGGAAGATTTTCAGCGGATCAAACTGGTTAACCCGGCCGCCGATGCGGTAGAGAAGGGCCAGGATGGGCTTTTTCGGCGCAAAGATGGCCAGAATGAGCCTGCCTCTGCCAACGTTGGCCTGATCGCCGGCTCCCTAGAGGGGAGCAATGTCAATGTGGTGGATGAGATGACCAACCTGATCCGGTTACAACGACAGTTTGAAACCCAGGTCAAGATGATGAAAACGGCCGAAGAGAATGACGAGGCCCAAACCCAGTTGCTGCGTATCAGCTAATCAAGGAGTTACCTATGAATCCTGCACTCTGGATCAGCAAGACCGGGTTGGATGCTCAGCAGACCAATATTTCGGTCACCTCGAACAACCTGGCGAACGCCAGCACCGTTGGTTTCAAGAAATCGCGGGCCATTTTCGAGGATCTGCTCTATCAAAACATCAATCAGCCCGGCGGCCGTTCGTCGGCGGATACCGAGTTGCCCTCCGGCTTGATGCTTGGCGCGGGCGCCAAGGTGGTGGCTACCCAGAAAAACCACAGTCAGGGCAACGTACAGACTACGGATAATTCGCTGGATCTGATGATCAGTGGCCGTGGCTACTTTGAAATTCAATTGCCCGACGGCAGCCTGGCCTATACCCGTAATGGGCAATTCACCCTTAACAGCGAAGGCACCATAGTGACGCCGGGTAACGGTTATCCCCTGCAGCCAGAAATCCAGATCCCGGAAAATGCCCAGAGTGTCACTGTCGGCACTGATGGTCAGGTCTCGGTACAGCTGAAGGGGGATGGTGCTTCTCAAGTGGTCGGACAGATCACCCTGTCAGACTTTGTCAATGCCAGTGGTCTGCAGCCGATGGGTGAGAACATGTTTCTGGAAACCCAGTCCAGCGGTGCAGCCATTCAGGGAACTGCCGGGGCGGATGGCATGGGGGTCTTGAAGCAAGGGATGCTGGAAAGCTCCAACGTTAACGTCACCGAAGAGCTGGTGAATCTGATCCAGGCTCAGCGGGTCTACGAGATGAACTCTAAAGTCCTCTCTGCGGTGGATGGCATGATGTCCTTCCTGATCCAGCGGACCTAATGGGGGGAGCCATGATGAAAAGCGTATGGATGCTGGGGTTGCTGGTGTTGGGGGGGTGTAACAGTACCCCCAATACACCCAGGCCTGATGACCCCGAGTTTTCCCCCGTATACGGGGAGTCGGAGCCAGTCTCGGTGAGACCGACGGGTGCTATTTTTCAGCCGGATCAGGTTAATGGCATCTATTCGGATATCAAGGCGCACAAGGTGGGTGACATCATCACCATCGAGCTGGCCGAGTCCACTTCCGCCTCGAAGAAGGCAAATACCCAGAGTGGCAAGGATAACAAGTTCAATCTGGATCCGGTGACGCTGGGGGGCGTGCCTGTCACTGCCAGCCCCTATGATCTCTCCGCATCCATCGCTCAAAACAGTGCCTTCAAGGGGCAGGCCAAGGCGGATCAGAGCAACAGCCTGCAGGGCAATATTTCGGTCAGTGTGGCCAAGGTACTGCCCAATGGCAATCTGCTGGTACGGGGCGAGAAGTGGATCATGCTCAACAATGGCAATGAGTATATCCGTATCACAGGTCTGATTAGACCGGAGGATGTCACCTCGGATAACAGCGTGTCATCCCAGAAAGTGGCGAATGCCCGTATCTACTATGGTGGTACCGGCGATCTTGCCAATACCCAGGAACAGGGATGGCTTACCAGCTTTTTCAATGGTCCATGGTGGCCGCTCTAGGAGATGTTATGAAGTCACTCCGTTTGGTTACTCTGCTCTGCTGTCTACTGCCTTTGGGGATGGCGAATGCCGCCCGGATAAAGGACATCAGCTCAGTAGAGGGGGTGCGTAGCAACCAGTTGATCGGCTACGGTCTGGTCGTGGGTCTACCCGGTACCGGCGAGAAGAACAACGCCTTTACCGAACAGACCTTCCGCACCATGCTCAACAACTTTGGTATCAAGGTACCGGACAACATCAAACCCAAGATCAAGGATGTGGCGCCGGTGGCAATCCATGCGGATTTGCCGCCGTTTGCCAAGCCGGGCCAGACCATAGACGTCACTGTTTCTGCCATCGGTGAGGCCAAGAGCCTGCGCGGTGGTACGCTGCTGCAGAGTTTCCTGAAAGGGCTGGATGGGCGGGTCTATGCAGTCGCACAGGGCAGCCTGGTGGTAGGCGGGCTGGGTGCCGAGGGGGCTGATGGCTCCAAGGTAGTGGTCAATACTCCGACCGTCGGCCGGATTGCCAATGGTGCAACCGTAGAGCGAGAGGTGCCCAACTCATTTAGTCAGGGAGATACGATTACCTTCAACCTCAACCGCCCCGACTTTACTACTGCGCGTCGGCTGGCTGACGTAGTCAACGATCTGGTGGGGCCCAATACCGCTCAGGCTCTGGATGCCACCTCGGTCAAGGTCTATGCCCCGCGGGATCCGGGCCAGCGAGTCTCCTATCTGGCGACTATCGAGAACCTGGAGGTGGACCCGGCCAACGAGGCGGCCAAGATCATCGTCAACTCCCGCACCGGCACCATCGTTATCGGCAGTCAGGTGAAGCTCAAACCGGCGGCCATCAGCCACGGAGGCCTGACGGTGACCATAGCCGAAAACCAGCAGGTCTCTCAACCCAACCCGCTGGCAGGGGGCGAGACCACGGTCACCAACAACTCGACCATCAATGTCCAGCAGGAGCCCGGGCGGATGTTCAAGTTTGATACCGGTGCGACTCTGGACGATCTGGTCCGAGCGGTCAATCAGGTCGGGGTCGCCCCCGGTGATTTGATGGCTATCCTTGAGGCGCTGCAGCAGGCAGGTGCCATCGAGGGGCAACTGGTCATATTGTAACTGGCGGCAAGTGATTGCCACGGGTGGCAATGAGGTAAGCAAAATGGCGGAGTTTGACACCAACAGCGGCATGAATCTCGGGGTGGTGCAGGATATCAAGAACCTGGACCGTCTGCGCCAGATGAGCCACAGCAAAGAGGGACAGGCCGGGGCACTGCAGGGGGCTGCGCGCCAGTTCGAGTCAATCTTTACCCAGATGTTGTTTCAGAGCATGCGTCAGGCCAACGGGGTGTTGACTCAGGACAACCCGATGAACAGCAGCTATACCCAGTTCTATGAAGGGATGCTGGATGAACAGCGAGTGGCAGACATGTCCAGCAAGGGGGGGCTTGGATTGGCTGATATGGTGGCTAGGCAGCTCTCACCGGCGACATTTGTCCATCAGGATGGCCGGGTGCTCAAGATGCCGCAACGGACGGAACGGGTCTATAAACCCTACGAGCCACCCAAGACGGCTGCCACTGATTTGATCTCGGCATCAAAAGTTGGCAAAGATTTTGCTGAAAAAGAGATGACCGAGGGGGTCAAGGAGAGCCACGCACTCACTATGCCCCGTCGACCGCACCGCAGCATTCCGCCCATGGGACGCATGGCCAGCGAAGAGGGCAGTGCCGCCAGTAGTGGGGGCAAAGAGTTCGATACGCCGGAAGAGTTCGTTAATCGCCTGATGCCGCTGGCCAAGAAAGCGGCCGACAAGTTGGGGTTAAGCCCGGCGGTACTGGTCGCTCAGGCGGCATTGGAGAGCGGCTGGGGCAAACGGGTGATCAAGGATGGTGAAGGGCAGATGACCCATAACCTGTTTGGCATCAAGGCCGATCCTCGCTGGGAAGGGCCCAAGGCGGTAGTCAGCACCCTGGAATATGAAGAGGGAGTGGCGTCCCGCCAGAAAGCGGCGTTTCGTTCCTATGGCTCGTTTGAAGAGAGCTTCAACGACTATGTGGACTTTCTCACCTCCGGTTCCCGCTACAAGGGGGCCCTGGCCAGAGTGGACAGTCCGGATCGCTACTTCGAGGCGCTGCAACAGGCGGGTTATGCCACCGACCCGCACTATGCCAGAAAACTGAAACAGGTATTGCGCAGTGATGCCATTGCCCGATACAACGAGATGGAGCTGTAACATATGGCAAGCGATCTGCTTGGAATTGGTACATCGGGCGTGCTGGCACAGCAGCGCCTGCTGCAGAGCACCAGTAACAATATCGTAAACGTCAATAGCCAGGGCTATGTGCGTGAGCGTACGCTGGTGTTTACCAATGCCATCGGTCTTGGCACCGGTGACATCAGGACCGAGCGGGTAATCAACAGCTATATGCAGGGAGAAGTGCGTCGCGATACCTCTGCCTTTTACGCATCCCTGACTCATTACGAGCAGCTGGCCGGCGTGGATCGCCTGCTGGGAGATAGCAGCAATAGCGTAGGGGAGACTATCACCTCTTATTTCAAGTCCTTTCATTCGGCAAATGAATCACCCGCCGAGATCGGTGGCCGCAAGGTAGTGATGACGGAGCTGAGCGGTATGGTGAACCGCTTTCACACACTCTCGGCCCAGCTCGACAAGCAGAGCGATACCCTCAACACCCGTATTGAAGATGAGACCAAGCAGGTCAACAGTCTGCTCACCAGCATCAATGATCTCAACCAGGCGATCATCCGTACTCAGGGGTCTCCCGAAGAGAACCTGATGCTGTTTGATCAGCGTGACGAGGCGATCAGGCAGCTCTCCGAGAAGATGGATATCCGTACCGTAACCCAGGCTAACGGCAGCGTATTGGTCAATATGAGCACTGGTCATTCGCTGATCCTGGATGGGGGCGTTGCCCAGTTCAAGGTGGTGGCGGGCGATCCCGATTCCCGTGATCAGGAGTTGCAGCTGACTCTTGGCGACAATCAGGCTCTCATCGATCACGATACCTTCGGGGGGGCCATGGGAGGGCTGTTCAAGGCGCGTACCGACCTGGAGCCGACCAAGCGTGAACTGGGCCAGCTGGCCGTTGCGATGGCGGATGCCATGAACCAGCAAAACCGTCTCGGGATGGATCTGGACAACGAGTTGGGCAGCGATATTTTCACCCTGCCAACCAGCAAGGGATTGCCTTATGGCGACAACACAGGGTCGGTCGGAGCGAATGTCAGCTTTGTACCCGGCAAAGGAAGCTCTGTAACCCCCTTCGACTATGAAGTGCGCTTTAGCAGTGCGACCGGATATGAAGTGTTCTCGCTGGACAAATCTGGTAATCGCACCTCTGTGGCGACGGGCACCACGCCGCCAGCAACGTTTGAACTGGCTGGCCACGGGATCTCGATCGATCTCACCGGTACGCCAGCGGCAGGAGACAAGCTGCTGCTGCAACCAACCAAGGGGGCTGCTGCCGGGCTGGCTCAGCAGATCAACCGGCCGGAAGACCTGGCCTTGGCTGCACCTCTCAAAGTACAGAAGACTACCAACAACATCGGCAGTGCAGACATCAAGCTCGATGGCATCTTCAATACCGGAACGGGTTCCGGTTTTGGTACCAACAGTCTGGATCCCGCCGCTCCCCAGATCGTCAAGATCGGCAATAACGGCAATTATGAGGTGTATGCCGGTGATAGCACTACCTTGATCGGTGTCGCGCCGGCAGCCAGCAAAGGGCAGAATTTGATGGCCTCGATAGTAAACCCCTTTCCGGGTGGGCCTGCGGTCTACAGCAACCCGAAACAGAGCCCGGGCTACGAGTTCAGCATTACCGGCACGGTAGAACAAACCGACAGCTTCCAGCTTAGTTACAACACCAATGGTTTTGCTGATAACAGCAATGGTCTGGCAATGGCTGAGTTGCATAACAAGGATCTGGTACGCAAAAGCACCAATGGTGGTACCACCAACGACAAGATGACCTTTAACCAGGCTTACTCCGGGTTGGTGATGGAAGTGGGTAACAATACCAGTCAGGCAAAAACCCTGCTCAAGGCTAATGAATCCAAGCTGATCCAGAGTACCGGGATCTACGAGAGCGTCTCCGGGGTCAATCTGGAGGAGGAAGCGGCCAATCTGATCCGTTTCCAGCAATCTTACGCGGCATCCGCGCAGGTGGTCAGTACGGCCAAAACCATCTTCGATACACTGCTTTCGTCCGTGAGGTAACGTCATGCGCATCACTACAAACATGATCTACGATCGGAATCTTTACTCCCTCACCAATACCAACGAGCGACTGGACAAGGCCTATCAGCAGCTGCAAACCGGCAACAAGTTTCAGAGCGCCGGTGAGGATCCGGCAGGCATGAGCCAGAAGATGGCGCTGACCAAAGAGATTGAACTGTTTAAACAGTACGGGGTGAATGGCAGTTTGCTGCAGAACAGTCTGGGGCATGAAGAGACGGTATTGGACTCTCTCAATACTGCGATGCTCAGTGCCCAGACCCTGATCCAGAAATCCAATAATGGTGCCATTAGCCTGGATGACCGAAAGGCCATTGCCAGCGAACTGGAAGGGTTGCAGCAGCAAATGTTTGACCTGATGAACAGCAAGAACTCATCGGGTGAATTTATTTTCGGGGGCAATCAGAGCAAGACCCAGCCCTATGTGAAAGATGCCAACGGTAAATACATTTATCAGGGAGATCCTGGCCAGCGAAATATTCAGGTATCGCCCACAGTGCAAATTGCTGCCAATGACTCCGGACAAGATCTGTTTGAAATCGTAGCAACCAGAAGAACCGCCAGTGCCACCAGTGCGAATATCAAGGTCGGGGTCGGGGATCAGGGGGATTTTGATAATTTCTATAAATCCAGTTACGACCCGGCACTGCCCAGCAACACCTACACAGTCTCCACCACAATTGGCCCGCCCGATACCTATGATATCAAGGATGCGGGTGGCAATACCCTGCAGACAGGTAATTACACTCCCGGTACCAAAATACCGTTCAATGGTCTCGAACTGACACTGGATCAGCCTGCAGGTGGTGCAGCACAGCAGTTTGCTCTCAATCCTCCCAAGAATGACAACGTGTTGAACGGGATGTCAGACTTCATTACGGCTCTGCGTGATCCCAATATTTCAGCCGAGAGTTTTGAGCAAAAAGTGGCCGATGCCACCGTTCATATGAAAAATGCCCGTTTGAACATTGATCATGGGCTGGGTGAACTGGGTGGCCGGATGAACAGTCTGGAGCAGGTGATGGGTTCCAACGAGGGGTTGAGCACCCTCAATGCCGAGGCGAGAGCCAAGGTGTCGGAAGCCGATCTCTATGAGGTAATTTCAGCACTGTCAAAAGAGGATGCGGCATTGAGTGCCTCGCAGCTCTCGTTCAGCAAAATAAGTCGTCTGACGCTATTTGACTATATTCGCTAAGAAAAGGCCCCTATGGGGCCTTTTTGCTATGCATCCCCGGCAGATTTCCCCTGATATGTTCCGACAATTGTAACAAGCTGTTGCCATACCCTGTTTCCTGGTTGAGGCGGGGTTGACCTCCCTGTGGGATTGGATAATCATGCCGCCCGCACAACAGAGGGTTGTGCATATTATTTGCAGCATCTCGTTAGGCGAGGCTCCTGTATAAACACAGGCCACTGATCTCACGACGTCCAGAGACGCCCAAGATCAGGACAGTTTTCATCGGATTAAGGTGTAAACCCAAGTGGCTTCCGGCATGCCGGATACGTTATGCAGTGCTAAAGCTGGTACGTGGGGATGATGACACGCCGAACGGCGTCATTTCCTGCCTATTACTCGTCAATCAAATTGCTGTTTTCTTTCAGACAGCGAACGGTCTCCGCTCGCGCTCAGGCTTGCCTGAAATCACATGAGGTTCTTTGTGATGAAGAAAACACACACCATTCTCAACCGTCATCAACTGCTCGATCTCGCCAGCCTGCAAGGCTGGCTGGAACACAATCTGGATCCGGTTCAGCGCGCCGATCAGCTGCTGACCCTGCGTCCGGAAGAGCTCAACTGCATCTTTGACACCTTGCCTGCGTCAGAAGGGGCAGAACTGATCGCTTCTCTCTCCGCAGAGAGTGCCGGTCGCCTTTTGCTGCGGCTCCATGGCAGCATCGTCAGCGTGTTGCAGGAGGCTATTCCCCGTCGCGAAATGGTGGCTATCCTGCGCAAACTGAGTCGTCAGGATCGCACCATGTTGCTGGCTCGCTTCCCGACCCAGGCGCAGGCCATCTACTACTCACTGCTGGATTGGCCGCCTGAGTCCGTCGGGGCCAATATGCGCCACGAGTATCTGGCAGTGAGCGAACAGGATTCCGTCGGCAAGGCCAAGCAGCTGATCCACGATGCCTGGGACAATGCCCAGCTGTTCCGCCACATCTATGTGGTCAACGTGGATGGCCGTCTACAGGGGAGTATCTCGCTCAAGAGCTTGCTGATTGCTGACCCCGAGGCCAGTGTCGCTAACCTGATGGACCGAGAGACGGTGCGGATCAACGCTCGGGCTGATCAGGAGCTGGCGGCGCGCCTGCTGATCGACCGCGACCTGTCGGTATTGCCGGTCGAGGATCAGGGGCGACTGGTCGGTATTTTCCACGTCGATGATGCCGCCGACATCCTGGAGCTTGAATCTACCGAGGATGCCGAGATGCAGGGTGGCTCATCACCGCTCGATACCCCTTACTTGCAGGCGACCCCCTGGCAGTTGTGGCGCAAACGGGTGGGCTGGCTGCTTATCCTGTTCGTGGCGGAAGCTTACACCGGCACCGTGCTGCGGGCATTCGAGGAGCAGCTGGAAGCCGCCATCGCGCTGGCCTTCTTCATTCCGCTCCTGATCGGTACTGGCGGTAACAGCGGCACCCAGATCACCACCACCATAGTACGTGCCATGGCGGTCGGGGAGGTGAGTCTGCGCAATCTCGGCACCGTGCTGAAAAAGGAGCTCTCCACCGGTCTGCTCATCTCGGGGGCCATTGCCATGGCGGCCTGGGTACGGGCATGGAGTCTCGGCGTCGGTCCCCAGATTGGCATGGTGGTGACCTTTACTATCATCGCCATCGTGCTCTGGAGTGCCACGGTCGCATCCATTATTCCCATGGTGCTGCGTCGTTTCCGCATCGATCCGGCGGTGGTCTCTGCACCCTTCATCGCGACGCTGGTGGATGGTACCGGCCTTATCATCTACTTCGAGATGGCCAAGCTGTTGCTGCCCGAGTTGCAGTAACCGGGAGATTGAGATGCAAAAGGCAGCCATTGGGCTGCCTTTTGCATTTATCTTTTTCCGGTTTAGCCGAGCTGGAACAACAGTGGCCAGCCCTGCTCCTGGCAATAACGATGCTCCTTCTCCAGATTCTGCATCAGGAGACGGTTCTCCTCGCACCAGTCAATCGGCAGGGTCACGACCAGCTGATCCCCTTGTACCGCGACTTTCCACTCGGGCAGCAGGTTGTCCTGGCGCTTGTGGTGAGCGGCGACTGCGAGGCGCAAGATGCGGATGCAACGCAGCACCGTTTGCATGTCGTGGTTGGGTAGGGGCGGCAGCTCGGAGAGCTTGAGCCCCTTGCGCTGAAAGCGTACCAGCGCTGCCAGCAGGGCCTGATCGTCCTGGTTGAAGCCAGGCAGGTCGGTGTGTTGCAGGATATAGGCTGAGTGGCGATGAATGCCGCTGTAGTTGATGGCAAGGCCGATTTCGTGCAGCCGCGCTGCCCAGCCGAGGATGGCGCGATAGGGCTCAATCTCCATCTGCCAGGGCTCTTGCAGGGCATCAAACAGGGTCAGCACGCTCTGCTCAACCCGGGCTGCTTGTTTGCGGTCCATCCGGTAGTGGGTGCCGAGCGCCTGCGCGGTACGCTCGCGAATATCGTGGTGCTGCAAGCGTTCCTCGAATTCATAAAGCAACCCTTCGCGCAGCGCACCATCGGAGTAGTCGAGCCGCTCTATGGGCAGCGAGGTAAACAGCCCGAGCAGGATGGCGACCGCAGCGGCAAACACCTCCTGACGCTCCTCGGTAAGCCCGACCAGTTTGAGGTTATCGACTCGCTTGCGCTCAATCATCAGCGCCTTGAGCCGCTCCAGCCCCTCCAGCGTAATGCTGCCGTCAGTCAGCCCTTCCCCCTGCAGCACGTCGCGCACGGTACGAATGGAGCCTGAGCTGCCAAGGCAGCTCTGCCAGCCCAGCTTGCGGTACTGGTTGACGATGGGGGCGAGTTGGTGCTGCGCCTCTAGCACGGCATTGGTGAAGTGTTTGTCGCTCAGCTTGCCGCTGGCGAAGAAGCTTTGGGTAAAGCTGACGCAGCCCATCTTGCGACTGGTGAGGGCCTTGTGTTCAAACCCTTCACCGATGATGAGTTCGGTGCTGCCGCCGCCGATATCGATCACCAGTACCTGACCCTCGATATGCTGGGTATGGGCGACACCCTGATAGATGAGGCGTGCTTCTTCCTGCCCGCTGATGATCTCGATGGGGTGGTTGAGCACCTTGGCTGCTTCACTCACAAATTCGCGGGCGTTGCTGGCACGGCGCAATGTGTAGGTACCGGCGATGCGGATCTGATCCGGTTTGATGTTGGTGAGCCGCTCGGCAAACAGCGACAGACAGGCGAGGCCGCGTTCCATCGCCTCCGGGCTCATGCGTTTTTGCTCATCCATCCCTTCCGCCAGCCGCACTCGCTCCTTGATGCGATCGACGATGCGAAAACGCCCTTCGCTCAGATGGGCGATCACCATATGAAAACTGTTGGAGCCGAGATCCACGGCGGCATAGAGACTATTGTCCATTGTTTGACTCGATACGTTTGAGATAGTCGTAAATCGCCACCTGAGAGCGGATCTTGCGGCGGTTGCCCCGCTTCACATATTCGTTCTGCTGGTCGGCATCAATGACCCGCGCCTTGCAGGTATCACTCAGTTGTAGTTCGAGAATGTCCATGATGCGCTGCTTGAGCCGCTCATCATAAATGGGGGTGCCCACCTCAATACGGCCGTCGATATTGCGGCTCATCCAGTCAGCGCTGGAGATATAGAGCTGGGGGTTGCCCTTGTTGTGGAACACCATCACCCGCGGGTGCTCGAGGAAGCGGTCGATGATGCTGATCACCTTGATGTTGTCACTGAGGCCAGGTACGCCCGGACGCAGGGCGCACATGCCACGGATGATCATCTGGATCGGCACCCCGGCCTGCCCGGCGGCATAGAGGCGGTTGATGAGATCCTTGTCCACCAGATTGTTGATCTTGAGGATGATGCCGCTCGGCTGGCCCGCCTTGGCGTTGGAGAGCTCGTTGTCGATGAGGCGATAGAGCTGACGGCGGCTGTTGATGGGGGAGACCAGCAGGTGGTTGAATTTGTAACGCTTATAGGGGTACTCGATGTATTCAAATACCCCTTCCACTTCGGCGGTGATATCCGGATTGCGGGTCAGCAGCGAGAAGTCGGTGTAGATCTTGGCGGTCTTCTCGTTGAAGTTGCCGGTACCGATATGGGCATAGCGCACCGCCTCGCCATTTTCGTGGCGGGTGATGAGGCAGAGCTTGGAGTGGATCTTGAGGCTCGGTACCCCGAATACCACCTTGACCCCGGCATCGGTGAGAATATTGGCCCAGTCGATGTTGGCCGCCTCGTCGAAACGGGCGCGCAGCTCGACCACCACGGTCACCTTCTTGCCGTTGTTGGCGGCATCGATGAGGGAGTGGATGATCCGCGACTTCTTGGCCACCCGATAAATGTTGATGCGAATGGCGCTGACCGCCGGGTCGAACGCCGCCTGGCGCACCAGCTCGGTGAAGTGGTGGAATTTGTGGTACGGGTAGTAGAGCAGGATATCCTGCTTGGTAATCGCATCGAAGGCGTTGACGAAGCCGTCAAAATCGCGGCAATCCAGCGCCGGCAGCTTGGGGTTTTCCAGATAGTCACGGCCCACGTTGGGGAAGCCGATGAAATCCTTGAAGTTGTGATAGCGTCCGCCCGGCATGATGGCGTCGTAGGAGCTGATCTGCAGCTTGAGTTTCAGGAAGCTTATCATGGCAGCGGGCATCTCCCGCTCGTAGACGAAGCGCACCGGCATGGCGGTGAGGCGCTGCTTCAAGCCATCACTCATCTTGTCCACCAGGCTCAAGTCCAGCTGGTCGGAGAGATCATATTCGGCATCCCGGGTCAGCTTCACCGCATAGGCGGCAATCTCGTCGTAGTCGAAGAAGCCCTTGAAGATCTCGTCGAGGCAGAAGCGGATGACGTTATCCAGAATGATGATCTGCTTCTTGCGGCGGGTCCCTTCCGGCGGCAGCTGGAAGAAGCGGGGCAGGTCGTCGGTCGGCACTTCCACCAGGGCGTACTGGATCACCTGACCGTTCTTCTTCATCTCGATGGCCAGATAGGTGTACTCATCCTTGAGGAATTTGACCGGATTGACCTCTTTGTTGAGCAGGATCGGGATGATGTGACGCAGCACCTTCTCCTTGAAGAAGACCCGCAGCCACTTCTGAATGGCATCGGAGAGCTGGTTCTCGTTGACCAGGAAGATGTTGTGGCGAGCCAGCGCAATCAACAGCTCCTTGTAGGTGTTGTCGAACGCCTCACCGAGCGCCATCACTTTTTGCTGGATGGCGCGCAGCAGCACTTTCGCTTCATCGTCGCCACCATGTACTTCATTGATGAGGATGCGACGCTTGACGTCCGATACCCGTACCTTGAAGAACTCATCCTGGTTGGAGGAGAAGATCCCCAGAAAACGAACCCGCTCGATGAGGGGCACCGTCTTGTCCATTGCCTCTTGCAACACCCGTTCATTGAATGAGAGCCAGCTCAGCTCTTTCTCTTCATACTGCTTGTCGGTGCTCATCTTGTGCCTCTGTTTCAGGTCGCGTCTGCGCGGCAGTTATGGCGTTAATATATGACAAATAAATGACAGTATTGTTACTGCTCGCTGAACGCTTCGTCGATGTCGACCACCAGATCGTCGGAGAGGGATTCCAGCGCGGTGATAAGCGTATCCATCGCGAGCCCGTCGGGCAGGGCAACCAGCGCATGGGCATAGAAGAGAGGGGCGCCGGAGTGGGGCGCCGGTTCACAGCCAGTGGTGAGATCGGCCACGTTGATCTCGAGCTGGCGCAGGATGCTGGCAACTTCGTGGACGATACCGGGGCGGTCGTTGCCGGTCACTGTCATCATGACTTGATGGGCTGGCTCGGCGGTAGGTGTCCCTTCGGCAAAGCTGATGGTCAGACCCGGTAGCAGGGCCAGTGCTTCGCACAGGCTGCGATAGTGCTCATCGGGGACAGAGACATGGAGGATACCGGCAAACTGTCCCGCCAGTTCGCTCATGGCGCTGCCCAGCCAGTTGCCCTGCTCGCTGCTGATGACTGCAGCCAGACTCTCGACGATCCCGGGTTTGTCTGCACCGATCACGGTGACCACCAATTGCTTTTGCATCCTGCTCTCCTTGAAATGGGATTTCTTGCTCTATCCCTATTGTGCCTGCTGGGGCTGGTCATATGAACCCCCGCCTGCTGACAAATAGATAAAAAGACGGGACTTTTCACTTTCTATACACGGGTCTGCTGCCTTGCTCCGTGGCGGCTGTGGTAAAGTAATTCCCCTTTCGTGTCGTGAACTGGATCGTGCTCTCATGAATACCCTTGTCCTATCGGGATTGCTGTTGCTGGCGCTGCTTGTGCTGGCGATCTTCTGGAGCAGAGGCAGACAGCAAAAGCGCCTGCCCTATGATGTGCAGGAGACCCTGTTCAGTCCCGCCGAACGATCGTTCCTCGCGGTGCTGGATCTGGCGGTGGGTGACAAGGCCCGGGTCTTTGCCAAGGTAAGAGTGGCCGATGTGCTGACGCCGCAGGCCGGGATCGGCAAGAGCAAATGGCAGCAGCACTTCAACAAGATCAGCGCCAAGCATTTCGACTATCTGCTTTGCCACCCTTCTGATCTCTCCTTTATCTGTGCCATCGAACTCGATGACAGCTCCCACCGCCATCAGAAGCGCAAGGCGCGGGATCTCTTTCTGAAAACCGCCTGCGACAGCGCCGGTCTGCCCTTGCTACAGATCCCGGCAAGTGCCAGCTATCTGGTGGAAGAGCTGCGCGAACAGATCCTGCCGCTGCTGGTCAAAACCAGCGAACCCTTGATTGACGATCTGCCGCACGGGGCGCGCCGCGAGCCGACGTTCAACCCTCTGCTGCTGGATGGTGTGGATGTTGGTGCCGGGATGCGTGGCCGCACTGCCCATGCCGAGGCTGTCTCGTCCTCGTCGCTCCACGAACCTGCCATCCGGGCCAAGGGGATGGTGGAGACACCACAGAGTGAGGGTGAGCTGGTCGATGGACTGTTCGCCGATGTAGAGGAGGACGAGGAGCTCGAGGTGCAGCATTGCCCCCGTTGCGATGCGCCGCTGGTGGAGCGGGAGGCGAAAAAAGGCCCCCACGCCGGTCGACTCTTCCTGGCCTGTAGTCGTTTTCCCGAGTGTCGTTATGCGGCGCCGCATCACCACCACAGCCACTGAGTTCATCTGACCGTGCTGCATGCTGCCCTCTGACGAGGGCAGTTTTCTTTCCGCCATTGGCGGCGTTTGCTAGCGGCGCCAATGCAGAAAATTCCTCGGCAAAATTTATCTAATCTCCCGTTTCTATCGATACACTTAGCCTGAATACGACAATTTTTGACAATGTGTCGGTTTTTTGGCACTTTGTGTGCCTGCAAAAAGACAGTCAGTAGCTGTTTTATTACTAAATAAAACAATAAGTTAGTTCAGGATATCGCGAGGGATGGATATGGTGGAGATGGGCGTGTTGATTGTTGATGCCGATGCGCAGCGGCGCCAGCAGTTGGGAACCGTGCTCTCGTTTATGGGGATCCTGTGGCAGGATGTCGCAGAAGGGGACCTGGATGTCGCCATCGAATCTTCTGGCCCACTGCAAGGGGTGCTGGTGGGTGAACTGGCAGGTCGCACCTTGCCCGAGTTAGTTGCCGCTTTCCCTCGTACCCCCTTTATCTCGCTGGTTGAGGCGGAACTGCCCAACAGCAACTTTATCGGGGTCGCGCTCTCGCCTTTTACCTATGAATCCCTCACCCGTCATCTGCACTTCTGTCAGGCTTTTGTCTCTCTCCATCCCCGTCAACAGACCCACGACAAGGGGCAGACGTTGCTGCGTTTGCTGGTGGGCAAAGGGAAGGGGATCCAGGAGGTTCGCCGCCTCATCAGCCAGGTGGCCGAGACCGATGCCAACGTGCTGATCCTTGGTGAATCGGGAACCGGCAAAGAAGTGGTGGCCCGTGCCATTCACGAACTCTCGGCCCGCAGTAGTGGCCCCTTTGTGCCTATCAACTGTGGTGCCATTCCTGCCGAGTTGCTTGAGAGCGAACTGTTCGGTCACGAGAAGGGAGCCTTTACCGGCGCCATCGCAGCTCGTCGCGGTCGTTTCGAGCTGGCGCAGGGTGGCACCCTGTTCCTCGACGAGATTGGCGACATGCCGATGCCGATGCAGGTCAAACTGCTGCGGGTATTGCAGGAGCGGCTGTTCGACAGGGTCGGTGGTGGCAAGCCCATTCAGGCCGATGTGCGCATCATTGCGGCGACCCATCGGGATCTGGAGGCATTGATCCGCAGTCAGGGTTTTCGTGAAGATCTCTACTACCGCCTCAACGTCTTCCCCATTGAGACCCCGCCACTGCGGGATCGCATCGATGACATTCCGCTGCTGCTGCAGGAGTTGCTCAACCGTCACGCGGAGCAGCACCACAGTGTGATCCGTCTGACCCAGCGGGCGCTGGAGTCGCTGATGCAGTACCCCTGGCCGGGCAATGTGCGCGAGCTTTCCAACCTGCTGGAGCGGCTGCTTATCCTCTACCCGCAACAGATCGTCGATGTGGCGGATCTGCCGAGTCGTTATCGTCTGTTGCCGAGCGAGCCGCGGGATGAGCGGCTGACCGAGATGGATGAGCGGGATGCGCTGGCGGCGGTGTTCCAGGAGCCGCCGGAGCTGGATCACCCCCTCGCCTCTGCCCGCACCATGCAACTGCCGGAGGAGGGGGTCAATCTCAAGGAGATGCTGGCCGACCTTGAAGTGGAGCTGATCCGCCAGGCGCTGGAGTCGCAGGACGGGGTGGTGGCCCGCGCCGCCGATCTGCTCGGCATGCGCCGTACCACCCTGGTAGAGAAGATGAAAAAGTACGGGATGAGCAAGGACGTTTAAGGGTCAAAGCCTTGACGTTAACATGCAATCTATTGCTTTAATTGAAATAATTTAGTGGCATGGAAATTGAATAACCTGACCCAATAGCCAGTTTGAGGTCAGGTTTATGACGATCCAGCAGCAGGACATGCCACTCCAGTCCCACGAAGTGAGCCAGCTCTATGCCATCTTCAAGGCGCTCCCCACCGGGGTGTTGCTGCTTGACGGGGCTGGGGTGGTCACCCGCGCGAATCCGGCAGCCATCTCCCTGCTGGGGGAGCCGCTGGAAGGAGAGCTCTGGCGCCGCATCATTGCCCGCTGTTTTGAACCACGTGAGGATGATGGCCACGAGATCTCCCTGCGCGACGGACGACGGGTCCAGCTTTCTACCCAGCCGCTGCCGGATCAGAGCGGCCAGCTGGTCTTTATCAATGACCTCACTGAAACCCGCAAGCTTCAGGATCGCATTAACCACATGAAGCGGCTGTCGGCGCTGGGCAATATGGCGGCTTCGCTCGCCCACCAGATCCGCACTCCGCTCTCCGCCGCCATGCTCTATGCCGCCAACCTGGCCAACCGTACCCTCAAGCCGGAGTCCCGCAGCCAGTTTCAGCAAAAGCTGATGGCCCGCCTCCAGGATCTGGAGAAGCAGATCAACGACATCCTGCTGTTTGCCCGCAATGGCGACAATCAGGTGGTCACCCCCATCTCGGTACAGGGCTTGCTGGCTGAAGTGCAGGCTGGTGCCGAGGCTTTCTGTCAGCAACAGGGCTGCGAACTGCACATGGAGGCGCCGGAGCCCGATCTCTGCCTGCTGGCCAACAGCAGCGCACTGGCGGGCGCCATCAACAACCTGATCGCCAATGCCCAGCAGGCGGGGGCCACGTCACTCTTGGTCAGCGCGGTGCGCAGTGGTGTCCGGGTGGAGATGCGTGTCATCGACAATGGCAAGGGGATCCCTTCTCACCTGCTTGGTCAGGTATTCGAACCCTTCTTTACCACCCGCTCCCAAGGCACAGGCCTCGGGCTGGCTGTGGTGCAATCCGTCGTGCGTGCCCATCAGGGGGAGGTCGGTGTGGCCTCGGTTCCCGGTGAAGGCACCTGTTTTACTCTGTCGTTCCCCCTGCATCAGCAGCAGGTGCAACTTGGAGGTGCAGCATGAGCCTTGTTAAGGAGCTGTGCCTGCCGAGAGGGAGCCATATCAATGCGGCCAGGTTGGCTGTCGTGGGAGGTGTAGCATGACTCAGGCCCGGATCCTGGTTGTAGAAGATGACAATGGCCTGCGCGAAGCGCTGGTGGATACCCTTTTGCTCGGCGGTTATGAGTGCCGTGAAGCGGACAGCGGCGAGCGGGCTCTGCTGGCTCTCTCCCGTCAGCCGTTTGACATGGTGATCTCCGATATCCAGATGGGGGGAATGGACGGCCTCACCCTGCTGGCGACCATTCGCCAGCAATATCCGCAGATACCTGTGCTGCTGATGACCGCCTACGCCAATATCGACGGCGCGGTGCGCGCCATGCGCGAAGGGGCCATCGACTATCTGGCCAAGCCCTTTTCGCCGGAGGTGCTGCTCAATCAGGTCAGCCGGTATGTGCCCGCTCAGAAGGTGGAAAAACGTGCCGTGGTCTACGGGGATCCCAAAACTGCCGAGCTGTTCCAGCTGGCGACCCGGGTGGCCAGAAGCGAAGCGACCGTGATGGTGACCGGCCCGAGCGGGACGGGTAAAGAGGTGCTGGCCCGTTACATTCATGACAACTCCAGCCGCGCCGAGCTGCCCTTCGTCGCCATCAACTGTGCCGCCATTCCGGAAAACATGCTGGAGGCGACCCTGTTTGGCTACGAGAAGGGCGCCTTCACCGGTGCGGTACAGGGGTGCCCAGGCAAGTTCGAACAAGCGCAGGGAGGCACCCTGCTGCTCGACGAGATCACCGAGATGGATCAGGGGCTGCAAGCCAAATTGCTGCGGGTGTTGCAGGAGAAAGAGGTGGAGCGGCTCGGCAGTCGCAAGATGATCCCGCTGGATGTGCGGGTCATCGCCACCAGCAACCGGGATTTGAAAAAAGCGGTGCAGGATGGCCTGTTCCGCGAAGATCTCTACTATCGCCTCAACGTCTTCCCGCTGCGCTGGTCTGCCCTCTGCGAGCGGCCCGGCGACATTCTGCCACTGGCGGAGCATCTGCTGGCGCTTCATGCCAGTCAGCAGGGACTGCCGACACCACAGCTGACGGACGCCTCGCGGGAACGGCTGCTGGCCCACCCCTGGCCCGGCAATGTGCGGGAGCTGGACAACGTGGTACAGCGCGCCCTGATCCTCACCCCGGACGGGGTCATTGATTGTGACCACCTCATTCTGGAGGAGCTGGATGAGCAGGAGATGGAGTTTGTCAGCGTGGAGCGCAGCTATGGTGGCGATCGCCTCGGCAGCGAGCTCAAGCAGCAGGAGCACCAGATCATCCTCGACACCCTGCAAGATTGTAACGGCAGCCGCAAGGCGGTGGCCGACCGACTCGGCATCAGCCCGCGCACCCTGCGCTACAAGCTGGCCCAGATGCGGGAGGCGGGGATCGATCTGCCAGCCTGAGGCCGGGAGGGAAACCGCACTGTGTGGGGGCTGTCATGGTCTTGACGGCCCGGCTCGATTATCATGGGGCCCTTGGCGCTTTGAGCCTGGGCCCTGTTTTTATTGGTAAAGCAGAGGACCGAGCCTTAATAAGGGACCCCTATGATCTCTCATCGAAAACTCGAAACCGTACTGAACCATCTGCTTGAGCCCCACGCCATCAAGGATTACTGCCCCAACGGCTTGCAAGTGGAGGGGCGCGAGCGCATTCGCAAGGTGGTGACCGGTGTCACCGCCAGTCAGGCGCTCATCGACGCGGCGGTGGCTGCCGAGGCCGATGCCATTCTGGTCCATCACGGCTACTTCTGGAGCGGTGAACCGGCCCAGATCACCGGCATGAAGCAGCGTCGGCTCAAGACCCTGCTGACCCACGATATCAACCTGTTTGCCTACCATTTGCCGCTGGATGTCCATCCCGAGGTGGGTAACAACGCCCAGCTCGCCAAGCTGCTTGACATCAAGGTGCGTCGCGGTCTGGAGCCGTGGAACAGCAAGAGCGTCGCCATGGTGGGCAAGCTGGAAGAGCCGATGAGTGGCGCCGACTTTGCCAAGCTGATTGCCGAGCGCCTTGGCCGTGAACCACTCTATTGTGGCGATACCGGCCCCGAGCTTATCCGTTCCGTGGCCTGGTGCAGCGGCGGCGGTCAGAGCTACATCAATCTGGCGGCGGAGCAGGGCATCGATGCCTTTATCTCCGGTGAAGCCTCAGAGCAGACCATTCACACCGCCCGCGAGATGGGGATGCACTTCTACGCCGCGGGCCATCACGCCACCGAGCGTTACGGCGTCAAGGCGCTGGGGGAGTGGCTGGCGACCGTGCATGGGCTGGATGTCACCTTTATCGATATCGACAATCCGGTGTAGGGTCGCTTGGCCGAGTAATCCGACCTAACCGCTGCAATCGTGCGGTAGGTAGAAATGACAAGGGAGGCCTAAGCCTCCCTTGTTGTATCTGACATGCAGTTGTTAGCTGTTACTCGCAGGCGTAACCAGCGGGGCCCAGCAGGGCGCCATCCAGTTGCACAGCGCCGTCCACCATCTGCAGCCTGCCTTCGCATAACCAGCGCACCACCAGCGGGTAGATTCTGTGCTCCTGCGCCTGCACCCGTGCTGCTACCTCGTCCGCAGTGTCCCCTTCAAAGATGGGGACGCGGGCCTGCAGGATCACCGGGCCCCCGTCCAGCTCTTCGGTCACGAAGTGGACGCTGGCGCCGTGTTCACTGTCACCGGCATCTATGGCGCGCTGGTGGGTGTGCAGGCCCTGATACTTGGGCAGCAGGGAGGGGTGAATATTGATCATCCGCCCGGCGAAATGGCGCACCAGATCGCCGCTCAATATCCGCATAAACCCGGCCAGCACCACCAAGTCCGGCTGATAGTCTGCCATCAGCGCCAGCAGGGCGGCGTCGTACTCCTCCCGGCTGGCAAACTGCTGCTGGGCCAGAATGGAGGTCGCCACCCCCGCTTCTTTGGCGCGAACCAGACCATAGGCATCGGCCTTGTTGCTGATGACGCCGACCACTTCACCGACAATCTTACCGCTTGCGCAGTGGTCGAGGATCGCCTGCAGATTGCTACCGCTGCCGGAGATTAGGACGAGGATCCGCATCATTTGATGACGACCTGCTCCTCACCGTCTGCTGCCTTGGCGATATGACCGATGTGCCATGCGTTCTCGCCTTCCGCTTTGAGCAGGGTCAGCGCCTTCTCCAGCTGATTGGCGGGCAGGGCGATGATCATGCCGACACCGCAGTTGAAGGTGCGATACATCTCGTGACGGGTGACGTTGCCAGCCTGCTGCAGCCAGCTGAACACAGCCGGCCACTGCCAGCTCTGCTCGTCGATCACCGCTTGAGTATTGGCAGGCAATACGCGGGGGATATTCTCCCAGAAGCCGCCACCTGTGATGTGGGAGAGGGCGTGGATCTCGCACTCCTTGATGAGCTTGAGCACAGGTTTCACATAGATGCGGGTCGGCTCCAGCAAGGCATCTGCGAGGGTGCGGTCACCCAGCGGCTGATGCACGTCGGCTTTGGAGACTTCCAGAATTTTACGGATCAGGGAGAAGCCGTTGGAGTGAGGGCCGCTGGCGGCCAGGGCGATCAGGGTATCCCCTTCACCGACCTTGCTACCGTCGATGATTTCGCTCTTCTCCACCACACCGACGCAGAAACCGGCGATGTCGTAGTCTTCCCCTTCATACATACCCGGCATCTCGGCGGTCTCGCCGCCCACCAGGGCACAGCCTGACTGCTCGCAACCGGCACCGATCCCGGTGACCACCGCGGCTGCGGTGTCCACGTCCAGCTTGCCGGTTGCATAGTAGTCGAGGAAGAACAGCGGCTCGGCGCCCTGTACGATCAGGTCATTGACGCACATGGCCACCAGATCGATGCCCACGGTGTCGTGCTTCTTCAGGTCGATGGCCAGCCGCAGCTTGGTGCCCACACCATCGGTACCGGAGACCAGTACCGGCTCCTTGTAGCCCGCAGGGATTTGACACAAGGCCCCAAAGCCGCCAAGACCACCAAGGACTTCAGGACGACGAGTGCGCTTTGACACGCCCTTGATACGTTCAACCAGTGCATTGCCGGCATCGATATCTACGCCAGCATCCTTGTAGCTCAGTGAGGTTTTGTCAGTCACGAGTATTCCCCGTCATGTAAAGAAGTGGAGGGTAAAATTCGGGGCGTATTCTAACAGTGGCGGTGAAAAACCAGAAAGGAAATCGTTTGCGCGTTTTTGCGCGGAAATGCTCTACAAGCGGTGGCTTTTGTTGTATGATTCCGCGATTTTTTTGCGGCAGGTTAGAGGAGATAATAATGAAAGTCGTTGAAGTCAAACACCCCCTGGTCAAACACAAGATCGGTCTGATGCGTGAAGGCGATATCAGCACCAAGCGTTTCCGTGAACTGGCCAAAGAAGTGGGCAGTTTGTTGACCTATGAAGCGACCTCTGACTTCGAAACCGAGAAGGTTATCATCGATGGCTGGAATGGGCCAGTAGAAGTTGACCAGATCAAAGGCAAGAAGGTAACCGTCGTACCTATCCTGCGTGCCGGCCTTGGCATGATGGATGGCGTGCTGGAGCACATGCCGAGCGCCCGCGTCAGCGTGGTCGGTATCTACCGCGATGAAGAGACCCTGCAACCGGTTCCCTATTTCGAGAAGATCGTCAGCAACATCGAAGAGCGTCTGGCGCTGGTCATCGATCCGATGCTGGCCACCGGTGGTTCCATGATCGCTACCATCGATCTGCTGAAGAAGAAAGGCTGCCAATCCATCAAGGTGCTGGTACTGGTTGCCGCGCCGGAAGGGATCAAGGCGCTGGAAGCCGCTCACCCCGACGTAGAGCTCTACTGCGCTTCTGTCGACCAGGGGCTGAACGAGAAAGGCTACATCGTGCCGGGTCTGGGCGATGCAGGCGACAAGATCTTCGGTACCAAATAAGTTTATGCCTTGACCTTCTTCCCATGTGGAAGGGGTGATCGGAGCCGGCGCATCGCCGGCTCTGCTGTTTGTGGCCGCTTGTGCCAGCCTTGCCGCAGGATGCGCCTTGCCGCTACCATAAGCACACTCTCCCATTTCGAGACTCTGTTCATGTTCAAACGTGTTGTGACCGCCCTCTGCTGCGGCTTGTCATTCATGGCCTCGGCCGCTCAGGTGACCGACCTCTATCAGGGCAAGGCCCCGACCAGTGGCGACATGGTGGCCGCTCAAGGGCAGGCACTGGGTCAGGTGCTGATCAAGGTCACCGGCAAGCGCGACATCCTCACCCAGCCGGTGGTGGTCAAGGCGCTGGCGGCCCCGGGCGACTATGTCAAAAGCTATGGCTATCAGGATCAGGACTCCGTCAAGTATCTGAAAGCCGAGTTCAAGAGTGACAAGGTCAACAGCCTGGTCTCCGAGAGCCAGTTTGCCCTGCTTGGCCCGGCTCGTCCCCAAATGGCCATCTGGCTGGTGGTGGATCAGGGGGAGCGCCGTCTGCTGGCGGATCAATCCAGCGATGGTTGGGCGCAAGCCTTGCGCGAGCAGGCCCAGACGCTGGGGCTACCCATCAGCATTCCGCTGATGGATCTCGATGACAACATGGCGGTCAGTGCCACCGATGTCTGGGGCCGCTTTGCCGACCCGATTTTGCAGGCAAGCCAGCGCTATGGCGCCGAGATGGTGGTGTTGGGCAAGCTGACACCGGAAGGTGACAAGTGGAGCATCGATTGGGGACTCTACGGCCCCAAAGCGGCCGGTGAAGTGACCGAGCTGACCCGTGGCAATAGCACCGGCACTCAGGCCGAAGTGGCGCAAGGGTTTGCCGATACCCTGGCGGCCTGGCTGGTGAAAAACTACGGTGCCCGCATTTCTGGTCCGGCAACCAGCCAGACCCTGGTGGTAGATGGCCTCTCCGAAGTGGACAGCATGATCGCCGTGCAGAAGATGCTGCAGGGGATGGCCAACGTCAGCAAGGTGGCGATCGGCAAGCTGGAGGGGGACCAGGTCACCTTCAACTTCACCCTGCAAGGGGAGCAGGCCGAGCTGGTACGGGCGCTGCAGCTTGAGAGTCGTTTGCGCAAGGTTGACGATAATGGCAGCGGTTTGCGTTACCAATGGTCGCAGCCCTGATGTTATAAGGCTTTTGTCTACCGCCCGGCTTGTCCGGGCGGTTCTCTATCTGCCATTGCGATGGTACACTTAGCCACAAATGTCACAGTCAAAGCCCAACGAGTGAAGCAACCGGCCCAACTGTCTTTAGCCGTACAACTACCGGATGATGAAACCTTCGTCAGTTTTTATCCCGGCAACAATGCTCATCTGATCACCGCCCTCAAAAACGCGGCCATCGGTCAGGGATCACCTTTCCTCTATTTCTGGGGAGCCAAGGGATCCGGACGCTCTCATCTGCTCCACGCCACCTGTGCCGAGGTCAACGCCCGCGATGCGGCGGCGGCCTATCTCTCCCTCGATCAATTTGAACAGCTCGATCCCAGCATGCTCGATGCCCTCGAAAGCCTGCCGCTGGTCTGTCTCGACAGTCTCGAGGCGATCGCCGGCAATGCCGTGTGGGAGCGGGCGCTGTTCGACTTCTACAATCGCTGGCAGGAGAAGGGCGAGGGGACGTTGGTTGTCACAGGTTGCAGCGCACCGCGCAAACTGGGGCTGCAACTGCCGGATCTCGCCTCGCGCTTGGATTGGGGGGTGAGTTTCCATCTCGAAGAGCTGGATGATGAAGGCAAGCTCAGTGCCCTGCAGCTGCGTGCCGAGCTGCGGGGCTTCAAATTGCCCATCGATGTGGGCCGCTTCCTGCTCAACCGACTCTCCCGCGATATGCGCACCCTGCTCACCACCCTCAATCAGCTCGACAACGCCTCATTTCGCGCCAAGCGCAAGCTGACCATTCCCTTTGTCAAAGAGATCCTCGAGCTCTGATCCTCTCTGCGGTGTGCGGTTGTGGCCTGACTTTCGTTTGAATGGCAGATAAAAAGAAACCCCGGCATCAGGCCGGGGTTTTGCTATTTCAAGGCAGCTCTCTTATTAGTGGAACTGATCTTCTTCGGTGGAGCCGGTCAGTGCGGTCACCGAGGATTGGCCACCCTGAATGACGGTGGTCACCTTGTCGAAGTAACCGGTACCAACCTCCTGCTGGTGTGCCACGAAGGTGTAGCCACGGCTGGCGGCGGCAAATTCCGGCTCCTGCACCATCTCGACGTAGTGCTTCATCCCTTCGCCACGGGCGTACTGGTAGGCCAGCTCGTACATGTGGAACCACATGTTGTGGATACCCGCGAGGGTGATGAACTGGTACTTGTAGCCCATGTCGGAGAGCTCCTGCTGGAAGCGGGCGATGGTGGCATCGTCCAGATTCTTCTTCCAGTTGAAGCTCGGGGAGCAGTTGTAGGCCAGGATGCGGTCCGGGAACTTGGCCTTGATTGCTTCGGCAAATTTACGCGCTTCGTCCAGATCCGGCTTGGCGGTTTCACACCACACCATGTCGGCGTAGGGGGCGTAAGCCAGACCGCGAGCGATGGCCTGATCGATACCGGCACGCACCTTGTAGAACCCTTCGGCAGTGCGCTCGCCAGTCAGGAAGTCTGCATCGTATGGGTCGGCGTCGGTGGTCAACAGGTCAGCGGCATTGGCGTCGGTACGGGCGATCACCAGGGTGGTGGTGCCGCACACATCGGCTGCCAGACGGGCTGCAACCAGCTTCTGCACCGCTTCCTGAGTCGGTACCAGCACCTTGCCGCCCATATGGCCGCATTTTTTCACCGATGCCAGCTGATCTTCGAAGTGCACGCCAGCGGCGCCGGCTTCAATCATCCCCTTCATCAGTTCGAAGGCGTTAAGCACGCCACCGAAACCGGCTTCCGCATCGGCCACGATCGGCAGGAAGTAGTCGATAAAGCCCTCATCCTGCGGCCCAACCTTGTTGGCCCACTGGATCTGGTCGGCGCGGGCGAAGGAGTTGTTGATGCGCTCCACCACGGACGGTACCGAGTTGGCCGGGTAGAGGGACTGATCCGGATACATGGTGGAGGACAAGTTGTTGTCCGCCGCCACCTGCCAGCCGGAGAGGTAGATCGCCTCGATCCCCGCCTTGGCTTGCTGTACTGCCTGACCACCGGTCAGGGCACCGAGGCAGTTGACATAACCTTTCTTGGCGTCGCCGTGGATCAGACCCCACAGCTTGTCGGCACCACGCTGGGCCAGGGTGTGCACCGGCTGCAAGCTGCCGCGCAGATTCACCACATCTTCGGCGCTGTAGCCGCGCTTGATCCCTTTCCAGCGGGGGTTTTCCGCCCAGTCTTTCTCGATAGCCTGGATCTGTTGCTCACGGGTCAGTGCCATATCAGTTCCCTCTTTCATTGATTTCACGTTTCCATTGACTTGTTATTGGCGAGCCCCGCCCGGGGCCCGGAGTTCAGAGCCGCTCGTAACCGGGCAGCGTCAGAAAATCGATCAGGGTATCGGCGCAGGTGATCTCTTCCATCAGCTCGCTCGCCTCGGCAAAGCGCCCCGCCTGCCAGCGCTCGGCACCCACCTCGGCTTTGACCACCTCCTGCTCCTCGGCCAGCATCTGGCGGAACAGCGCCTTGGTCACCACCTTGCCGTTGGCGAGGCTCTTGCCGTGGCGGATCCACTGCCAGATGGAGGTGCGGGAGATCTCGGCAGTGGCGGCATCTTCCATCAGACCGTAGATGGGCACGCAGCCGTTGCCGTTGATCCAGGCCTCCAGATATTGCAGGGCAACCCGGATATTGGTGCGCATCCCCGCCTCGGTCCGTTTGCCCTCACAGGGGGCCAGCAGGTCGGCGGCAGTGATGGGGGCATCCTGCTCGCGCAGTACGCCGATCTGGTTCTTGGCGCCAGCCTTAATGGTGGCGTTGAACACCGCCATGGCGATATCAGCGAGGCCAGGGTGGGCGACCCAGGTACCGTCGTGGCCGTTGTTGGCTTCGCGCTCCTTGTCGGCCTTGACCTTGGCGAAGACCTGCTCGTTGACGGTCGCGTCCTTGGCCGGAATAAAGGCTGCCATACCGCCCATCGCCAGCGCACCGCGCTTGTGACAGGTCTTGATCAGCAGCCGCGAGTAGGCGGAGAGGAACGGCTTGTCCATGGTCACCACCTGACGATCAGGCAGTACCCGATCCGGATGGTTCTTCAAGGTTTTGATATAGCTGAAGATGTAGTCCCAGCGGCCGCAGTTCAGCGCAACGATGTGATCCTTCATCTGATAGAGCAGCTCATCCATCTCGAATACGGCTGGCAGGGTTTCAATCAGCACGGTGGCCTTGATGGTGCCACGTGGCAGACCGAACTTGTCCTCGGTCCAGGCGAACACCTCGCTCCACCAGCGCCCTTCCAGATGGCTCTGCAGCTTGGGTACGTAGAAGTAGGGGCCGGAGCCTTTGGCCAACAACGCCTGATAGTTGTGCAGGAAGTAGAGAGCAAAATCGAACAGGCCGCCGGGAATGGGCTCGCCATCGAAGGTGACATGTTTTTCTGGCAGGTGCAGACCGCGAACCCGGCAGATGAGGACGGCCGGATCGGCGTTCAGGGTATAAGCCTTTCCTTCCGGACTGGTGTAAGAGATGGTGCCGTTGACCGCATCGCGCAGGTTGATTTGGCCCTCGATCACCTTATTCCAGGCGGGAGCTAGTGAATCCTCGAAATCCGCCATGAACACCTTGACGTTGGCGTTGAGGGCGTTGATCACCATCTTGCGCTCGACCGGGCCGGTGATCTCCACACGGCGGTCTTGCAGGTCGGCAGGAATGCCGCGAATGGTCCAGTCACCTTCACGGATGTGGGCGGTTTCCGGCAGGAAGTCCGGCAGCTCGCCGCCATCGATACGGGCCTGGCGTGCCACACGTTGTTTCAGCAATTCCCCTCTTTGGGGAGCAAAACGTTCCACCAGTTCGGAGACCAGAGCCACCGCGTCCGGCGTCAGAATTTGCGCGTATTCGGGCAGCATCTCGCCCTGGATGCGAAGGCGGGCGCTGCAGTGGGTCTGAGCCGGTGCCGACATAAGTTTCACTCCTTTGAGAATTACATTTTGAACTTACTAACTACGACTAAAGTCGAATCCCTGTTCCTGAAACGTTCCCGCAACAACGGGGTAACACGATTGATAAGGTGCGAAATATTGTTGAGTGCGTCAACAGTTTTTTTTAAACACCTGTTTTTTGGATATGGTTAAGTTGATGTTTTTTATTGTTTTATTGGGTTGGTGTAAAAGCTCTACACAGATGGTTATGCTCCTGCTTTTTCCCTTCGGACAACGGCTAATTTGGGCCGTTACCCTGACCCTCATTTTGTAACTTATTACGTAATAAAATTACAAATGCAAAAACAAATCCCGACCTAACTCCAGGCTTTGCCAAAACAGCCGTATAAAGCGCGTTTGAATGTGGCAATGAATGTTTTGCTAATGCTAGACCTGATTGGTGAACGTTCGTTTTAAACTTGGTGTGGTGATGCAGGCTCTGTTGGCACCAGCGGTTGCAGCGATGGAAAGTGAAGCGCAATAACGTAGGTTTGTATCAGTTGTCGGGGGCAATGCCGGAGAGAGAAGGGGGAGACACATCAGTCAATAATACTGCCATCCTTGATAGAATTAGCAGTTTGTCGTTTTTTGCAGATTTCTCGCCAAGGGCCTGAAACGGAGAGCGTTGAACAGGCGATGTGCCGGTGATTGAACAGCCATCTGACCGTGCTCAATAGTCATCATCCGGTTCGGCCAGATCGATCACATCCAGCTGGATGACCTGTTCATTTTCGCTTTCGGTGTGGCAAGGGGTGTCGTGAGGAACGGAATAAAGCGTAATGGCGGGTGCGAAATCGGTGTTCTGGTTCATGCCTGGTCCTGTGTTGCACGCAAGCCGGACAGTGATCCCTTCACTCGTGTTTCCACCTCCCTGTGTTGTCTACCGGCGGAAAGTTGCGCATCTTAATGAGTTCGGCAAAAAGATTCAAGTGGTTCTGAGTGTTTTTTGTGCTTGATAGGTAGGCATCGTCAGGAAGATAAATCGGAGGCAAAAAAATAGCCCAGTCGTTTGACTGGGCTATTCTCGGGGAAAATGGTCGGTGTGAGAGGATTCGAACCTCCGACCCTCTACACCCCATGCAGATGCGCTACCTGGCTGCGCTACACACCGACGGAGTCAGACTCGGCTGACGGGGAGGAAGTCTAATAGCATGGCCAAACGGGTGCAACTCCTTTTTTATCATAGAGATGCCGATTGCTTCTTTATTGCTCAGTCGGGATGCGGCTTGGGTCTGACGTGCAGATTTGGCATAATCGCCGCCCTGTCAGCGATGCTAATCATGCCTGCTATCTATGGAATTATCTGACAGGTGTGGGTCGCGGGAATGCAAACGGCACAATTGAACAATATAAAGAGGGGATGGGCGTGAAACCATCAGAGGTCCCAGAAATACCGAGTCAGGCACAGAGTCAGATCGAGCAGGACGAACAGTGGATGCGCCATGCCATGGCATTGGCCGCTCGGGCCGAAGGGATTGGCGAGATCCCGGTCGGTGCCGTACTGGTGCTGGATGGTCAGGTGGTGGGAGAGGGGTGGAACCGCTCCATCAGCGAACACGATGCCTGTGCCCATGCCGAGGTGATGGCAATTCGGGCGGCGGGCCAGCAGCTGGCGAACTACCGCCTGCTCGACACCACACTTTATGTGACGCTGGAACCCTGCTGCATGTGTGCCGGTGCGCTGATCCATAGCCGGGTCAAGCGGGTGGTTTACGGCGCACGTGATCTCAAGACCGGTGCTGCGGGGTCTGTGTTCGAGATCTTGCAGGACCCGCGCCACAACCACAGTGTCGAGCTGACCGGCGGTGTGCTGGCCGATGCCTGCTCGGCCCAGTTGTCGGCCTTCTTCAAGCGTCGCCGCGCCGAGAAAAAGGCGGCCAAACTGGCGCTGCAACAATCAAACGATGCCCTTTCCTGAATCATTTGGGGGCAGCACAGGCTGCCCTTGCTGATTATTCTCACAAATATCTCTTTATAAACAATATATTGTGTTCACTTTCCCTCGAAAGGACCCCCGCCCATTTTTCCACTAGCAACCTCGGTTAAAGCGCTCTCGATGTAACAAAACTGTCATGCAACCGCCATATAATGCCGCCAAGCCTAGCTTACATTGAGGTCTTGCATGTCATCGGAATCGTTAAACCTGGTCATGGCGGGCAGTAGAAAACGCCGGATCAAGGATAAATTGGCCAAATATGGCGTCACCACAGGCGGAGCCCTGGTACTGGTGGCGCTGCTGCTTATCTTCTTTTATCTGCTCTATGTGGTGAAACCCATCTTCAATGGCGCCTCCATGGAGCCAACTGCCTCATTTACTCTGCCTGCAGCAGGGAAGACCGCCTGGCTCGGCGTGGAAGAGCAGAACGAGATCGGCTATCGCTTCAGCGATAAAGGACTGGTCAACTTCTTCGCGGTGCAGGGAGATGACAAGATCAAGGTCGGGCAATCCCTTGGTCATGCTGAGGTCACCGGTGATGTCACTGCGGTGGCGCCACCGTCCCCTGGTCAGAAGCTGATCGCCTACGGTTTCGCCGATGGCAAGGCGCAGGTCGTCCAGCCTGCGTTCAAGGTCTCCTATCCCAACGATGTGCGGGTGATCGAACCCAGTCTGCAATATCCCTTTGGCGAGGAGCCGGTAGTGGTCGATCCGCAGGGCAAAGCGCTCAGTGCCATGGTGTTTGAGGCCACCAAGGACAAGATGGCGACCGCCGCCGTGACCGAAGATGGTCGTGGCGTACTGATGGTGATGAGCGGTGAGGAGAACTTCCTCTCCGGCGAGATTGAGTGGAGCAGTGAGAACTACACCATTCCGTCCCTGCCGCGCCATGTGGATCAGATGCTTTTGACCCCCAATCTGCGGATCCTCTTTGTGCGGGAAGGCAATCGTCTCTCTGTCTATGACATTCATGACCTGAGCAATATATCCGTGCGCAACGTGCTGGAGATCAATGCGCCAGATGCCAACGTGACCCGGGTCGAGCTGCTCTCCGGTGCCTCCTCCCTGCTGGTGGGCAACGACAACGGCATCATCTCCCAGTGGTTTGAAGTGGCAAAAGATGGCAAACGCCAGTTCACTCAGATCCGTGACTTCAAGGGCGATGGCGCGGTGGATCTTCTGACCCCCGAGCACTATCGCAAAGCCTTCATCAGTGCCGACAAGGACGGCATCATCAGCTTCTTCCACGCCACTGGCGAGACCAAGCTGCTGACCGAGACGGTGGAAGGGGGTGAACTCTCTGCTCTGGCCATCTCCCCCCGTCACAACCTGTTGCTGATGCAGCAAGGGGAGACCTTCAAGCTTTTCTCGGTGGAGAACGATCACCCCGAGGTGACCTGGTCGGCCCTGTGGCAAAAGGTATGGTATGAAGGGTATCCGGAGCCCCAGTATGTGTGGCAATCCACCTCCGCCAGCAACGACTTTGAAGCCAAGCTGAGCCTGGTGCCACTGGTATTCGGTACGCTGAAAGCCTCTTTCTACGCCATGGTGTTTGCGGTGCCGCTCGGTGTCGCCGGTGCTATCTATACCGCCTACTTCATGTCGGCGGGGCTGCGCAAATACGTCAAACCGACGGTGGAGATCATGGCGGCGTTGCCGACCGTTATCCTGGGCTTCCTGGCGGGTCTGTGGCTGGCGCCCATCATAGAGGGGGCGCTGCCCGGGGTGATCCTGCTGTTGATCCTGCTGCCGATGGGGATGCTGTTGACCGCACTGGTCTGGAACTACCTGCCGGAGCGTGGCAAGTCCTGGCTGCCGGAGGGATGGCACGCCATCCTGCTTATTCCAGTGCTGCTGCTGATTGGCTGGGGGGCCTTCGCCCTGAGCCCGCTCATCGAGAATGCCTTTATGCACGGTGATTCGCGCATCTGGCTGACCCACGAAATGGGTATCAAGTTTGACCAGCGCAATTCGCTGGTGGTCGGTATCGCCATGGGCTTTGCGGTCATCCCCACCATCTTCTCCATCGCCGAAGATGCGGTCTTCTCGGTGCCCAAGCACCTGACCCAGGGCTCGCTGGCGTTGGGGGCTACCCCGTGGCAGACCCTGAGCCGAGTGGTGATCCTCACTGCCAGCCCGGGCATCTTCTCGGCGGTGATGATGGGCCTTGGCCGTGCCGTGGGCGAAACCATGATCGTACTGATGGCTACCGGCAACACCCCCATCATGGACTTCTCCATGTTCCAGGGGCTGCGTACTCTGGCCGCCAACATTGCGGTGGAGATGCCGGAGTCGGAAGTGGGCAGCTCCCACTATCGGGTATTGTTCCTCGCGGCCTTCGTCCTGTTTGTGTTCACCTTTATGTTCAACACCCTGGCCGAGTTTGTCCGTCAGCGGTTGCGTGAAAAATACAGCTCGATGTAAGGGGCGGCTCTGTAATGGACAAGGAATCGACAATGGGTAAGTGGTTTAAATCAGGGGCCCCCTGGATCTGGATGACCGGCGGAGCCGTCAGCCTGAGTCTGGTGGCGGTACTGGGTCTGCTGCTGCTGATCGGATGGCGTGGTCTGGTCTACTTCTGGCCGCACCCCATCTATGAGTGGCAGCTGGAGGACGCCAGCGGCAACAAGAGCGTGCTGATCGGCGAGATCAACGATCGCGAGCTGGTGCCGGTGGAGCGACTGCGCGCCGCAGGTCTGCCGCTGGAGGGGGAAGAGCGCGAGCTGCTGACCCGCTATCTGGTCAAGACCGGCAACCGTGAGTTCGTCGACCTCGATTTTCGCTGGGTATTGGAGACGGACATCAAGTCCCAGAGCCAGCCAGCCGAGCTGGCCATGGTTGAGCGTGCCACCAACGGTAACTTCTACGGTTATATCGTCGGGGTAAAAGAGGATGGCCGCGAGCTGACTTCGGATCTGCATCCTGCCCTGCAGCGGGTGCTGGCGAGAGCCAATGCCCTCTCCGAACAGGCCAACGATCTGCAAAAAGGGGACATCGGCAGCATCAACTATCAGCTGGAGCGGCTGCGCCTGAAAGAGCGCAAGGCCGAGCTGGAAGAGAAGCTGACCGATCAGCTGAAAGCTCAGCTGGAGCGTGAACGTCAGGCCCTTAACGATCGTTATCAGGTGCTGGAAAAAGAGCTCTTCTCACTGCGCAGTCAGGCTGACCGGGACAGCATCACCGTCAAGGATATGCGTGGCGAGCTGGTGACCATGCCCATGTCCAGGGTACTGGATGTGGTATGGCCCAACGACATGAGCCTGCTGGCCAAGGTGGGTCACTGGTTCCACCAGATCGGCAAGTTTGTATCCGACGATCCCCGTGAGGCGAACACCGAGGGCGGCGTCTTCCCGGCCATCTTCGGCACCGTCTTCATGGTGTTCCTGATGGCGATCATCGTGACCCCGCTCGGCGTGGTGGCGGCGGTCTACCTGCACGAGTACGCAGGCAAGAACAGCCTGACCAAGATCATCCGCATCGCGGTGATCAATCTGGCGGGCGTGCCCTCCATCGTCTACGGCGTGTTTGGTCTGGGCTTCTTCGTCTACACGCTCGGTGGCTCGCTGGATCAGCTGTTCTACCCGGAAGCGCTGCCGAGCCCGACCTTTGGTTCACCTGGCGTGATCTGGTCGGCGCTGACCCTGGCCATCCTGACCCTGCCGGTGGTGATCGTCTCCACCGAAGAGGGGCTGGCGCGGATCCCGAGCACCATCCGTCAGGGCTCGTTGGCACTGGGCGCCACCCAGGCCGAGACCCTGTGGCGCATCGTGCTGCCGATGGCGAGCCCGGCCATCATGACCGGCCTTATTCTGGCGATCGCCCGTGCAGCCGGTGAAGTGGCGCCGCTGATGCTGGTGGGGGTGGTGAAACTGGCACCGACTCTGCCGATGGATGGCAACTTCCCGTATCTGCATGTGGAGCGCAAGTTCATGCACCTGGGCTTCCACATCTATGACGTCGGCTTCCAGAGCCCCAACGTCGAGGCGGCCCGCCCGCTGGTCTACGCCACCTCCTTCCTGCTGGTGACGGTGATCGTGGGTCTGAACCTGACCGCTATCGGTATTCGTAACCACTTGCGCGAGAAATTCCGGTCGCTGGAGCATTAATCCGGCGCCGCATGAGTGATACAAGAGTGAGATAACAGAGGGGCGGCCGAGCGCGAGCCGCCATCTCTCTGCACCAATACGTGGGGGGCGCCGGCAGCAGTCCGGCCACTCCAGATAGATTTTGAGGTAACAGATGATCAACGTAACGACCACGTCTACCCAGCACACCGCGCTGGACCTGCTCAACCTGACCCCGGAGCAGACCGCGCTGGAGGTGAAGGATCTCAACCTGTACTACGGCAGCAAGCAGGCGCTGTTCAACGTCAACATGAAGATCCCCAAAGGGCAGGTAACCGCCTTCATCGGCCCGTCAGGCTGTGGCAAATCGACCCTGCTGCGCTGCATCAACCGGATGAACGATCTGGTGGAGATCTGCCGCATCGAGGGGGAAATCCAACTGCACGGCCACAACATCTATGACAAGAGCGTTGATGTTTCCGCCCTGCGCCGTCAGGTGGGCATGGTGTTCCAGCGCCCGAACCCGTTCCCCAAGTCCATCTACGAGAACGTGGTCTATGGTCTGCGCCTGCAGGGGATCAACGATCGTCGCACTCTGGATGAAGCTGCCGAGCGCTCCCTGCGCGGTGCGGCCCTGTGGGACGAGGTGAAGGATCGTCTGCACGACAACGCCTTCGGTCTCTCCGGTGGTCAGCAGCAGCGTCTGGTGATTGCCCGTGCCATTGCCATCGAGCCGGAAGTGTTGCTGCTCGATGAACCGACCTCGGCGCTCGACCCCATCTCCACCCTCACCATCGAGGAGCTGATCAACGAGCTCAAGAGCCAGTTCACCGTGGTGATCGTGACCCACAACATGCAACAGGCTGCGCGCGTGTCGGATCAGACCGCCTTCATGTATATGGGCGAGCTTATCGAGTACTCGGATACCAACACCATTTTCACCACCCCGGCCAAGAAAAAGACCGAAGATTACATTACCGGTCGTTACGGCTAAGGAGAGGAGAGGATGAATCTCAGCAAACAGATTGGCAGTCGGTTCAACGGCTAAGGCATAATCGGAGCAATCAAGGATTATTTGTATGGACAATATGAACCTCAATAAACACATCTCCGGTCAATTCAATGCCGAGCTAGAGAGCGTGCGCAACCAGGTGCTGGTGATGGGCGGTCTGGTAGAGCAGCAGCTCACCGACGCCATTGCGGCGATCCACGATCAGGATCTCGATGCGGCGCGCAAGATCGTGGCCAACGACCACAAGGTCAACGCGATGGAAGTGGCGATCGACGAGGAGTGCACCCGCATCATCGCCAAGCGTCAGCCGACAGCCTCCGACCTGCGACTGGTGATGGCCATCATCAAGACCATCACCGATCTGGAGCGCATTGGCGACGTGGCCGACAAGATCGCCCGCATGCTGACCGACAACGCCAACAAGCCGCAGCCGCCGCTGGTGTCGCTGGAGAACATGGGCCGTCGTACCATCAAGATGCTGCACGATGTGCTCGACGCTTTCGCCCGCATGGATCTGGATGCGGCGCTGGCGGTCTACAAGGAAGATGACAAGGTAGACCGCGAGTACGAGTCCATCATCCGCGAGCTGATGACCTATATGATGGAAGATCCCCGCACCATCCCCCAGGTGCTCAACGTCCTGTGGGCGGCGCGTGCCATCGAGCGGGTCGGCGATCGCTGCCAGCACATCTGCGAGTACATCGTCTACTACGTGAAAGGCAAGGATGTACGCCACACCAAGGCGGACGATCTGGGCACCTTGCTGGGCAAGGGCTAACCGGAAGTGAATAAAAAGGCGCGTGAAGCGCCTTTTTTGTTGCATAACTGGTCGGAGTAAGATAAAGCCCCCAACTGGCTGTTTTCTGATAGAATACTCCCCCTGTGTGAGTCCCGGATGGGCTCACGGTCCGGTCTCCCGGGCCCAGTTTGCCGTCTTGTGCTAAGGCGGGTGTAGCAATAGGTTAATCATGAGTTTTGCCGATAGTTTGTTCTTTTTAATGCTGCTGGTTGGCGGCAGTGTGTTCTTCTCCCTCTCCGAGATCTCTCTCGCCGCGTCTCGCAAAATCAAATTGCAGGTGATGGCGGATGAAGGTAATCGCCAGGCCGAAAAGGTGCTGGCCCTGCAGGCCCAGCCGGGCAACTTTTTCACCGTGGTGCAGATTGGCCTCAATACCGTCGCCATTCTGGGTGGTATCCTGGGTGAGTCTGCCCTCAACCCCGCCATCAAGGGGATTGTCTCCCAGTTCTACCAGGGACCCTGGCTTGGCGAGATCAGCTCTGGTGCGTCCTTCGTGTTCGTCACCGGTATGTTTATCCTGATCGCCGATCTGATGCCCAAGCGTCTGGCCATGATCATGCCCGAGCAGATTGCCGTGGTGGTGGTGCGCCCCATGCTCTTCTTCGTCACCCTGCTGATGCCGCTGGTATGGATTTTCAATGGTCTGGCCAATACCCTGTTTCGCCTGATGCGCATTTCTACAGAGCGCAACGACGAGATCACCTCCGATGATATCTATGCGGTAATGGATGCCGGTGCCGAGGCTGGAGTTATCCAGCGCGAGGAGCATCAACTCATCGAGAACGTGTTCGAACTGCAGTCACTCTGCGTCACCTCCGCCATGACGGCTCGCGAGAGCCTCATCTACTTCACCCTGCAAGAGGATGAAGAGGACATCAAGGCGAAGATCGCCGAACACCCCCACAACAAGTTTCTGGTCTGTGACCACAACCTCGACAGCATCAAGGGCTTTGTCGATGCCAAGGAGCTGCTGATCCGCGTCATCAGCGGCCAGAGCATCGATCTCAACAGCGGCTCGCTGGTACAAAACGTCATCATCATTCCCGATACCCTGAACCTCTATGAGGCGATGGAGTACTTCAAAAATCATCGTGGCGACTTTGCCGTGGTGATGAACGAGTACGCGCTGGTGGTTGGGATCGTCACCATGAACGACCTGATGAGCACCGTCATGGGCGAGTGGGCGACCCACGTGGTGGAAGAGCAGATCGTCCAGCGGGACGAGAACTCCTGGCTGGTGGACGGGGTGACCCCGATCTCAGACGTGATGCGCGCCTTCGATATAGAAGAGTTTCCGGACGATCAGAACTACGAGACCATCGCCGGTTTCATCATGTATATGCTGCGCAAGATCCCCAAGCGCACTGACTCGGTCAAATATGCCGGTTACAAGTTCGAAGTGGTGGATATCGACAGTTACAAGATCGATCAGCTGCTGGTTACCCGGGTCGAGCCGGTGGTGGCCGAGAAGCCAGCTCAGGAATCGTAAAAGGAGCGACATAAAAGTCATGAAGATGCAGTCTCATTCCCGTGCGCTGGCCTGTGTCGCGCTCGCCCTGGCACTGGGTGCCTGTAGCCAGAGCGCGCCGCGCAAAGCCACAGTGGCAGCCAAGCCGGTTGCCCCCAAGCCCGCGGTGGTCGTGCCGCAGCCGGATCCCGATGCGGTGGTGCAAAGCGGCATGGCCGAGCCGAGCCCGGTCTTTGATGAGCAGTACCATGGCCCGGATCAGGGGTCGCTGGAGTCGGTGACCGCCCTGTTTGCCCGTGGCTACATCGAGTCGGCTATGCGCGAGACCATGCTGGCGGCGGTGCACAACGACTATCCGCTGCTCGGCATGCGGGATGTGCGGTTGACCGATCCGGTCTCCAAATTCCTCACCTCCGAGCATGCGGCCACCACGGCCCATGACTACCTATATGCAGGCGTACAGCGTCGCCTCGGTCGTCCGCTCAGCCCTGCCCAGTGGGAGCAGATCTGGCGCGGTTTGCCGCAGCAGGGTCGGGTCTCCGACTGGGTCAAACAGATTAAGCGAGTGCTGGCCGGGCGTTAAGTCGCCAGCGGATCAAGATAGTGATGAGGCCACCTTTGGGTGGCCTCTTGCATTTCTGCGTTTGCCTCGCCGTTTGCACGCTGATTTCTGCTGATACTGATTGCCGCCCGTGGCACTTTGTTTTATCTTACTTTGGCCATCTAAACATCTATATGTTTAGATGGCTGCATAATAAAAGGGCTTCCCAGGATGAAGCGGGACGATCTGCAGCGATTCGATGCGAAACCGCAGATCAACAAAACAAACAGATAAATACGCAAATAAACAACGCACATAACTAAGAGACACGACAGATGGAAACCAGGGAATTGTGGGTGCTGGATGGGGGTATGGGGCGCGAGCTGGCACGGCGGGGTGCACCGTTTCGTCAGCCGGAGTGGTCGGCGCTGGCCCTGATGGAGGCGCCAGAGACGGTGCGCGACGTGCATCAGGCCTATGTGGCGAGCGGAGCCCGGGTCATTACTACCAATAGCTATGCGCTGGTGCCGTTTCATATCGGCGATGAGCGTTTCTTTGCCGACGGGGAGGGGCTGGCAGCGCTGGCCGGACAACTGGCCCGTGAGGTGGCTGACGCGCAGAAGGGTGCCGTGCAGGTGGCGGGCTCTCTGCCGCCGCTGTTTGGCTCCTACCGTGCCGACCTGTTCAAGGCGGACAAGGTGAGCGAGCTGGCGACGCCGCTTATCCGCGCGCTATCCCCTTATGTGGATATCTGGTTGGCCGAGACCATGAGCCTGATTGCCGAGCCACTGGCCCTGAAAGCGCTGCTGCCTGACGATGGCAAGCCGTTCTGGGCCTCCTTCACGCTGGAAGATGAGGCGCCGGGCAACGAGCCGCGACTGCGTTCCGGCGAGCGGGTGGCTGATGCGGTTACCGCACTGGTGGCGGCCGGAGTCGATGCCATCCTGTTCAATTGCTGTCAGCCCGAGGTGATCGAGGGGGCCCTCGAGGTTGCTCGCGCCCGATTGCAGGCGCTGGGCCGCGCTGACATTCGCCTCGGTGCCTATGCCAACGCCTTCCCGCCGCAACCCAAGGAGGCCACCGCCAACGACGGGCTGGACGAGATCCGCGCCGATCTGGGGCCGCTGGATTATCTCGGCTGGGCCGAGCGCTGGCGTGCGGCCGGGGTGAATTTGATCGGCGGTTGCTGCGGTATCGGCCCCGAGCATATTCAGGCGCTGAGCAGCCGGCTGCGCTAAGGAGTCCCCATGAAAGAGAACAAGATTGGGCTCTGGTCTCTCACCGCGCTGGTGTTCAGCTCCATGGTGGGGGCGGGGATTTTTAGCCTGCCCCAGAACATGGCCGAGGTGGCTGGCGCCCGCGCCGTGCTGATCGGCTGGGGCGTGACGGGTGTGGGCATCCTGGCGCTCGCCATGAGTTTTCTCTATCTGTCGCGGTTAAGGCCCGATCTCGACGGCGGCATCTACAGCTACGCCCGCGCCGGTTTTGGCGATCTGGTGGGCTTCTTCTCCGCCTGGGGGTACTGGCTCTGCGCCACCATCGGCGTGGTGGGTTATCTGGTGATCGCCTTTGCGGCGCTGGGCAGCTTCGTCGATACCCCGGAGCAGGTCTGGTTTGGTGAGGGAAACACGCTGGCAGCGTTTGTCGGCGAGTCCTGCATCCTCTGGGCTGTGCACCTGCTGGTGGCCCGCGGCGTGCAGCAGGCGGCGCTATTCAATCTGGTGGCGACCCTGGCCAAGAGCCTGCCGCTGCTGCTGTTTATCCTGTTTGCCTGCTACTGGTTCGATCCGGTCACTTTCGCGGCGGATCAGCAGGGCAGTAGCCTGGCGGTACCGGTCTCCGAGCAGGTGCGCAACACCATGCTCATCACCCTCTGGGTCTTCACCGGTATCGAGGGGGCTGCGGTGCTGTCGGCTAGGGCGAGAAACAAGCGGGATGTGGGTACCGCCACTGTGCTTGGTGTGGTGCTGGCGCTGCTGCTCTATGTGCTTATCTCGGTGCTGGCGCTCGGAATATTGAGTCGGCCCGAGCTGGCAGCGCTACCCAACCCCTCCATGGCAGGGCTGATGGCCCAGATGACCGGCTCCTGGGGCAAGCTGCTCATCAGCGTCGGCCTTATCGTCTCGGTGCTTGCCTCCTACGTGAGCTGGACCCTCTTCTCGGCGGAGGTACCGTTCAGCGCGGCCCGACACGGTGCGTTTCCCGCCATCTTCCGGCGCCAGAACCGCAATGGGACGCCTATCGCATCGCTCTGGCTCACCAGCCTGACGGTGCAGACTTGCCTGCTGCTGGTATGGCTGCTCGGCAAGGGCTACACCAGTCTGCTGCTTATATCGACCTCGATGATTTTGGTGCCTTACCTGCTGATCGGTTTGTTTCTGCTCAAGCTCTCGTTCAGCAGGATGGGTGAGAGCGTGCAAGGCCGGGGCCTGATGCGGGCGGTGGCGCTGGTGTCGAGCGGTTACGGCTTCTGGCTGCTCTATGCCGCCGGGGTGGAGTATCTGCTGCTGTCGTTGTTGCTCTACGGGCCGGGTCTGCTGCTGTTTCTCTACAGCCGCCGTCAGCTAGGAGCGGATCTGCGCCTGAGCGGCCGCGAGCGATGGCTGGCCGGAGTGACCTTGCTGAGCCTGATCCCCGCCGTCTGGTCGTTCGCCCATCTCTGATATCGAAGAGGTGACTGAGCATAAAAGAGAGCGCCACAGTGGCGCTCTCTTGTTATCAGGGACTGGTTATCAGGGGCTTGCTATCCGGGAGTTGCTATTCGATGCGAAGGCTCAGCGGCTGGCTGGTCCGGCCGGTTTGCCAAACAGCACTGCGAGCTTTTGTCGCCAGGGTAGGCCACGGGCGTCACGCAGCATGTCGCGCCACTCATGGAAGGTGAGAGTGAGGGGGTTGAAGCTGTGGATAGGCTTGGTGATGCCGAAGCGGCACGGCTCGGCCGGGTCTTCTTCCACAAAGGTGCCAAACAGACGATCCCAGATGATCAGCACCCCGGCGAAGTTGCGGTCTATGTATTTGGCGTTGCTGGCGTGGTGCACCCTGTGGTGGGAGGGGGTGTTGAAGATCCACTCAAGCCAGCCGAGCTTGCCCACCACCTGGGTGTGGACGAAAAACTGGAAGCCCAGGCTCAGCAGCACGGTGGCGACCACCGCCTCGGGCGGGAAGCCGATGACAATCATCGGGATCCAGAACAGCCACATGCCGGAGATGGGGTACATCAGGCTCTGGCGAAAGGCGGTGGAGAGGTTGAGCCGCTCCGAGCTGTGGTGCACCACGTGGGAGGCCCACAGCCAGCGCACATGATGGCTGGTGAAGTGGAACAGCCAGTAACAGAGATCCTGCAACAGGAACAGCAGTAGCACACTCCAGAGATTCAGCTCGATATCGAACAGTCGCCAGCCCCAGAGGGTGTCATACAGATAAGCAATGGCGATGGCCGCCAGCGCATCGCCCCCCTGATGCATCAGGGCCAGGGCGGCGTTGGCGAACAGATCCCGCCACTGGTAGGTAGCGGTGGGAAAGGCCGCGCCATGTTTGCGCAGGTAGAGCATCTCCCAGCCGATAAAGGCCAGAAAAACCGGTGAGAGGTAGAGCAGAAGCAGTTGCACATCCATATGCGGCCATCCATTCAGAGCAATTGCTCTCCAGCATAAAGGATGGTTTTAATATTTCATTAACATTTTTCAGCCAACGAAGAGATGGCATGAAATATGGCTCGGCAGCAGAGGAAGGCGCAGTGGATGGCTATGCTTGATGCAGGCTTTTTCAGGAGGTGCTGGCTTATGCGCGTCTGGTGTTGCTTGTTGCTGGGGTTGTGCATGATGGCGCACGCCAAGACCCGGGTCGAGATCTTGGCTGATGCCGCCTATCCCCCCTACTCCTGGCAGGAAGGGGAGGAGGTCAGGGGGATCTATGCCGACATCATCCGTGAGGTGACCTCTGCCATGCCTGACTATGAGGTGGTGCTCAAGCCCATGCCGTGGCGGCGCGGTCTGAGCATGGTGGAGCAGGGGGCCGCCTTCGCTATTTTTCCACCTTACTACATGCCCGATACCCGCCCTTATATGTGGCCCTACTCCCAGCCGATGCTGGATGAAGAGCTGGTGGTGATGTGCGGCGCCAGTGTGGCGGCCAATACCCCGCAGGCTAGGTTTCCGCTCGACTATCACGGTTTGCGTTTTGGCATGAACGCCGGTTTTGCCGTCGGCGGCGATGCCTTCTGGCAGGCGGTAAAAGAGAAGCAGATCGACGTGGAGGAGGTGAAAAGCAATCGGGAGAACCTGCTCAAGATTGTCCGCGGCCGGGTCGATTGCACCATCAATGATCGCCTCTCCCTGCTCTATGAGTTACTCAACATGATAAAGGCCGATCAGCTGGCGGTGGCCGATATGTCCCTGCTCAAACAGGGGCCGGTGCTCAGCAAGGAGCAGGGGTTTCTCGGCTATAGCCGCAAGGGGGAGTACCCCTACAAACAGGCCTTTATCGACCAGTTTGACAAGGAGCTCTATCAGCTCAAAAAACGTGACGGGGTGAAAGTGATCGTGGAGCGCTATCTGGGAAAGTCCCCGCGCTGAGCCGATGAGAGGGGCACTCGGGTTCAGCTGGGTTAAGCCTTCTCAGCGTGACACACAAGAAGAGGGACCTTGCGGTCCCTCTTCGTTTATCCAGCAGAGCATGTTGGCTACAGCACCTGACTGAGGAACTGGCGCAGGCGTGGGGAGGGGGGATTGTCGAAGAAGTCGGCCGGTTTTTCATCTACCAGCAGTTCGCCACTCTCCATAAAGAGCACCCGATCCGCTACCTCGCGGGCAAAGCCCATCTCGTGGGTCACCACCACCATGGTCATTCCTTCGCGGGCCAGCCCCTTCATCACATCCAGCACTTCCCCCACCATTTCGGGGTCGAGCGCACTGGTGGGCTCGTCAAACAGCATGATGCGTGGCTGCATGGCGAGCGCCCGGGCGATGGCCACCCGCTGTTGCTGACCGCCGGAGAGTTGGGAGGGATAGCTGGCCGCTTTCACCGACAGCCCCACTTTCAGCAGCAGCGCCTTGGCTCTGTCTTCGGCCTCACGGCGCGACAGGCCACGCACCTTCTGCGGGGCGAGGCAGATATTATCCAGCACCGTCAGGTGGGGAAAGAGGTTGAAGGACTGAAACACCATGCCCACCTCTTCCCGCAGCTTGTTGACATCGCCCGGCTCGGTCAGGCAGATGCCGTCGACTACTATGTTGCCGTCGTTGATGGTCTCCAGCTGGTTGAGGGTGCGCAGGAAGGTGGACTTGCCCGAGCCACTGGGGCCGACGATCACCACCACTTCCCCTTCGGCCACCTGGGTGCTGACCTTTTTCAGGGCGTGCACTTCGCAGCCGTAGAACTTCTCTACGCCGGTCGCTTTGATGATGGGATCAGTTGCTGCGCGCATATTTCACCTCCAGAAAACGAACCGGGAAGGCGAAGAGGGTGTCGGTGATGGCTGCACTTCTCGACGCCTGTTGCACCTTGATGATGGGATCAGTTGCTGCGTGCATATTTCACCTCGAGACGGCGTACCAGAAAAGAGAGGGTGCCGGTGAGCACCAGATAGAGCAGGGCCACGGTGAACCATACCTCGAACGGGCTGAAGGTGGAGCTCACCACCTCGCGCCCCGCCTTGGTCAGATCGGTGATGGAGATGACCGAGACCAGCGAGGAGTCCTTGATCAGGTTGATGAACTGGCCCGCCAGCGGTGGCAGTACCCGCTTGAACGCCTGCGGCAGAATGACATAGCGCATGGTCTGGGCGGAGGTCATACCCAGGCTGCGGCCCGCCTCCATCTGCCCCTTGTGGATGGAGCTGATACCGGCGCGGACGATCTCCGCCACATAGGCGCCGGTAAAGACCGCCAGTGCCGCGACCCCGGCGGTGAAGCGGTCGAGGTTCAGCACGGTGCCGATAAAGAAGTAGACGATGAAGATCTGCACCAGCAGCGGCGTGCCGCGGATGAGCTCAACGTAGGTGACCGCCAGATTGCGCAGGGCGGGATTGGGGGAGAGGCGCGCCAGCCCGGCCAGGGTGCCGAGCAGGATGGCGAAGATGCCTGCTACCAGCGAGAGCTTGACGGTGACCCAGACGCCCCAGGCGATGGGGCCTGCGGTCCAGCTCAGTTGGGTGTCGAGGGTATCGCCACGAAAAACGGTATCCCCTTCGGCGACTTGTACGCCAGTGCTGGCGATGGCTTGCCGCACATTGGGGTCGAGATCGTCTTGCAGGAACAGCTTGCCCTTCTCGGCCTCGCTGGTGCCCGCTATCACGGTGCCGTCAAATTCGGCCAGATTCTTCTGCTCCGCCTGATAGGCGATGTATTGGGGAATGCGTTCCCAGCGCCAGGTGTAATCCACTGACTGGACAGCCTTGTAGATGCCGAATACGGCAACCAGCAGCATCAGCAGGAAAACCCCATGCCAGAGCAGCTGATTGGGCTGTTTTTCCATCTGTCTTGTCGGTTTGGGTGTGTGCACAGTCACAACCTCTTCTCGTTATTGTGTGGGGTGTTGCGAGAGGGGGCGGCAAGGCGCCCCCTTTTGAGGTTATTTGAGCTGGTTCAGCCAGGCGTTGGATTCGAACCACTTCTTGTAGAGACGGTCGTAGCTGCCATCGCCCTTGATCTGGCGCAGGTAGTTGTTGAACCAGTTGAGGGTGTCCTGATCCCCTTTGCGGATGGCCCAGGCCAGCGGCTCGAAGGTGAACGGCTTGTCGAGGTGCACCACGGCGCCCTGATTCTGGGAGGCGAAAATAGCGTTGTAGGGCAGGTCATAGACGAACGCATCGACCTTGCCGTTGATCACTTCCAGCTTGGCGTCATCCTGGGTTTCAAACTGCAGCAGGGTGGCTTTGGGGATCAGGCGCTTGACTGCCTGCTCGCCGGTGGTGCCGAGCTTGACCGCGATCTTGTATTTCGGGTCGTTGAGGTCGCTGAAGGATTTGATTTCGCCCGCCTTCTCTTTGCGCAGGACTATGGTCTGGCCGACCACGATGTAGGGATCGGCAAAGTTGACCCGCAGGTTGCGCTGGGGAGTGACGGTCATGCCGCCCATGATGACGTCGAACTTGTTGGTCAGCAGCGCCGGAATGATGCCATCCCAGGCGGTGTTGACGAACTCGGCCTTCACGCCCATCTCTTTGGCGACCATCTTGGCGAGATCCACATCAAAGCCGATGTATTGGCCCTGCTTGTTGGTCATCTCGAAGGGTTGATAGCCGGCATCAAAGCCGACTCGCAGCACGCCGCGTTCGAGCACGGCATCCAGGGTGGAGGTAGGGGCTGGGGTCGGGGCCGCCGTGGCGATCCCGCAAAACAGCAGGGTAGAAAGAATCAGTTTTTTGATCATAAGTGACGTCTCTGTCGGTGGTGTGTTCGGCCTTGAACCTGATCCCGTGCGACTCCGTGGCACAAGAGACTGCTGCATCCGGCAACAGGCAAGACAGGATGAATGTCTTGAGCGGGACAAAAGCCCCATATGAGATGCTATGAATAGTGGTTGAGTGAAAAATGTACCAAAAACAGATTGTGTCAGAAGACTCAACAGGTTAGAGACATTTATTGCTCATGGCTTCATTCATAAAATCACACGAAAACAACATATCTATCTAATTGAGTGGGTTCAAGCCCAAATTATCCCCAAGACATTTTGTTACAAAGCCAGGGCGCCGCTTGCGGCTCTTATTGTGCTATCGGGCTCCGTAAGAGGCTTTTTATGGGGCTGATACGAATACGCATTGGTGGGATATCACGCTCATTGCGCTGTTTGTCAGCAAACGAACGGGCTTTATTATGAAAACCATCAAGTCCCACTGGGTCTTGGCAAACGCTTCTCATATACTCAGTTACCCTCTCTGCATGGCTTTGGTATGGACGCCTCACTACTGCTTAAGCTGGATATTTTTACCTTGATGATCATGGCCTTGTGTGGCTATTGTCTCGGTTTCCTGACTCTTACCATCATTCGTGTTACCCACAACGATATTCCCGGTGTCGGGGTCTGGTGGTGGTCCAGTCTGTTTGCCATGCTGGGTCAGGCTGGATTTGCCAGCTTGCTGCTGACCCCCACCCCCTATGGCTCCTGGGTTGGCAATGTCTTCCTGATTTTTCATGTGTCGCTGCTGCTGGTTGCCCAGCGCTGTTTCTTCCGGCAATCGCCAGGCTGGCCTGCCTGCTGGGGATTCATCCTGCTGTTTGCCGCCATCATGACCTGGTCGGTCGCCATCGATGGCCGGATTGCTGTGCGGGTGATGATCAGCAGCGCCACCTTCCTCATGCTCAGTACGCTCATCATCTGGCAGCTCTGGCGTCACGGCCGACCCGATTATCAGGTGGCGGTCTGGGTGCTGATTGGCCTCAATCTGGTGCTGATTGCCATGACATTGATGCGGATGTTTACCGTGTGGGGCGAGGTGATCGAAAGCCCGTTCCAGCGTCAGTTGTTCAACGTGTTGCCCTATGTCTCCATGCTGGTGGGTAGCTCCATGCTTACCTTCGGGGTGCTGCTGCTCTGCAACCAGCACCGGGCGCTGGAGCTGCGCTATCAGGCCAGTCATGACCCGCTGACCGGCTTGTTCAATCGCCGTGGTTTTATGGAGCGTCTGGCCCGGGGACGCCCTGCACAACAGGGGGCGTTGGTGGTGCTCGATCTGGATGACTTCAAGCAGATCAACGATCGGCATGGTCATGAGGTGGGTGATCGGGTGCTGGAGCGGGTCGGGTTGGCACTGCGCGAGCTGGAGGGGGTATTGGCGGGCCGCTTTGGGGGTGAGGAGTTTGTGCTGCTGTTTCGCCATGTCGCCGCAGAGGAGGCCATCGCCCGTTGCCAGTCACTGCTGGTTCAGCTTGCGGCCAGCGAGGTGGAGGGGATTCATATCACCGTCAGCATGGGTATTGCTTACTGGCAGGGGGAGTGGCACTTTGACAGCCTGTTCAGCCGTGCGGATGACGCTCTCTATCGGGCCAAGCGGGAAGGAAAGAACCGGGTCTGTCAGGCTGCCTGATGCAGGAATAGGTTCAGGAATAAAATCAGGGCGCGGTGATCCGCGCCCTGATTGTTTCTGTTTGCCGGATATAGCTCGTCAGCTGCCGTCCATTACTCTGACGCAGCTTGAGCTGTTCTCGGTGCCTGCGCCTTGAGGAAGGGGAGCAGCAACAGGGCCGAGACGCCCGCTGCCACCGAGATCACCACGAAGAAGCCGTTCCAGTGCCAGATCTCCATCACCTTGGCCAGCGGATAGCCTGACAGCGCCGCCCCCATGTAGGCAAACAGGCCGACAAAGCCGGTGGCGGCCCCCGCCGAGTTTTTGTGGGAGCACTCCGCTGCCGCCATGCCGATCAGCATCTGGGGGCCGAACACGAAAAAGCCGATGGTGAAGAAGCAGGCCGCCTGCATCACGTAGCTGAAGAAGGGCATCAGCCAGAGCGATCCCACCGCCAGCAGGATCCCCACCGCAAAGATGAGGTTCATCGGGCCACGGTTGCCGTTGAACAGCTTGTCCGATCCCCAGCCCGCCACCAGGGCGCCGATAAAACCCCCTACCTCGAACATGGAGATGGCCGAGTTGGCGCTCATCAGATTGAAGCCGCGCTGCTCGGTCATGTAGAGGTTGCCCCAGTCGTTGATGGCGGTGCGCACCACATAGACCAGCACGTAACAGCAGGCCAGCAGCCAGATATAGGGGTTGCCGAGCACATATTTGCGCAGGATCTGGCGATGGGAGAGCCCCGCATCCTGGGTCTGCTGGGCCAGCTCCATGGCATCCTTGCGCCACTCGCCCACCGACGGCAGTCCCATGGCCGCCGGGGTATCCCGCAGCCGCCAGCAGAGCAGCAGACCGGCTGCAATGGCGATAAGGCCGGGCACTATCATGCCGTAGCGCCAGCCATGCTGCAGGGCCAGGGTGCTGACGATAAGGGGGATGAGCGCCCCGCCGGCGTTGTGGGCTGTGTTCCAGGCCGACCACCAGACGCCCCGCTCGCTGCGCGAATACCAGCTGGTGAGCAGTTTGGAGCAGGGTGGCCAACCCCAGCCCTGAAAGAAGGCGTTGGCCACCCAGAGGGCGGCAAACATCCAGAGAGCGGACGAGAGGCCGAACAGGATATTGATGACGCCGGTGGCCATCAGTCCGACACCCATAAAGTAGCGCGGGTTGGCGCGGTCACTGATGATGCCGGAGAAGAACTTGGAGCAGCCGTAGGTGATGTAGAACAGGGTCCAGAGCATGCCGATGTCTGACTTGTCCAGCATGTCGCTCGCCAGCATGTCCGGCATGGCGAAGTTGAAACTCTTGCGGGTGAAGTAGAAGACCGCATAGCCCAGATACATGGTCAGCAGCAGATGCAGCCGCCAGTGACGATAGGTGGCGTCGATCTCGGCCTGCTCGCGGATCGGCGGTTGCGCCGGTGCGCTTCTCATAAAGCTCAGCATGGGGCTCCTCCCTGATGAAGGGCGAGGTTACTCATGGCTCTCCTCCCGCTTGCGGCAGGGGAGATTGACCGTCAACTGGGTGCCGTGGACGCAGGAGAGCTGCAAGGTGCCTCCCAGCGCCTGCACCCGCTCGCGAATACCGAGCAGACCATAGCCCTGCGCCGCGCGGCTTTGCGGCAAGCCGCGACCATCATCCTCCAGCACCAGCTGCAGCTGTTCTTCACCGTGCCGCGTCCGGATTGTCACCGAGTGGGCGTTGGCATGCTTGACCACGTTGTTGAGCCCCTCCTGACAGACCCGAAACAGGGTGACCCGCTGGGCATCAGAGAGATCGCTGTCCGCCAGCTGCCACTCCAGCCGGGTGACGATGCCGTGGCGCTCCAGCTCCAGCTCTCTGAGCAGTGCCCGTACCGCTTGCTCCAGGGTCATGTCGTCGAGCTGGCGCGGGCGCAGGCGACCGAGCAGACCGCGCACCGCGTCGTAGATGCCAAGGGAGAGGGTATCGATCAGGGCGCTGCTCTGGCCCACACCCGCATTGTCGGGGGCGAGGCGGCGAACAATACCGGCCTGGGTACGAATGGCTGTGATGGTCTGGCCGATGTCGTCGTGCAGCTCGCGCGCCACCTCCTTGCGGATGCTCTCCTCGGTCTCCAGCAACCGCTCGGTGAGTTGGCGATTGTGGGCAAGCTGGCGGGTCAGCGCCTGATTGAGCTCGCGCTGGCGCTGGATCCCGGCGCCCAGCAGCAGGCCGGTGAGACTCTGGGCCAGCAGGGAGAGCAGCAGATCGAGGGGGTGATCGTGCCAGGCCTGGCTCGCCAGCAGGGCGATGGTGTTCATCAGGGTTGCGAGCAGCGCCCCCTGCCAGCCGTAGCGCCACGCCATGGCGATGATAGGGATGGCCAGACAAAACGGGGTAAATCGCACCAGCGAGTTGGGCAGTCCCAGCTGAAGCCATAGGCTCAGCACGAATAACAGCAGATACCAGACCAGATGGCGAAAGCGCCAGTCTACCGGCTGATCCACCAGTGCAGGACCGAGCGGCACCCAGGTGGCGCGGGTAAGGTAGTGCCAGATCAGCATGCAGGTGGAGGTGAGGGTGAGCCCGCCGGTGAGGGTGAGCAGCAGGGCCGAGAGGCCATCTTCTCCCGCCAGATGCCAGAGCAGGGATTGCAGCAGGGCTGCCACCGAGACGGTGGCGAGCAGCAACAGCAGTTGCTGCCAGTCGTTGCGCACCGGCTGGCGGCGGGCAATCAGCAGGGGGAGCAGGGTGAGCAGGCTGCCGGTCAGCAACCACTGCCAGTGGGGCAGCCCAACCTCCAGATTGATCCAGTAGAGCAGCCCCCCTTCACAGAGCAGCAGCGGCAGCCAGTAGCGACCGGGACTTTGCAACAGCAGGCCGAGACGCAGGCCGAAGGGGAACAGCAGCACCGCCAGTGCCGGGCCGCCCGCCAGATGCAGGCTGATGCTCCACAGGCAAAACCAGCCGGCGGCAAAGATGAAGCAGGCCGCCAGCGCGATGGCGACATAGCTGGCAAAACGGGAGATCACCAGCTATCCAGCATGCGGTGGGCCAGCTCGACGTTGTTGCTGACCTTGAGCTTGTCCATCAGGTTGGCGCGATGGACGTGAACCGTCTTGGGGGAGAGTCCAAGCTGCTCGGCAATGGCCTTCACCTCCAGCCCCTGTGCCAGCAACTGGGCAATCTCCCGCTCCCGATTGGTGAGGGGATCCCGGCTGCTGCTGGCCAGTTTCTGGGCGATGTCCGGCGTCAGATAACACCCCCCCTGGGCGGCGGTACGCACCGCGGCGATCAGCTCGTCCGGACTGCAGCGTTTGGAGAGAAATCCCTTGGCGCCGGTTTGCAGTGCCTGCTCGATGAGGGCCGGGCTGTCGTGCACCGAGAGCATCACCACGGCCAGACCGGAGGGGAGCTGCTTGAGCAGATCCAGCCCCGATTGGTCGGGCATCGAGATGTCGCAGACGCAGACGCGCGCCCCGCTGCCGGGCAGGCCGGCAAGGGCATCGCTGGCGGAGCCGAATTCGGCGACCACCTGCAGGTCGGGCTCCAGATTGAGCAGTTGGGCAAAACCGGATCGGACGATCTGGTGATCGTCGATGAGGGCAATTTTTATCATGATGTCAGCCTGAAATTCGGTGCGTCATGACCATGACGCGGCCAACAAGATACCTGCCCCCCGAGTCAGGCTCAAGCAGCAGCAGGAAAAGGGGCTAAAAACCGGGGGGCAAGGTGCGCAAAGCTTGATCGGGATCAGCTGGCAAGGGCAAGCAAGCGGGCTGATCAACAGCGGATGACCAGCCCGGGGGACTCAACGGTGCAGCTCGCCGGCGCGTTCCGGCTGATAGACCACTTCCAGAATTTCTACCTCGATGGTGCGACCGGCCGGGCCCGGCCAGGCGATGCTGTCGCCTACTTTCAAGCCGAGCAGGGCGCTGCCCACCGGCGCCAGTACCGAGATATTGCTCTCGTCGCCCTTGGCATCGCGCGGGTAGACCAGGGTGAGGCAGAACTCGTTGCCGCTGCTCTGCATCTTGAAGCGCACCTTGCTGTTCATGGTGACCACGTCCGGCGGCATGTCGGCCGGTTCGCGGATCTCGGCGCGGTCCAGCTCCTCTTGCAGGGCCAGATGCTGCGGATGGTTGCCGAGCAGTTGTTCGATACGGTCCAGATCAAGGCTGGAGATAACCAGATGAGGTTGTTTCATAAGATATTCCTTATCAATAGCGGATAGGCCCATACCGGCGGGTGCAGGTTGGCCATCACGCAAAGTGTTACAAAAATGGATTCAACAGGTTCAATCGATTGAAAATGCCATGCCCCCAAGCGACTCGCGGCCGAAGGAGCGAGGCGGGGGCTCAGCAGGGTGTGAGCAAATGCGAGGAAATAGCGAGTATTTTCATGGGGCTACCATAACCATTCTGGCCGGCCTTGGCAACCGTGATTGAGTGACTACTCAGGAGCCTGATAGTTGTACTGACGGATGATCCGCGCCAGTGTGCCATCATGGCGCATCTCGTCGATTACGGCTTGCCAGCGACGCCCTTCGGTGAAGGGAAAATCCTTGCTGGCCGCGATAAATAACTGGGTACGCATCAAGGATTCGCCTTTTACTATCTCATCGATGGAAAATCCGCCCGTCTGCTGGTTGTAGAGGATGACGTTCCAGGCTGCGACCCAGGCATCGATGCGTCCTCGTTGCAGTTTGAGGGCATTGAGGTCTTCGGTGGCGACGGTTTGGCTGGCGAGATTCAGCCTCTGCTTGAGCAGATACTGGCCGAAGGAGTGACGCAAGGTGCCCACCTTGAGTGAAGGAAGCGCGTTTATCATGAGCGGGGTGGGATGCTTGTGGCGATTGCTGACAATGAGGAACTCTTCATCAAGGATGGGGGAAACCCAGTAGTAGAGATGCTCCCGTTGAGAGCTGCGTACTGGCGGTATCAGCAGTACATCCTTGCGATGGGCGGTTTGGGTGAGGGCTCGGGCCAGCGGCATCAGCTCGATGGTGAGCGGCTCTTTGAGGCGCCGGGCGGCCTCCTCCATGATCTCGATGGCGACACCGCTTGGTTTGCCGTGAGAGGAGCGAATGACGTAAGGGGGCAGCTCGGCCGCCACCAGCACAATAGCCTGGGCACCGGTGTTCACCAGCAACAACAGCAGGGTTAAAAAGGGCAGGCAGAGAGCGCGCATCAAGGTCGTGAGCCAGAGTCGAATATGCAGAGTGTAACATTCCTGCCTGCGTTGTCGTTGTGCCCGCTGAGGGGTTGGGATCTCAGTCGAAGAAATCCCGCAGATCGCGCACTTCGTAATCAGCGAGTTGCTGCCAGGGGAGCTGAGCAGGCAGCTTGCGCAGGGTCACCTCCATCCGGTAGCTGCGATAGCCGTCGAGACTGGCTGACTCGACCACCAGCGGGATCTGCCACTGACTCGACCAGAGAATCCGGGTTCGTTGCTGCCCTTCGCGCTTTTCATACCAGCGGGCCTGCTCGGGGGCGGCCTCATCCAGCGGGGTCATCCCCTCGAGCAGCGCCGGGTTGACGAGATGGCGGAGCCGCGGCCAGTCGGGTTTGAAGGCCACCTGGCCATACTCTTCCACCGGCACCTCAACCAGTTGGTTGTGCCAACTGTCGGCATAACGCAGCTGAAGTTCACCCTCATCACTGCGACTGACCCAGCGGGCCGCCATCTGGTGGGTAAAGTGCTTGTGGCCGGGGGGGGCGTCGTGAGTGGCGTGATAGGCACGGGCAAGGGGGAGGGGAATGAGCCGCTGGCTCCACACCTGATTGCCCACGCGCAGCCACTTCTCTTGCCAGACACTCTCTCTGGCGATGCCATCGCTGCCGGTGTTCCGGTCGTGATAGCTGATCCGGGCGGCGAGATCCGGGGGCGTGTCGTCAGCATGCAGGGGGAAGGCGAAGGTGCTGCCAAGCAGCCATAACGAAAGCAAAAGTCGCATCATCATCTGTCGCTCGAAAGAGCCGGGGCCCGGGCCGCTGAGTCGATTGCTCAGATGCACCCGGGCCCCTGCTGCTTACAGGCCGAGCGCCTCCCGCAGTTTGCCAAACACCTTGGTGTTATCCAGCGTGCCCTTGAAGCGGTTGCTGCCGGCGCCATCGGCAAACAGCATCACATCGCCGCCGCCGTGGGTTTCCGATGTCAGTTTGACGCCGGTCTCCTGCAGATAGTCATTAGCCATCACCTGATCGCTGGTGAGGACGGAACGCACATCGGGGCGGTTGGGGCCGTTACCGAACACCAGGGTGGTGAAGGGCTTGCCATCCACGTCGTTCTGGGTCGAGCCGTCGCCATTTTTCACCAGATCCAGCACCGGATTGCCCTTGGCGGAGTAGCCGTTAATGGTCATGGTGTGGTCATGGTCGGCGGTGACCACGATCAGGGTATTGTTGAGGTCCACTTTACCCAGCGCCGTCTTGACCGCCTCATCCAGAGCCACCGCGTCGGTGAGTGAGCGCTTGGCATTGGTGCCGTGCAGGGCGTGATCGATACGGCCACCCTCTACCATCAGGAAGTAACCCTGGCTGTTCTGGCTCAGCAGGTCGATCGCCTTGGCGGTCATTTCGGAGAGGGAAGGCTGGGTATTGGCAGCCCCTTTGGCGATCCGATCCAGCTCGTAGTCCAAGTGGGATTTGCTGCTGAACAGACCGAGCACCTTGCCGCTGGTGAGCTTGGCCAGTTCACTTTGGGTGGTGACATAGCTGTATCCCTGCGCTTTCATCTCGGCGGTCAGGTCGCGGTTGTCATTGCGACCGCCCTTGTTGCTGGCGCTGTAGGGAGTCCAGTGGTTGGCACCACCGCCCATCAGCACATCGACCCCATCCTTGAGGGCACTGTTATAGCCAGCGCCTCCCGGAACAGCTTGTGCAGCGATGTCATAGGCGGCATCCCGATGGCAGATGTGGGCGTAGGTAGCCGCCGGGGTCGCGTGGGTCAACTCAGTAGTGGTGACGGCCCCGACTGATTTGCCTGCCGCCTTGGCCAGCTCCAGGATGGTGGGCACCGGCTTGCCGTTGTCGCTGCTGCAATTGTTGATGGTTTTGTTGCCATTGACGTCTTTGCCGGGGGCGACGGCTTTGGTGTCGCTGCTCATGGCGATCACCTCGTTATTCATCTTGACCCCGGTGGTGTAGGCCGCCATGGAGGGTGCCGAGTCGGTGGTCTGGGCATCGTTGGAGAAGGTCTTGATGCGGGCACTGCGCGGCAGTTTCATCATCTCCAGATTGCCCTCTTCTCCCACCTTGAACAGGCGGGTGGCGGTGAGCACGGTGGGGCCCATACCATCACCGATAAAGAGAATGACGTTCTTGGCATCACCGGCCTGTGCCTGGGAGGTTGCGCCCAGCGCACTGAACAGGGCGGCGCAGACCAGCGTGTGCTTGATGGATGTGTTCATCTGTTTGCTCATGAAAGTGCTCCTTACAGCTTGGCCGCAGCCTTGATCTTGCCGAACACGGCGGTGTTATCGAGTGAGCCATGGAAGCTGTCAGCCCCCTTGCCGATGGCGCCGAGGAAGACATCGGTGCCGCCGTGGGTCTCGTTGCCGATCTCGCCCACCTTGACCACCACTTCCTGGTGGTAGTCATTGGCGGAGACGGTGGCATCGTCGAGTGGGGCGACGCTGCTGCGCGGGCCATCCAGCCGGTTGTAGCCGTTGCCAAAACCTATGATGGTGTAGGGCATGCCTTCGCTATCCTTGCTTGGCTCGCCAGTCTCGTAGTTCTTCACCAGCCCGAGTACGCCGGGGTTGTCGGCAGTGGTCTTGCCGGTGCGCTTGGCATAGCCGTTGAGCACTAGCGTGTGGTCGTGATCGGCGGTGACCACGATCAGGGTGTTTTTCAGCTCGGGGTCGCTCTTTTTCACCTCGTCGATGGCGGCTTTTATGGCGTTGTCGAAGGCGATGGTGTCCTGCAGCGCCCGCTTGGCGTTGGTGTCGTGCAGGGCGTGGTCGATGCGGCCCCCTTCCACCATCAGGAAGTAACCCTTCTCTTTGCCCTTGAGCTGCTTGATGGCGGCCAGGGTCATCTGGGCCAGTGACGGCTCGCTGGCGGGACGGTCCAGGTCATATTTCATGTGGCTGGAACCAAACAGACCCAGCAGCGGCTTGCCCGCATCGGCCTTGTTCAGCTCATCCAGATTGCTGGCAAACTGGTAGCCCTTGGCCTGCATTTCGCTGATGAGGTTGCGGCCATCCTCCCGCTTGCCCTTGTCGGCTTTGGGCAGGAAGAAACTGCTGCCGCCACCGAGCACCACATCCAGCCCCTCCTTGAGGGCGCTGTTGTAGCCTTTGCCGCCCGGTACCAGCTGGACGGCGATATCTGCCTCCAGATCCCGGTTGCAGATATGGGCATAGGTAGCCGCCGGGGTGGCGTGGGTCACCCGGGTACTGGTTACCACGCCGGTACCGCGGCCATCGGCTTTGGCCAGCTCCAGCAGGGTGGTCACCGGCTTGCCGGCGCTCTTGCTGCAGTCGCTTTCATAGGTGGCGTCGCCGTCCATGCTGATGACGCCGTTGTTGCTCTTGACCCCGGTCATGTAGGCCGCCATGGAGGGGGCCGAGTCAGTGACCTGGGCATCGTGGGAGAAGGTCTTGATAAAGGCCGTCTCTGGCAGGGTATCGATGGTGAGATCACCCTCTTCGCCGACACCGTAGATGCGGGCTGCCGTCAGGGTGTTGAGGCCCATGCCGTCACCGAGGAAGAAGATGACGTTGGTGGGTTGGGCTGCGGGCTTGGTCGCCACCGTGTCATTGTCTGATTTGCAGCCGGCAGCCAGGGCGGCGCCGATCATCACTGCAAGTCCTGCCATTTTTCTCATTGGGGTTCGCTCCTTGTAAAACCTGAGCGCAGCCTAGAGGGGGCAGATGACACTTTTACTGACTATCGGTGACGGTTGTGTGAAAAAGTGATGAAAATGTTACACTATATCAATGTGTTATCTATCAATTGAGCCAGTTGGTCCGGTCGCTTCCTGCAAGGTTGCTCCGCCTCGGCGGTTTGCTGATTTGAGGAGGTGATGGTTAGAATGACCTGTCAAAAGAGGCCCGCAGCAGGTAAAATGCGCCCCCTTCGTTCGATGCCCGCGGCAGAGCGCCTGTTGTTCCATGCGCGCGCCCGCAGCCCCCACAGAGAGTAACGGATATGTCCATCAACTGGTTCCCCGGTCACATGCACAAGGCCCGCAAAGAGATTGCCGAGGTCATGCCCCAGGTCGATGTGATCATCGAGATGCTCGATGCCCGCATCCCCTTCTCCAGCGAAAACCCGCTGGTGCCCGAGCTGCGTGGTGATACCCCGGTGATCAAGGTGCTGAACAAGGCGGACCTGGCCGATCCGGCGATCACCGAGCTGTGGGTGGCGCACATGGAAAAAGAGAAGGGGATCAAGGCGCTGCCGCTGACGCAACAAGAGCCGGAGAAGATCAAGCAACTGCTGACTCTCTGTCACGAGATGCTGCCGGAGCGCAATTTTGAGCTGCGCGGCGTGCGGGCGATGATCATGGGGATCCCCAACGTGGGCAAGTCCACTCTGATCAATACCCTGGCGGGGCGCATCATCGCCCGTACCGGCAACGAGGCGGGGGTGACCAAGTCCCAGCAGCGGATCAAGCTGGATAACAACGTTATCCTGACCGATACCCCGGGTTTTCTCTGGCCCAAGCTCAATCCGCCCTCCTGCGGTTATCGTCTGGCCATCACTGCGGCCATCAAGGACACGGTTTTCGACTATGCCGATATCGCCATGTTCGCCGCCGATTACTTCATCAAGGCCTATCCGGAGCGGATCAAGGCGCGTTACCAGATTGACGAGTTGCCCGAGACCGAGATCGAGCTGCTAGAGATGATCGCCCGCCAGCGGGCGTTTATGCGCAAAGGGGGGCTGGCCGACCTGCACAAGGCGTCCGAGATCCTGATTAACGAGTTCCGCTCCGGCTTGCTTGGCCGCATCTCGCTGGAGACGCCGGAGATGGTGAGCGTCGAGATTGTCGAAGCCGCGGCAGAAGCCGAGCAAAAAGCCAAAGAGAAGGCCGAGCGGGAAGAGGAGCGTCAGGCCCGCGCCCGTCGCAAGTACGCCCGCAAGCGTCAGAAATAGTTATCCTCAGGCGTCCCGAGCTTGCCTGACAACGAGCGAGCTTGTGTGACCGAGAGGACGAAACACGAAGAGGCGACCCCAGGGGTCGCCTCTTCTGTTTTATCTGGTGAAGTGCCCGCCCGACTCTGATGGGGTGTCCGCGCTATAAAGCCATGCCATCAGCCAAAACGGTGGCGCGCTATTTCAAACAGCGACATATGAAGCGGGATCAGCTGTTGCCAGTCGCGGCGATAGCCGCCACCGGGCACTGCCGCGATGGGCACGCCGTGCAGCAGTGCACAGTCAAACACCATGGCATCGCGCAGGCGAACCCCTTCATCGCTCAGGGAGAGATAACCAAGCTCGTCGGCATGATGCACATCGACGCCCGCCTGATAGAGGATGAGATCCGGCGAATAGAGCCGCAGTGCCAGTGATAGCGCCTGTTGCAGTGTGGTGAGATAGGCATCATCCGTCATGCCGCTTGGCAGCGGAAAGTCGAGGTGAGAGGCGGCTTTGTGATGGGGAAAGTTATGCTCCCCATGGAGGGAGAGGGTGATGATATCGCGCCGTCCAGCGCACAGGGCCGCACTGCCATCTCCCTGATGCACATCGAGATCGACGATCAGCACCTGTTCACAGCGCCCCTCGTCGAGGCAAGCCTGGGCCGCAATCACCAGATCGTTGAACAGACAAAAACCGCTGCCGTGATCCCGGTGGGCGTGGTGGTAGCCACCGGAGATCTGCAAGCCGCAGCCCTGCTCAAGAGCATGGCGGCTGGCGGCAATAGTGGCACCCACCGAGCGCAAGGTGCGCTCCATCAGCATGGGTGACCAGGGAAAACCGATCTTGCGGATGGCGCGCTCTTCAAGCTGGCCACTCAGGGCCGCCGCGACATAATCAGCATCGTGAATGCGACAGATTTGCTCCCGGGTGGCCGACGGCGCTTCGCCAAGGGGGTAACCCTGCACCTGCAAGCGCTCAAACAGCCCCTGATACTTGGCCAGCGGGAAGCGATGGCGTTCGGGCAGGGTCAGGGAGGAGTAGAGGGGGTGATAGAAAATATGCAGTGACATCAGGGCATTGTTCCATCGATGCAGAGATGAACCTAGATATGAAAAAGGGGAGCCAAGCTCCCCTTGTCATTCCCGACGGGTCAGGATGATGTTTCCGGATTACTGCTGCTGGATAACCCAGATCTGGAAGGCTTTGCGGGTTTCCGCATCGGCCTTGTTGTACCAGTTTTGCAGTTGGGTCAGGGCTTCCGGATTGCTTTGCGCCTTGCTGGGCGCGGCTTGGGCCGGTGCGCTGGCGGCAGCCATCACGGCAGCAGAGGAGACGGCAACGGTTTTGGGCTGGTTGAAAGCTTTGCCCATGTTGATCAGCTCTTGCTGATAGTCACGGGTCAGCTGGAAGCCCTCTACTTTCGGCATTACGAACTGTTCACTGCTCACTTGCTGTCCTGTGACCTTGTCTTTCAGCGCCACTTTCTGATCTTTCAGGAACTGTTTGGCTTCTGCTTCATTGCGGGGCTTTTTATAGTCCAGCACCAGCTGCTGATTGTCGGCTGCAGTGAAGTTCAGCACCAGCGGCTCGGCGGTCACCAGCTTGATTTCGTTACGGCTGGAGTAGTTGCCTTCAAAGGCGACGACCAACTGGTGCTTGCCGGCAGAGAGGGGGAAGGTGCTGGTTTTGTCGAGCAGCTGGGGGTTGATGGATTGGCCATCAATCAACTGCACGATGTAAGGGGTGGATACTTCCAGTTTGGCATCAGCCAAGGCGCTACCGGCCCACAACAGACCAGCCAGCGCCGGTACCAGAACAGTCAGTTTCATTTCATCTCCTTGAACAGTCAGGCGATTGCCCACTGAAAACAGGGGCTCATTTTTACAGGTTTGGTCTACTGCGGCAATGGCTCTTTCTGGAGGTGTATGTTCGTGCAGTTGTCAGTTCATTTATCAATAACGGCATGCTTATTTATTCGATCCGCCGTGTAAACGGGGGGAGGGCATCAAGTAACCCCTTGCCATAACGTTTGGTCAGCAGACGCCGGTCAAGAATGGTGACTCGCCCCCGATCGGCCTCTTTGCGGATGAGGCGGCCACTGGCCTGGATCAGTTTGCGCGATGCCTCCGGCACCGTCAGTTGCAGAAAGGGGTTGCCTCCTCGCTGCTCCACCCACTCGGCGGTAGCCTCCTCGACCGGCGAGTTGGGCACCGCAAAGGGGAGTTTGGTGATCACCAGATTGGTGAGGTAGTGACCCGGCAGATCCAGCCCCTCCGAGAAGCTGCCGGTACCAAACAGGATGCTGGCTTGACCGCCATCGCATTTCTGCTTGTGCAGGGTGAGCAGGGCATTGCGGGAGGCTTCCCCCTGCACCAGCAGTGACAGTCCCTTGGCTCGCAAGCCAACGGCCACCTCATTCATCTGGCGGTAGGAGGAGAAGAGCACCAGACTCGCCTCCTTGCCCGCCAGAATACGTGGCAGCACGCTGATGAGTTCATTGGTAAAGGCTGGTGAGTTGGGTTCGTGCTCCATCTTGGGCAGATAGAGCTCGGCTTTCTGGTAGTCAAAGGGGGAGCGCAGGCGCAGATAGCGGGTACCGTCGTGCTCCTTGAGCCCCACCTGATGGCGAAAATAACTAAAGGAAGAGAGTGCTGTGAGGGTCGCGGAGACCAGTACGGCTCCCAGACATTTCGACCAGAGCCACTCCTCCAGCAGATAGCCCACCTCTATCGGTGAAGCGTGCAGCCAGATATCGCCGTCATCGCTCTTGGCCATCCAGCGGGCGAGCGGGGTTTTGCCGGTCGGCACATGGCGCCCCAGCATCTCCCAGAGGGCGCAGAAACTCTCCAGCCGCTGCAGATGAAAACCGCTCTCTGCCAACAGGGGTTCGGCCTCCTTGCGGCGGATCTCGCCATCTTTCAGCGCTTCACCTATGGCCCCTTGCATCCGATCCAGCGCTCGCAGCGCCTTCTTGCTCGACTCCTTGAGATTCTCCGCCAGCATGGGCAGGGGATCCGGCAATACCCCTTCGACGAAGCGGTAGTGGGGTTCCGTGCCAAACAGCCGATCGTTGGCGCTGAGCCACTGCTCGACCGCCTTCAGATCAGGCTGGATGGCGGCCAGTGCATCCTGCAGTTTGAGTTGGGGGTCGAGCAGGCTCTCCTTATTAAGAGTCCGCGCCAGCTTGCCTGCACTTTGTACCAGCTTCTCCAGCCAGCGACGCGAGCCTTTGACGCTGGCCGACGCTGCGCCGTGATCCCGGGCGATGGTGGGCAGGTGATGGGCCTCATCCAGCACATAGATGCACTCATCAGGGGGCGGCAGAATGATGCCGCCGCCCATGGTGAGATCGGAGAGCAGTAGCGCATGGTTGACGACAAGCACATCGGCGCTCTCCATGTCGTTGCGGGCGCGATGAAAGGGGCAGTGCTGGTGATGGCTCAGCGCCTTGTTGCAGGTGTGGCGGTCTGCGGCGATGCGATCCCAGCAAGTGTCGGGAATGGGCTCCGGCCAGTTGTCCCGATCCCCGTCCCACTTGCCATTGGTGTAGGCCTGCCACAGCGCCTGGTAGCGATCCTTGTCGCTGTCCGATGGTTTGGATTTGCTCAAACTGCCAAAGTCGAGCTCGAAGTTGGCCATCTCGGCGCCACTGGCTGCCTGCTCCAGCAGATGCTCGCAACAGTAGCGTTGACGCCCCTTGACCAGCATAAAGCGAAACGGAAGCTCGCTGTGGCGGTGGTAAAAAGGAAGGTCTTTGTGGATCAGCTGCTCTTGCAGGGCCACTGTGGCGGTGGAGATCACCAGCTTCTTCTGGGTGAGTCGCGCCACCGGAATGGCGCCCTGCGCATAGGAGAGGGATTTGCCGATACCGGTACCCGCTTCGGCAACCAGAATACGGCGTTGTTTGTCGTACTCGCCGGTCAGGGTTTTGGCTATCTCGGCCACCAGAAAGTTCTGCTCTTTGCGCGGCACAAAACCGGGTAATCCATCCGAAATCTGGCGATAGGTTTGACGAATGGTTGCTTTGAGGCGAGTAGAGAGCATGAAGAGAAGGCCAGTTAGGGGTTAATCGAAGGACAAGGATACCCGCAACCCCTCGGTGAGGTCGAGGCAACAGCCATTATCACGGAGTTTTACGCTGATCAGACCACTTTGGTTGTTTATCAGGTAGTTAGCGTCATTTGCATGCAAAATAGACTATTTGAGTCCAAATAATCAGCAGGATTCATTGTAAACGTTTTCCTTTTACCTTGCCGTCAGGTGAGACTTGGCTCACATTTTTGCCTCCATGACTATGGTTTCCGTAAAAAGTTCCAAGTTTTTTCATTGCGGTTCAAAAAATCCGGTGCTAGTCTCGGCGGCATAGTGATGCAAAGAACATCGCTAACACAGGGAATAACAACAACTTAGTGTTTAATTACAGTAGGCATTGGAAACTATGAAAAAGACAATTCTGGCTATTGCCATTCCGGCTCTGTTTGCATCCGCCGCTAACGCCGCGGTGATCTATGACAAAGACGGTACCACTTTCGACGTATACGGCCGTGTACAGGCTAACTACTACGGTGAGCACGATGATACCGATGGCGAGCTGATTGGTTCTTCCCGTCTGGGCTGGTCCGGTAAAGTTGCTCTGAACAACACCTGGTCCGGTATCGCCAAGACCGAGTGGCAAGTTGCTGCTGAAAACTCCGACAAGGGCAGTGACGGTAAGTCTAGCAAGTTCGATGCTCGTCATATCTATGCAGGCTTTGACGGCACCCAGTACGGTAAAATCATCTTCGGTCAGACCGACACTGCTTTCTACGACGTACTCGAGCCGACCGATATTTTCAACGAGTGGGGCGATGCGGGTAACTTCTATGACGGTCGTCAGGAAGGCCAGGTTATCTACTCCAACACCTTCGGTGGTTTCAAAGGTAAAGTTTCCTACCAAACCAATGACGACGTAGCGGTCAAGATCACTGACGTTGGTCAGAAGGTCAAAGAAGATGCCATCTTTGGTTCCGACGTTAAGCGTAAGAAAGCTTATGCCGTTGCCGCCGGTTACGATTTTGACTTCGGCCTGGGCTTCAACGCCGGTTATGCCTACTCCGACCTGCAAAACAAAGTTAACGGTCAGACTGGTAAGAAAGACGAGTGGGCTATTGGCGCGCACTACGCTATCAATGGCTTCTATTTTGCCGGTGTTTACACTGAAGGCGAAGTGAAGAACAAGAGCCTGGGTCTGAAAGATGACGGCCGTGGTTACGAGCTGGCTGCTTCTTACAACGTAGATGCTTGGACCTTCCTGGCTGGTTACAACTTCAAAGAAGGCAAGGCCAACGCTCAAGCTGCCGGTTCTACTTACAAGGATCTGGTTGACGAGACCCTGCTGGGTGTTCAGTACGCTTTCACTCCGAAGCTGAAAGCTTACACCGAGTACAAGATCCAGGGTATCGAGAAGCATGACGACGAGTGGACTGTTGCTCTGCAGTACAACTTCTAATAAGTTGAACAAGAGTAATATCCAGGCTTGAGTCTTTGACCAGGCTACAAATGGCCGAGATAATTTCTCGGCCATTTTCTTTTTTGGCGACAGCGGATTGGCGCCATGATAAATCGCCGGATTGCTGTGTTAAGTGATCTTTGGCAAACCATTTGTCTCGGTTAATCTCTCCTGCTTCCTGCTTCCTGCTTCCTGCTTCCTGCTTCCTGCTTCCTGCTTCCTGCTTCCTGCTTCCTGCTTCCTGCTTCCTGTTTATCTCTTTGATGGGGAGTACACCGTTCTCCTTTGCGTCGTACAGCCTTGCTCGCAGCAGTTTGGTTTGACCGTTAGAGTCTGGCAGCCCTTGCAAGGGGCGGTGCTATTTGCGCGGATTGCGTGGATATTGAGGGGGCATACTTGCTGGATGTGAGGCAGCGCCAGGGGAGGGTATTGAGGCCAGTCAGCTGTGGGGGCTCGACGTAGGGCCGAGCGTGACTGACGTCAGTGTTTAAATCGGTAACAAATAAAATGGGAAGATGCCCAGGCATCTTCCCATTCTGGCGATATGAGGTAGCTGCTTTTGCAGGATCAGCCGTGTTGGCGGCGGTCGTTGGCCTGGGCCAGTAGCATGCGGCTTTCACGCAGGAACTGGTCGGCATGCTCGCCGAAGAAACCGGAGACTTGCGAGAAGGCATCGATGAAACCGTCTCTGTCCCCTCGTTCCAGCAGCCCCAGCGCTTCGCCGAAGTTTTGGTAGTAGCGACGGATCATCGCCAGATTCTGCGGTGACGACAAAATGATGTCGGCATAGAGGTGGGGATCCTGAGCGAACAGCCGCCCCACCATGGCGAGCTCCAGCCGGTAGATGGGGGAGCTCAAACTCAGCAGGCGATCCAGATTGGCCTGCTCCCGGGAGAGGTGCCAGCCATAGGCAAAGGTGGCGAAGTGACGCAGTGCCTGAATGAGGGTCATCGCCTCATCGTGGGCCTTGGCTTCTACCTGTTGCAAGCGGGCGCCCCAGATGGTCATCTGATCCAGCAGCCATTGGCTGGCGGCGGGGTCACGACCCTGGCAGCAGACGATCACCTGCTTGGCGAGACTCGCCACATCCGGCCCGAACATGGGGTGCAGTCCCAGTACCGGCCCTTGGTGCACCGCCAGCATATGTTCGAGCGGCGCCGCTTTCACGCTGGTGACATCGACCAGCAGGCAGTGGGCGGGCAGGTTGCCGAGGCGGTCGATGATCTGGCAGGTGATATCGATGGGCACCGCCACCATCACCAGACCGGCTCCGGCGAGGATTTCGTCAGCGCGCGGCCAGTCGGCTTGTTCCAGCGTCTCGACCCGATAGCCTGAGAGGCTGAACATATGGCCGAACAAGCGGCCAAGCTGGCCCTGACCGCCGATGATGACCACCTTGCCAAGATCCGGCTTTATGCATTTGAAGCCGGTATCTTTCTCGCTGGCATAAGATTCACGCATCACCCGGCGCAGCACGTCTTCGATGAGATCGCCGGGCACCCCCAACTGCTCAGCCTCGGCGCGGCGGCGGGCCAGCATGCTCGCTTCCCGATCCGGTGCATAGATGGGCAGGCCGTGGCGGCTCTTTACCTCACCCACTTCTCCCACCAGGGCCAGACGGGCGGCCAGCAGATCGATCAGCTGCTTGTCCACCGCATCTATCTTGTCCCTGAGTACATTCAACTCTTCAGCCATATCCAGTCCCTGCTGGCGCCGCGAGCGGCGCCCTGAAAATCAAGATGCAACAAGGTATCACGGCATGAGCGGCCAGATGCCACCTGCGGTGATACCCAGATTGTTCAATAGGTTACGACAAGATACCACGGCTTACCGTGCAGTTCTGCCCTTGAGGGGGTCAGCCAGCTGGTTGTGGCAGCGGGCGAGCAGGGTAGCGGTGGTGTCCCAGTCGATGCAGGCATCTGTGATGGAGACCCCGTAGCGCATCTGCTCCTTGGGCTGCTCGCTGGACTGGTTTCCCTCGAACAGGTTGGATTCGAGCATCACCCCGATGATGGAGCGGTTGCCCTCCTGGATCTGGTGGATGACGTTGTCGGCCACCTTGGGCTGCAAACGGTGATCCTTGCTGGAGTTGCCGTGGCTGCAATCCACCACAAGGCTCGGCAGCAGGCCCGCTTTCTCCAGCGCCTCTTCCGCCAGCGACACGTTGACCGAGTCATAGTTGGGATGTTTGCCGCCGCGCAGGATCACGTGGCCATCCGGGTTGCCCTGGGTCTGCAGCAGCGCAACCTGGCCCTGCTGGTTGATCCCCATAAAGGCGTGAGGGGAGGAGGCCGCCTGCAGCGCATTGATGGCAGTCCCCAGGTTGCCGTCGGTGCCGTTCTTGAAGCCGACCGGCATGGAGAGGCCGGACGCCATCTCCCTGTGGGTCTGGGATTCGGTGGTGCGGGCGCCGATGGCTGACCAGGAGAAGAGCTCCGCCAGGTATTGCGGGCTGATGGGGTCGAGCGCTTCGGTGGCCAGCGGCAACTCCAGCTCCGCCAGCCAGCAGAGCAGCTCGCGGGCACGGTGCAGCCCCAGCTCCACATCGAAGGTGCCATCCAGATTGGGGTCGTTGATAAAGCCTTTCCAGCCGACCGTGGTGCGCGGTTTCTCAAAGTAGACCCGCATGACAATGTAGAGAGAGTCCTGGTAGGCATCATGCAGCGCTTTGAGTCTGGTTGCGTACTCTTTGGCGGCGTCCATATCGTGGATGGAGCAGGGACCACAGATCACCAACAGCCGGTGATCGCGGCGGTGAATGATGTCGGCGATGGTATTGCGGGCCCCTTGCACGAATGCCAGCGCCTTGTCGGAGATGGGTAACTTCTCCTTGAGCTGGGCAGGCGTGATCATCACTTGTTCGGACTGGATATGGATGTTGTTCAGGGGGTCTCTTTGCATGATTTCATTCTCTCTACTGTATTAAGCCAAAAGCGATTGTACCCATATATTTACACTGGTACCTGCTTTGTTACGCAACCGCCCTCACCTTACCAAGGAAAAACAAACAATCAAGTGAAACTAGTGGGTTTACCACTAAAAAGTCAGATAAAGGAGCTGCTATATAGCGCGAACAGGAATAATACAGAGGGTTTTTCGGAGGGTTAATGGTTTTTGTGTAATTTAATGTTTACGATTTGAGGGCGTGAAGGCTGCGTTGCACAGCTGTTAACCCACAGTAAATGGTATCTCTGGGAGACTGCAACGCGATGGCAGTGATGGTGTGAGGTGGCTATCTGGTCAGCCATAGAAAGAGGGAGCCATAATGGCTCCCTTTGCGGTAGGAAGGGGGATCCCGTCTGGCTGCGGATCAGCGCTTTTGTTTTCCCTGCAGCTCTTTGTTCAGGCGAGTGAGCATCCCCTGGGTGACCAGCACTATGCCCTGCTCGGAGCGGTGGAAGCGACGTGCATCTTCATCGGCGTTCTCACCGATCACCAACCCTTCCGGCAGCTTGCACCCCTTGTCGATCACTACCCGACGCAGCCGGCAGCCGGCACCAATCTCCACACCCGGGAAGATAACGGCCTGATCCAGAGTGCAGAAGGAGTCGACCCGTACATTGGTGAAGAGCACCGAGCTCAGGATGAAGGAGCCGCTGACGATGGTGCCGCCCGAAAACATCGAGTTGATGGTCATGCCGTGCTGACCGTTTCTGTCCTGCACGAACTTGGCGGGAGGGGTCATGTTCTGGCTGGTCCAGATGGGCCACTCCTGATCGTAGATATCCAGCTCCGGCGTGACGGAGGCGAGATCCATGTTGGCTTCCCAGAAGGAGTCCACGGTGCCCACGTCGCGCCAGTAGGGACGGCGATCCGGACAGCAGCCGACACAGGACATGCCAAACGGGTGAGCGAATGCGGTGCCCTCTTTCACCACGCGGGGGATCACGTCCATGCCGAAATCGTGATGGGACTGCTCGTTGGCAATGTCCTCTTCCAGCAGCTGATAGAGATACTCCGCATCGAAGATATAGACGCCCATGGAGGCCAGCGCGGTGTCGGCCTTGCCCGGCATGGCGGGCGGGTTAGCAGGCTTTTCGACGAAGGCGTTGATCTTGCGATCATCATCCACCGCCATTACCCCGAAGGCGCTTGCTTCACTGCGTGGCACCTCGATGCAGGCAACGGTCACCTTGGCGCCCATATTGACGTGGTCGAGCAGCATGGCAGCGTAATCCATCTTGTAGATGTGATCGCCTGCCAGCACCACCACATATTTGGGGGCGTGATCGCGGATGATATCCAGATTCTGGTAGACCGCATCGGCGGTACCCCGATACCAGTTCACCTCATCCACCCGCTGCTGGGCAGGGAGCAGATCGATAAACTCGTTCATCTGGTAGCGCAGGAAAGACCAGCCCGATTGGAGATGGCGCAACAGGCTGTGGGATTTGTACTGGGTCACGACACCGACCCGACGGATGCCGGAGTTGATGCAGTTGGAGAGCACGAAATCGATGATGCGGAATTTGCCGCCGAAATGAACGGCAGGTTTTGCACGGTTGTCGGTTAACTGTTTGAGGCGACTACCCCGCCCTCCTGCGAGTACCAAAGCCATGGTCTCGTTCAGCAACTGTCTGGATTTTGCTGTATTGGCAGGTTGTAACAACATCTCATATCCCTTTGTAGATAAATCACTACAATGTTGCCTCCTTTGAGCCCTCAAGAAAGTGCTTTCAGTCACATTTTATGGTTTCTGACGTAATAAAATGACCTTTTTGTTATTAAAAATGACGGGTTGAGCCGTCATTGCTTTCAATATGGTCAGTTGTCAATTGAAGCGAGCCGAACGACAAAATGGGCGGCGAGAGAGGAGGGATGAAAAAGCCCCTGCCAATGGTTGGCAGGGGGCCCGGTTTGTTGAGGCCCGGTGAGCCGGGCCTGGTTAACAAGGTTCAGGCTGCGTTGGCCAGTGGCTCCTCGCTCTTCTTCTGGTAAGCCTGCGGGGTGAGGCCCAGCAGCTCCTGCACGGTCGAGGCGACGGTAATAGAGGAGACGGTGCCCACCAGGATCCCGGCAAACAGGGTGAAGGAGAAGCCGTAGAGGGCGTCACCACCAAACAGCAGCAGAGCGCCCACGGTAAACAGGGTGGTGCCCGAGGTGATCATGGTGCGACTGAAAGTCGCCTTGATGGCCACATCGGAGCACTCGTGGATGCCCATCTGGGTACGCGAGCTCAGCAGATCCCGCAACCTGTCCGAGATGACGATGCTGTCGTTGAGGGAGTAGCCGATCACCGCCATTAAACCGGCGATGATGTTCAGATCGAATTCGATCTGAAAGAGTGACAGCAGCCCCAGCGCCACGATGGCGTCATGGACTACCGAGAGCAGGATGCCGATGGCCTGACGCCACTCGAAGCGAAACGCCAGATAGGCCGACATCGCCAGCGAAGCGACCAGCACGGCCAGCATCCCCTGCTGGAACAGCTCGGCACCCACCTGAGGGCCGACGATGGTGGTGCGCAGCAACTCGACCGGCATCCCCAGCTGTTGGGTCAGCATGGTGGCGAGATCCGCCGCGGGCCAGGGTAGTTCGTGGGGGGGCAGTTTGATCAGCCACTCGCCGGGAATACCGGCCGAGCTCAGCTCAACGGCTCCCGCCAGCGGGGAGACCAGCATGGCATTGAGCTCATGGGCCTCTTTCAGGGTCTGGATATGAAACTCCAGCAGGATCCCGCCGGTAAAATCGAGCCCCAGTGTCAGGCCGTTCACCAGCAAGATGGCGACGCTGGCCACGGTCAGCAGGATGGAAGCCCACAGGCCGATATAGCGCCAACGGGTCAGTCCCATGGCAACGATCATTCTCAACATAATTCTCTCCTTGGCCAGCCAGCATCAGGCTGTTGGCCCATCACGACGTGTCGCGACACGCCGGGAAAATAGTGTTCTGCTTTGGCCGCTCCGGCCATATCCATGGCCGATGGCGCAGTCAAAGCCGCTCATCAGAGGGACTGCTGTCCCGTTACACCTTCAGCGTGCGCTCGCTGCTGCGTCCCCACAGGGGGTTGATGATGGCGCGCGTCCCCCAGATCCCGGTGATCATGCTGGAGAGCAGACCCAGAATGAGGGTGATGGAGAAGCCCTGCAGCGGCCCGGAGCCGATGGAGTAGAGCACCACGGCGCAGATGAGCGTAGTGATGTTGGCATCGAAAATGGTGTGGAAGGCCGAGCGATAGCCAAAGTCGATAGCGTTGGCCAGTGAGCCCCCTTCTCGCAGCCGGTCCCTGATCCGCTCGAAGATCAGCACATGGGTATCCACCGCCATGCCCACCGTCAGTACCAGACCGGCGATCCCCGGCAGGGTCAGCACGGCACCCGGCAGCACTGCCAGCATGCCGACCTGCATCAACAGGTTGGCGACCAGCGCCGTGATGGCAACCCAGCCGAATTTGCGGTACCAGGCCATCATGAACAGCATCATGCCCGCCATGCCGAAGGCCAGCGCGGTGAAGCCCGCCTCGATATTCTGCATCCCCAGCGTCGGGCCAATACTGCGTTCTTCCAGGATCTTGAGCGGGGCGGTGAGGGCGCCGGCACGCAGCAGCATGGCCAGCTCTTGCGCCTCCGGCAGACTGCCAATGCCGGTGATGCGGAACTGGTTGCCAAGGGCGGTCTGGATGGTAGCGACGTTGATCACCTCGCTCTGGGCGCGCAGTTTGCCCTGAGCGTTGGTTTTGTACTCGGTGAAGACGGTTGCCATCGGCTTGCCCACATGCTGGCGGCTGAACTGGTTCATCTTGCTGCCACCCAGGGTGTCGAGCACGATGTTGACCTGGGGTTGACCCATCTCGCCCATGTTGGCGCGGGCATCGACGATGTGCTCGCCGGTGAGTACCGGCTTGCGTGCCATGCCGACGGCCTGACCGTTGCGATCGGCGATATAGAAATGGCTATCGGCTTTGGCCTCGTAGAAGGCCAGCGAGGCGGTGGCCCCGATCACCTCTTTCGCCTGCTTGGGGTTGTGCACCCCGGGCAGTTCGATACGGATGCCATCTTGGCCCTGACGCACCACCGAGGCCTCGACGATGCCGAGTTCGTTGATCCGTTTTTTCAGGATCGACAGGTTCTGGGTCACGGCGTTGTTGACCAGCAGGGTGCGCTCAGCATCGCTCAGCACCAGTTTCAGATCATTGCCGGAGCGGGTCAGCTTCCACTGATCCTGACGGGTACCGGCACTCTCTTTGATGATAGAGAGCCAGCTCTCCTGTTCGGCCACCTCCGGCAGGGTGACGGCTACGGCGCCCTGTGTCGTGCGCGTGACGCTGGCGCCGCGCAGGTTGGCTTCACGGAAACGGGTGCGCAGGGTATCCACCAGATTCTTGGTCTGACTGTCGATGACAAAGTCCACGTCCACCCCGATCAGCAGTTGGGAGCCGCCACGCAGATCGAGCCCCAGCCTGATGGGGTCGGCGCCGAGGCGGGTGATCCAGGCCGGCGCGTTGGAGTGAAACTCCAGGGTCAGGGCGGCACTGTCGACCCCTTGCTGCTCCAGCAACTGCTTGGCGCGCTGCTGTTCGCCCTGGCTGGCAAAGACCAGCTCGACTCGCTCGGGTTGCTCAATTACCTTGATCGGGGTCAGGTGTTTGTCGTTCAGCAGCATCTGTTGCTGGGTGGTCAGGCGCTGCTGTCCGTGCAGACCAAGGGAGGGCTGCTCACCGAAAAAGGTGGGCAGGGAGTAAAAGGTAAAGGTCAACAGCATCAACAGCAGCAGTGCGTACTGCCACTTGCTCATGCGGTTGAGAACGGTGCGATTGCTCTTTCTCATGGCAAACAAGCCTCTGTCAGGAGAATGGTGCCTAGGCCGATAGCAACAAGGCTCGGCAAGGCGCAAAAAATGGGATGCATCAGATGAGGATCAGGCAGCCGCCGGATCCGTCAGGAAGAGGAGATGAGCAAACAGTGGATGTGCCAGCCCCTCCGGGGTCAGGCGTTCAGATAGCTCTGGGTGAAGCGGTACTGCAGATGTTGGCGCTGTAGATGGCGCCGATGGATCGCACCGAAGCGATCGCGAAAACTCTGTTTGTGATAGAGCTCGGGTGCCAGCATCAGCCAGCCGAGCAGCAACAGCAGGATGGCTTGGGCCGACCAGCTCTGGATCAGCTCGTAGACCACACTCTTGGGCTGGTTGTCACTGCGCAGGGATTGCTCAAAACGCAGCAGGTGATTCTGGTTGGTCGCAACAAACTTGATGATGCCATCATCGCTGTCGCTAAGCTGATTGAACACCTGAGTCTGCTGCTGTTCACTCTGGGGAGATGCGGGTAGCAGCGGGCCTTCCATTCGGGCGATGGAACAAAGCAGGGTGAGGGCGATAACCAGAGTTACCAGCACCAGTTTTACTTTGTCGATAAGGCGCAAAAAGTTAATTCCCGATAAATAGAAAGGGCAAACTACCACATGCGCCCGGTTTGAACAAGGTTGCCCCGGGCGCATGGCACCATTCGGTGCTGGCTGTCAGCTGCCGCTCATCTGCTTGAAGTCGCGGGCATAACCCTTGAGCAGGGAGTAGAGATGAGCCCGCTGGGAGATATCCAGCGACTGGCTCATGGCGCTCAGCCAGTTGACGGTACGCTGGCGCGACTGTTCGGTATAGCCGGTAAAGCGGCCATCCATCAGCCCATCCCCCTCGGCCAGCAGGTCGGTCAGTTCACGGGTAAAGTCGGGACTCTGGCGCTGCTTCATCAGCCTGTCCAGCTCCTGGGTCCAGGACTCCTGAAACTCGAGCCAGGGGGGCATCAGCTCGTATTGCCATTCGGCCCACTGGGCCACCAGTGGCGCCTGTGCCGGTTTCACCTCACCAATCCAGAACTCGAGTCGCTTGTTCATCTTGTCGCGAAACTCTGCCAGCATCTGCTCTTTGGGCTCAGTGGCAAAGTCCTTTTGTCGCTCCTGTTGCCGCTTGACCCGATCGGTCATAAAGCGGGCCACCTGCTCGTCGGTCAGGGTGCGCGCCAGCCTGACCGCGCGGGGGATAGTGTTCTCCAGCGTGCGGGTCAGGCTCTGCTGCACCGCATCGAGATTGGTCGAGATCTGCTCCGGCGTCATGGGGCTGGCCACCGCCTTGGCCAGTACATCGAGATCCTTGGCGTAGCGCGGCAGCTCGTGCTGGCGGTGCCAGGCCATCAGCCCCTTCACTTCGCGGCTGAGCAGATCCTTCTGCGAATAGGAGAGGGCAAAGTAGTCATCCAGCTGCCAGATGATGGCGGTATCGAGCCAGTAGTAGATCACCCGGGTGGAGCAGCCGGTCAGCAGCAGGCCGATCAGCAGCAGACCCCAGGTTTTCGGCTTGTGCCAGCGCACCTTGTTTATCATCTGTTACTCCAGTCGTTGCCGGTTGATGGCGATCAGGGTGTCATAGTCGAGTGAGGGCTGTTGCTCTGCCATCAGCAGGGCCCAGAGCAGGCCGATATAGTCGACCCAGGGTAAAAATGCCTCGCTCTGAAAATCGGGCCACTGGTGGCGCGGCAGGGCCTGCAGATAGTGCGCTTCCAGCTCGTCGCGCCGCTCGGCGGGCCACTCATGGGTGCGCTGGATGCTGGCGAGCTCAAAGCCGGGGTGACCTGCCGCGCCATACTCCCAGTCGATGACCCAGGGTTTGCTTCCCAACAAGTTAGCCGGATTGAGATCATGGTGGCAAGGGCGCCAGCAATCATTTGGCTCACTGCTGGCGAGCAAGCCCCGCTCCAGGGCGGGCAGCCAGGAGGGAATGTGGGCCAGTCGGGCGCGATAGCCCGCGGCGTGGGCTCGCACCGCCATCACCACCGCAGGCAGCGGCAAGCGATGGAGCTTGCGCAGCACCTCAGCCAGCAGACGGGGCTGATCGACTGCCGGTGGCGCCGCGTGTACCCAGTTTGGCTCATCGCACCATTCGAGCAGCATCAGACCGCTGGCGGGATCGCCATAGTGGCAAGGCAGCGCCAACCCTTCGGCCATCGCCCCCTGATAAAGCTGCCACTCGGTGGGACGGTCGATACCAAGGCGCACCGGGTCGGAGTGGCCCTGACGCAAAAAGTAACTGCGCCCCGAGGGGAGGCGCAGTCGATAGTTGCAGTTGGTCAGGCCTAACCCGAGTGGTTCCAGCTGCCCCTCCCGCCAGGGGGCGGGCAGGCTGGCCAGTAGCGGAGCACAGTTGCCCGTCAGAGGGAGCCTGTTACCAGCCAAAGGTGGATTTCTTCGCCTGTTTGCGGAGCTCTTTCTGATCGGCCCACAGCAGTTCGCCGTTTTGCAGGTCCATCAGGTTCATGGTCATCTGGTAGTAGACATCCTTCACCTTGCCATTGTCCTTGACGATGCTGGCGAGGTTGCCATAAACCATGTAGCGGGCACCGGTCTGCTTGCCCAGGCGCACCATGGAGGCAGGATCCACCATGCCGCTGCTCTGCTGGTATTCGAGCTGCTGCTTGACCGCCGCCACCTTGCTCATGTCGACGAAGCGGAACTTGCCGGCGCGCAGCAGCTTGGTGCGGATGGTGTCGGTGATGGCCTCGGTGTCGATGTGCTCGGAGGTCTTGTTGCGGATGGAGTCCATGAACATCACCGGACGGCCGCCGGCGGTGATCTCGCTGGTGGCAGGGGAGGCGAGCATGGAGTCCGCCATCTTGTCGGCGATGGCCTGCAGATCGCTGGAACCATAATCGACGGTGACGGTTTCGGTTTCGGTCGGATCGCCATAGCTGACGGTGGTGCTGGAGCAGCCGCCCAGCAGCAGCGCGCCGGTCAATATCAGCAGGGCATGATTCATTTTCATCAGTAGGATTCCTCAATCACTTCGCGTACGTAAATCCGGTAACCCTGCGCCGCCGGGCTGGGCGCCAGGGCCGAGAGGGTGCGGGTCTGATAGCCATGCAGCTTGATGGGGGTCCAGCCGCGGCCATCGCTGGCGACCTCCTGACCGGCCTCATCATACCAATAGAAGATATATTGCAGCTTGTTATCGCCGCGCTGGGTGCTGGCGGCGGCCACATTGACCTGCAGCAGGCCATTTTGCTGGCGGCGGCTCAGCTCGGTCAGGGTGACGTTGACGTTTTGATGCTGCTCCAGCGTGGGAGCACCGCCCGCCGGGCCATAGAGCGCCACGCCTGAGGTGTTGGTGGCGCAGCCGGTCAGCAGCAGCGCGAGCCCGAGGGCCAACCCGTATGATTTCATCTTGCTCTCCTTGATTGGAGGGATTTGGGCAGCACTGAGGGGCTGCCCGTTAATGGTCTTGCTCATATCTCTTCGCCATCTGCTCAGAGCGGCATCACCCGGGTGGTCAGACCGGCGCCGAGGCGTTGTACCCAGACCAGGGTGGTGCGGCCCTTGTGGATGGTGAGCGGCAATTGCCGCTGCGCTGCCCCCGCGCCCAGGGTGAGATTGATGTCACCTGCCGGCACCATCCCCTGCCAGCTCGATGCCTGAGCTGGCAGCGTCAGCCAGCTGCGGGTATCGGCCCGCTCCGAGAGAGTGTTGAAGATCCCCACCAGAATATTGCCCACATCGCCCCCCTCTTTGGCGGCGGTGCGGCGCATCTGCTCCTTGGCCACTAGTCGCAGCGCCTGGCGGGTCAGCATGCCGGACAGCCGCTCCTGCAGATCTTTGGCGGCCAGCGCTTCCAGCCTGACCAGCTCGCTGGTCTGCTCGACCCGCTTGCCGACTTCCACCGTCAGCGGGCCGGTGTCGCTGGCCCGATTATCGTAATAGGGGATGGCGACGGTAAAGGTGCGAAAATCGCCGCGGGAGGTGGAGATGGGGAGTGGCAGGAACAGTTCGCGCCGTACCGGGATCAAACCATCTTCAAACAGCACCACCAGTTGGCCTTGATCTTTTGCAAGCGGCGGTGCTTTGCGGCCTATCTTTTTCTCGGTCTCGCGGATCTCGTCCGGTGAGCCACGCAGCCGCGCCAGACGCAGCAAGGCATCTTGCAGGCTGCGGTTGTCTGGCGCTATCTGGTAGCCGCGCTGATAGTCGACCCAGGCATCGTTGAGATCCCCGGCCGCCTCATAGAGCACGGCGGAAAAGTAGAAGGTGTAGGCGTTCTGAAAACCGTTCTTGACCTTGCCGATCAACCGGTCGAGATCCGGTGCGCCGCGCGACATCAGCTGGCGTATCTCGCCTTCTGCTTCGGCCTCTTCGCTCTCATCCTTCGCTTTGCGTACCTCATCGGCTCGCCGTTTCAGGGCCTGCTCCTGCACCTGATTGGCCCGGCGTACCTCCACCAAGGCGCCATCGGCATCTCCCCGTTGCAGGTAGTTGAGGGCCAGATAGTGGTGCAGCATGGTGCGTTCGTAATCGGGGGTGAGATAGGCCATCGACTGGTCGTTGGTAAGCAGGCTGCCCACCTGATCGAGCCCGTGACTGAGCCGGTATTCGGCCTGATTGTCTTCCCACTGAAGGCGGCTGTCGGCGGCGGTGAACGCCTGCTTGCTGTCCGCATCTTGCCCCGCCAGCCAGGCGATACGCCCCTGTTCAAGGCGATCGAGGACAAAGGTGTCATCGCCGAGGGTGGAGTCGCGCACTTCGGGCAGCGCCTCGGCGGCATGGCCCAGCAGCAGCTGGTTGCGCAAGGGCACCATCTGGTCGGAGTAGGAGACAAACATATCCTGCCAGTGGGAGGCGCAGCCTCCCAGCAGGAAACTGGCCAGCATCAGGCCGGCCAGTCGAATGCTCGGGAGTATCACAGGCTGAGCAGGGGGCCCAACGGCTCGCCGCCGACCAGATGCAGGTGGATGTGGTAGACCTCCTGCCCACCGTGGCGGTTGCAGTTCATGATGAGGCGGTAGCCATCTTCGGCGATGCCCGCATCGCTTGCCAGCTTGCGGGCCACGGTGAACATCCGGCCAAGGGCCAGTTCATGTTCGGCTTCCACGTCATTGACGGTGGGGATCAGCACATTCGGGATGATCAGGATATGGGTCTTGGCCTTGGGCTGGATATCCCGGAATGCGGTGACCAGATCGTCTTGATAAAGGATGTCGGCAGGGATCTCTTTACGGATGATTTTGCTGAAAATGGTTTCTTGCGCCATGGCTAACTCCCTTATATGAAAAAGAAAATTGAACTTGCATCCCAAGCGGCTCCCGAAAGAAGGCGAGCAGCGCGTCAAGTGTGACACAAGCCGAGATTTGACACAGCTGATGTCCCATTCCCTTCAGTTATTGTTAAGAATACCGATAGCCAGAGGGACGTCATCTGCAGCGCCTGTTCAGGGGTCTGCAGGGTATCAAAAGGACGGGGTACTCAGGCAAGGGACTTTTGCATATACAGCGGGACAATAATGAAACAAACAATGTCGGATCTCTCCATCTTGCAGCGAGTCTACCTTGGCTTCGCGATCCTGGTGGCCGTGATGGTGGCCAGTTCACTACTCACATTTCGTAGTCAGAATACTCTGGGGGGAGCGCTGGAACAGGTGACCCGGCAGTCTATGCCGCTGGTGATTGCCAGCAGCCAGACCCAGATCACCCTGCTCAGTGCCAACAAGTGGCTGGGGGATGTGCTGACCGAGCAGGACCCCAAACAGCTGCCTGCCGAAGTGGCCGAACTGAAACAGGCCAAGGCCGCGGTGGGCAAGAGCCTCGATGCCTTGCGCCAGCAGGTCGCCCACCACCCCGAACTGCAAGGGGAGATGGGCACTCTGAGCCAGCAGGTCGACAGCTACCTGCAACTGACCGATACCCTGCCGGGCGAACACGAGGCGCTGCTCACCCGATTGCACAAGGTCAATCTGGCCAAGGGGCAGTTTCAGGTCAGCTTGCCCCAGTTCAAGAAGAGTCTGGGGGACATGATGATCACCATCGACGACAGCTTCATCAAGATGCTCTCCGAGACCCTGACCACCAAGCTCTCCGCTATCGAACTCTCCACCATGGATGCCCTCAACCAGAGCATTCCGGCCCCCATTGAAGCTGCGCTCAAGCGCAACAGGATGCAGATCGAGGGGTTCAACAGCACCATCAAGGATCTGCAGGGTGAGCTCAAGGATTTCGACAACAACATGGGTCACTACGTCCACGGTTTCGTGCGCGATACGACCGGTAATGAAGGTGTCCTGGCCCAGTATCTGGCGCTGATGCAACAGCAGGAGCAGATGCGGGAGAAGAGCAAGCAGGCGAGTGCGCTCATCGTGGCAATTCAGGATCGGCTTGAGCGGATCACCGATCAGAGCCAGCAACTGATGAACCAGAGCATTCAGCATGCCAAAGCCGCACAGAGCCAGAGCACCCTGACTCAGGGAGCCAGCATAGCGGTCGCCATCCTGATTGCCATGCTGGTGGCTTATACCCTGGGCAAGGCCATTCGCCGTCCGCTCAGGGAGTTGCTGCGGGTGCTGACCGAAGTAACCCAGGGCGACATGACCCAGCGCATCGGTTTTCAGAGCAAGAATGAATTCGGTCAGCTGGGCAGCCAGATCAACCTGCTGATTGCCCAGATGGGGGAGGTGCTGGCACAGCTTTCACAAGCGTCTGCCCAGCTTAACGATGCCGCCCACGGCAACCGTCGCACCACCGAATCGGTGCGGGCGGATCTGGAGAAACAGCGGCAGGAGACCGCCTCGGTCGCCGCCGCCATGACCCAGATGGAGGCATCGGTGCGGGAAGTGGCGCAGGCCGCCAACCAGACTCTGGAGCGAGTGATGGATGTGGAGAAGGCCTCCGAGATGGGACGCAAGGTGATGGCGGGCAATATCACCACCACCCATCAGCTGGCGGGCAAGCTGCAACAGACCGGCAAGGTGATTGGTGATGTGAGCGCCATGAGCAGCCAGATAGGCAACATCCTCGATGTCATTCGCGGCATTGCCGAGCAGACCAACCTGTTGGCTCTCAACGCGGCCATTGAGGCGGCGCGGGCCGGCGAGCAGGGGCGCGGATTTGCGGTGGTGGCGGATGAGGTGCGCAGTCTGGCGGGCCGCACCGCCCAGTCCACAAGCGAGATCCAGACCATGATCGAGAACCTGCAGCAGGGGGTCGCCAAGGCGGTAACCGTGATGCAGGAGTGCTCCCGCGAGATGGACAGTTGCGTCGAACAGAGCTCCCACGCCAACAACGCCATGGAGGAGGTGCAGGGGATTGTGGTGCTGATCAGCGACATGTCGAGCCAGATCGCCTCTGCCGCTGAGCAGCAGCAGGCCACCAGCGCCGATATCGCCACCAACCTCAACCGCATCTCCGATATCTCGGATCTCAACTATCAGGGGATTGAGCGGGTAGCCGAGACCAGCCAGCAGCTGGACTCCCTTGCCGAGCAGCAGGAGAGCCTGGTCAAGCGCTTCCGCCTCAGCGCCTGATGGTCGAGAGTTGAAACAACAAGGCCCCGCAGATGCGGGGCCTTGTTATTGCGGTAGTCAACGCAGGAATTACGCGTAGGCGATGGCGCCCTTGCCGACCCCTTCATAAGCGACAATCTTGACGAACTTGTCGCCCACCATCTTCTTCACTTCGCGGGCGATGTAGCAGGCCAGCAGCTCGACCGTGGTGTCGGTGTCGATCATCTCTACCTCGGCGGTGGGGATGGCCAGCTGGAACAGCCCCTGGGGCGCCATATATTTGAAGCCGGTGTGATGCTCGCCAAGCTGGGCATTGGCGCGGGGGCTCAAGGTGAGCTCGGTCAGTGCCACCTTGTCCTCTTCGGTGCCGAGGTAGATATCGCCCCAGCGTTCGGCCCAGTTGAACTCAAGCTCCTGGTCGCGCTCACCATCGACGTGGATCTCGATGGGGGAGCGGTGGCCGTGGGCGATGCGCTGGCAGTTGCCATCGTGCTTTTTCAGGCCGTGGCTGTAGTGGTAGAAGGCACCGGTGATCGCCTCCTGACGCAGGGTCAGGGAGAGATCCTTGATATTGCCCGGCAGCCGTTTGGCCAGTACCGCCAGCAGGTAGCGGGTCACCGACTCTTTATCAACTTGCGGTGCCGGGATAAAGGCGAAGCCCTGGGATGGGCAGCGCAGATGGATGGAGCGCCCCTGGCGCAGCAGATCCACTGTGCTTTCGTCACCATCCAGTGTCTCGACGTGGATCAGCGGGCACTCTGTCGGCACCAGCAGCTTGTGGTCCACCTCTTCATCGATGATCGACTTGATCAGCTTCTTTACCCGGCCAAAGTCCAGCAGCATGCTCATTTCGTTCAGCTCACCGCTCATTTCGATATCTACCAGCCAGCTCTCGCCCACCATGCCGCGGCGTTCGCACAGGTAGCTGGAGTCGATCACGGTCAAATCTCTTACAAATAACTTCATCAGTCAGGCCTTGCTACAGAGAAAGGGCAGTTTTGCGCTATTATGACCCGCGATTATCGGCAAAGGAACTGGAACCCCCCATGAACAAACTGCTTATCAAAAATGCCACCCTGGTCAACGAAGGCCGCATCTATGCCTCCGATGTGTTGATCGAGGGGGAACGGATTGCCCGCATTGCCCCGGATATCGAGGCGCCCGATGCGCTGGTTATCGATGCGGCAGGTCGCCACCTTATCCCCGGAATGATCGACGATCAGGTCCACTTCCGGGAGCCGGGATTGACCCACAAGGGGACCATCGCCAGCGAATCCCGCGCCGCCGTCGCCGGTGGCACCACCAGTTTCATGGAAATGCCCAACGTCAATCCCCAGACCACCACCCTCGAAGCCCTCGAAGCCAAATACCAGATCGCCGCCAACTCCTCCGTCGCCAACTACAGCTTCTATCTCGGCGCCACCAACGACAACCTTGCAGAGATCAAACGTCTCGACCCCAAGCAGTCCTGCGGGGTCAAGGTGTTTATGGGCTCCTCGACCGGCAACATGCTGGTGGACAACCAGGAGACACTGGCGGCCATCTTCCGCGAGAGCCCGGTGATGATCGTGACCCACTGCGAAGACACCCCGACCATCGCCAAGGCGGAAGAGGTGGCACGGGCCAAGTGGGGCGAGAATGTGCCGATGGGCGAGCACGGCCGCATTCGCAGCGACGAAGCGTGCTACAAATCCTCCAGCATGGCGGTGGCGTTGGCCAAGCAGTACGGTGCCAAGCTGCATGTGCTGCATCTGACCTCGGCCAAGGAGTTGTCGCTGTTTACCGCCAGCCACGACCTGAGCGAGCTGAAGGACAAGAACATCACCGCCGAGGTGTGTGTGCACCACCTCTTCTTCAATGATGCCGATTACGAGACCCAGGGCAGCCTGATCAAGTGCAACCCTGCGGTGAAGAGTGCTGCCGACCAGCAGGCGCTGCTGGATGCGGTACGCAACGATGTGCTCGATATCATCGCCACCGACCACGCCCCCCACACTTGGGAAGAGAAGCAGAACAGCTACTTCAAGGCGCCGTCCGGCGTGCCGCTGGTGCAGCACTCTTTGCAGGCGCTGCTGGAGCTCTACCACAACGGCGTGTTTACCCTGGAGACTATCGTCAAGAAGACCTCCCATGCTGTGGCCGAGCGCTTCCAGGTGCAGGATCGCGGTTATATCCGCGAGGGGTATTTCGCCGATCTGGTGTTGCTGGATCTGGGCAAGCCCTATGTGGTCAACGATGACAACATCCTCTACCACTGTGGTTGGTCGCCCTTCAACGGCTACCGCTTCCACAGCACGGTCGAGATGACGTTGGTGAATGGCCAGATCGCCTGGCAAAACGGGCAGGTGACTGACCAGATCCTGGGCAAGCGGCTGACCTTTAACCGCTGATTGTTCGCAAAGCAGGCGAACGCACCGTGGCCGAGGAATTGGCGGCGTTTCCCTGTTGACAGGGCAGGGTCATCTCCATAAACTCTGCCCCCGTCAGCCGAGCTGACTCCGTCGGTGTGTAGCGCAGCCAGGTAGCGCATCTGCATGGGGTGTAGAGGGTCGGAGGTTCGAATCCTCTCACACCGACCAAATTCCCCGGTAAAGGCCTTGTCAAACGACAAGGCCTTTTCTTTTGCCTGCGATTTGCCGCACAGGCGTGAAGCCAGTGGTGATGCACGCTGGTCGCTGCTGGCGTGAGCAGATTGTACTGCCACCGCGCTTTATGGTGTAGTAACGACTCTGTTGCTCATTTGCCTGGCGAGGCCTCTCGTGTCTGCATCCGTATCTAAACCCTGTTGTCTGCTGATGCTCACCCTGCTGCTGGTGGGCTGCGCCACCCCTTACGAGAGTGAAAAGTCATTCTGGAACGGCCAGACCGGTTTTTCCCAGACCCGGCTTGGCCCGGACAAGTGGCAGCTGGAGTTTGTCGGCAACGATCTGGTGGACAGGGAGACCGCCCGCAAATATGTGCTCAAGCGGGCAGGGGAGCTGGCACTGGCAGAGGGTTACTCCTGGCTTAAGGTCGATGAGCTGACCATTAACCGTGATGCCGTCAGGGTGTCCCCATCACGGCCGATCTTCGGCTTTGACGAAGATGAACCGGATCTCTTTATGGCCCAGATGCAGGTGCTGCATACCATCTCGGCGCTGCTCACTTTTCGCCTGTTGCCACGGGCACTCGATGAGCGAACTCTGAATGCGAAATATCTCGCCGAAATCAAAATAAACAGTGATTAATATTGGTGGTTTGCAAGATCTATATCACATACACCTAATGGCAGGATAAAATTCTGGAGAAAGCCTCTAGATTTACCCCCTGCTTTTAGGCATTCTCCCAGCATACCAGCCGCCAGGAATCAACGGCTCGGATCACAAAAACGGACTGTTGTGGCTCCCATGCCACCGTTTACGGCTTGCACCAATCAAAACCGGGACTCCCCCATGAAAATGAATAAACTGACGGTCGCCATCCTCATCTCCATGATGTTTGGCATCCTCACCGGCCAGGGCTATCGCATGTTTGCCGCAGATCAGGCTGCGGATTTTGCCAATAACATCACGATCCTGACCGATATCTTCCTGCGACTGATCAAGATGATCATCGCTCCCCTGGTCTTCACCACCCTGGTGGTCGGTATCGCCAAGATGGGCGACACCCGCACCGTGGGGCGTATCGGTGCCAAGACCCTCGGCTGGTTTATGCTGGCCTCCCTGATGTCCCTGAGCCTGGGTCTGGTGATGGTTACCCTGATGCAGCCGGGTGTGGGGCTTTCGCTCTCCCTGCCCAATGACACCGCCAGCTCGGGCATTGCTGCCGGTGCCATTACCCTGAAAGATTTCGTGACCCACGCCATCCCCAAAAGCGTGGTAGAGGCAATGGCCACCAACGAGATCCTGCAGATCGTGGTCTTCTCCCTCTTCTTCGGTCTGGCCGCCGCTGCGCTCGGCGATCTGGCCAAGCCGGTAGTGGTGCTGATGGCCAGCGCTGCCGAGATCATGCTGAAAGTGACCGGCTACGTGATGAACTTTGCGCCATTCGCGGTGTTTGGTGCCATCGCCGCCATGGTAGCCAAAGAGGGGCTGGGTATTCTGGTTACCTACGGCAGCTTTATGGCCCAGTTCTATATCGCGCTGGCCTGCCTCTGGCTGCTGCTGATCGCCATGGGCAGCGTCTTCCTGCGTGGTCGCGTCATCAAACTGCTGGCGATGATCCGCGAACCCATCCTGCTTGCCTTCTCGACCGCCAGCTCCGAAGCGGCCTATCCGAAGACCCTGGATCGTCTGGAGAAGTTCGGCTGTGACAAGCGCATCGCCAGCTTCGTGCTGCCGATGGGTTACTCCTTCAACCTCGACGGCTCCATGATGTACTGCACCTTCGCGGTGATGTTCATTGCCCAGGCGTATGGCATCGAGCTCTCCATGGCCCAGCAGATCACCATGCTGCTGCTGCTGATGGTCACCTCCAAGGGGATGGCCGGGGTACCGCGCGCCTCTCTGGTGGTGATTGCCGCCACCCTGAATCAGTTCCATATTCCGGAAGCGGGCATCCTGCTGCTGTTGGGGATCGACCACTTCCTCGACATGGGCCGCTCTGCCACCAACGTGCTGGGCAATGCCATCGCCGCCAGTGTGGTTGCCAAGACCGAAGACAGTCTGGGTGAAACCGTCGCGCTGGGCGAGAGTGAGCCAGCCAAGGCCTGATCACAACGCTATGAAAAATAAACAACAACGGCCCGCCAATGCGGGCCGTTGTTGTTTATGGCTCGTCTACACTGCTAGATAGTTTTCATCTGGAGTGTACGGTTATGAATATTGCTCGTCGACTGCAACTGATCGCGCTGCTGGTGATGCTGACGCTCATTTTTCTCAGTTGGTTCAGTATCAACCGCCTCGATTCGGCCAACCGGGATTTAGGCTATGTGACGGACAATACGGTGCCCAGTATTTCGCTGATTAAGGAAGTGCAGGCCGATTTCTATGAATTGCACTCGCTGGTGCAGACACATGTGCTCAATACCGACACCGGCAAGATGCAGCAGATCGAAACGGGTATCACCGAGATACAGGGACAGATCACTTCACTGCTCGACAAATACAAAGCTGAGATGCTCTCCAATGATGAAGATCGGCGCCTGACCGACGATGATCAACGTATTGTCGCGCAATATTATCAGGAGATAGACAAGGTTCTGCAGCTCTCCAGACAAAACAAGAACGATGAAGCGCGAGACATGCTGGCGGGAGAAGCCACCAGAGTGTTCCAGCAGTTTGCCAAGGCAATCGAGCTTCACGTCAACTTCAATATGGATTTGGGACTGGCGCTCAAGAAGCAGGGCCAGGAGAACTACGACAACAGCCTGCAAACCCTGCTGTTTATCGCCGGTGGCACCATTGTGCTGACGATGGGGTTGTTTGTCTGGTTGTTCAATCAGGTGGCCAATCCTCTTCGCACCGCCATGGATACCCTGACCCGGATCCAGCGCGACCTCAACTTTACCCTCAGAGCGGATGTGAAACAGCAGGATGAGATTGGTCTGACCCTCAATGCGGTCAACCGGTTGCTCGATACGCTGCAACAGACATTTACCGAATTTTCCGTCGGCAGCTTGCAGATCAAGAGCACTGCCGAATCCCTCTCTCAAGCGGCGCAGCACCTCGCCAGCTCGGCCAGTCAGGCCAATGATGCTACCAGTCTGATCGCCGCCGGTGTGGAAGAGATGACTGTCAGCATCACAGATATCTCCCAGCGTACCCAGGAGACGAGCCGTATCACCAATGAGTCAGGGCAGCTGGCTAGCGAAGGAAGCAGAACCATAGATCGTACCGTTCATGCCATCAACGAGATCGCCGACTCCATTCGGCAGGCCTCGGCCGAGGTCATTGCGCTGGGTGAGGGCATTTCGCGCATTGGCGGTGTGGTCAACGTGATCCGTGATGTGGCGGGGCAGACCAACTTGCTGGCCTTGAACGCGGCCATTGAGGCGGCGAGGGCCGGGGAGTCCGGCCGTGGCTTTGCGGTGGTGGCAGATGAAGTGCGCAAACTGGCTGAGCGCACAGCCCAATCCACTCAGGAGATATCTGCCACTGTAGAGGCGATCCAGCAGGAGTCGAACAATACGGTCTCCCGCATGCATCTGGTGGAGGAGAAGGTGAGCCAGGGGGTCACCATGGCTACCGAGAGTGGCGCCATTATTGCCGAGATCCGCAGTGCGTCGCACCGGGTGATGGAGCAGGTGGGCGAGATCACCAATGCCATCCGCGAGCAGAGTTCGGCCGCCGAGTCGATCGCTCACCAGGTAGAGCAGATTGCTCAGGTCGTGCAGCAAACCAGCAGCACAGCGGAGGAGACCTCAGCCGCAGCCGAGGAGCTCAATGTCACCACCGAGAGCATCCACCAGCAGATATCCCGCTATCGCATTCAGTAACGCCGAGAGTTGTTATCCATCTGCTATCCCCGCCAGCTAGCTGGCGGGGATTTTTTATATGGCCTGCTTAGAAGCCCGAGCCCGGTTGCTGCAAAAATGTCGCCTCTTCCGGTGTGCTGGTGCGACCCAGAATGTCGTTGCGGTGGGGGAAGCGGCCAAAGCGTTCGATGATCACCTGATGGCGGCGGGCAAAGTCGGCAAATCCGGCAAAGGTCGCCTGCGCCGATGTGCCAGCTTGCTCGGCAGCCAGTGCCTCGAACAGCGCCACACTTCTGGCCTGCTGCTCCCGGGATTCGGCATGCTCCAGCGGCAGATAGAAGAAGACCTGCTCCAGTGGTGAGAGGGATTTGTCCGCCCCGATGGACAGCCCTTTCAGGCAGAGATCCCGTGCCAGCGGATCCCGGGCAAAGGCTGCAGGCGTGCCGCGATGGATATTGCGGGGCAACTGGTCGAGCAGCAGGATCAGCGCCAGCCGACCGCTGGGGAGATCGGCCCAGTGGGCGAGACTGCCCTTGGCTGCGGCCTCTGCCAGCTCGCCAAAGCGGCTGGCCAGCAGGGCATCCGTTTCGCTGCTTTTTCCCCACCAGAGCGGGGCTTGCCGTGTGGCCCGCAGGACGTCATCGGCTTCGTCGCCAAACCAGAAATCGATCAGAGGTTGCCAGGGTGGCATGGGAACTCCTTGATGTGATTCAGAGGGAACCAGGAACAAATGGCTCAGGGGTGCTGCCGAAACGGCAGCTTCTCGTTACACTGTGCCATCTTTTGCCCGAAAGACGTAACCCCCCGATGGCGAGCGCCGGATTCTTGGCTCGGCCGATGATGGCCTGCCATCGCCATGAGGTGGCCCTCTTGACCCCGGTGGTTATCGGGACGTACACCTCTCTCCCGGGGTTGTTCTCACTGATATAAGGAATCTCTGATATGGCCGGAACCAGTTTGTTGGCCCTGCTCGACGATATCGCCAGCGTGCTTGATGACGTGGCGCTGATGACCAAGGTCGTGGTGAACAAGCGCGAGACATTTTTCGGGAAGACGTTTCTCACTGATATAAGGGATCTTTGATATGGCTGGAACCAGTTTGTTGGCCCTGCTCGATGATATCGCCAGCGTGCTTGATGACGTGGCGCTGATGACCAAGATGGCGGCGAAGAAGACTGCCGGGGTGCTGGGGGACGATCTGGCCCTCAACGCGGAGCAGGTTTCCGGAGTGCGTGCCGAGCGGGAGCTGCCGGTGGTGTGGGCGGTGGCCAAGGGCTCATTTCGCAACAAGCTGATTCTGGTGCCCGCCGCCATCGCCATCAGTGCGCTGGTGCCCTGGCTTATCACGCCACTCTTGATGCTGGGAGGTGCTTACCTCTGCTTTGAGGGGGCCGAGAAGCTGGCCCACAAGTTCCTGCCTCATGAAGTGAGCGAGGGTGAGGCACATACAGCCCCCATTCCTGATGATCTGGTGGCCTTCGAGCAGCAGAAGGTAAAGGGAGCGATCCGCACCGATTTTATTCTCTCTGCCGAGATCATCGTCATCGCCCTTGGCACGGTACAGGGAGCAAGCCTCGCGCTGCAGCTCTCGGTAGTGGCGGGCATCGCCCTGCTGATGACCATTGGGGTCTACGGGTTGGTGGGGCTGATCGTCAAGCTCGATGACATCGGTCTGCATCTGCTGCAAAAGCCTGATGGTAGCGCCCTGCGCCGCGCGGTGGGGCAGGGACTGCTGGTGACGGCGCCCCGCCTGATGCACCTGCTGGCACTGGTCGGAACCATCGCCATGTTTATGGTGGGCGGTGGCATTCTGGTGCATGGCTGGCCTTTTGCCCATCACCTGATTGAAGGCGCAGCCGCTGTTGTCGCCACCCTGCCCACAGTAGGGACCGTACTGGCGGCGGTGACGCCGACGCTGCTCAACGCCGTGGCCGGTGTGGTGGCGGGTCTGCTGCTGGTTGCCGTGATTACGCTGGTGAGCCGTCTTGCCCCGGCCAAGGGATAAGCGAGCTTGCGGGCCATGTTCTCTTTTTTCCTCTCTTCATTTTTTGGCCAGCGGGACGCTCGGTCTCAGACTTGCTGCCCGCAGGTCTGTTGTGCCTCCCGATAAAGGTCTTTGCGAGAAGTTATGTATCAACAACAGTGGAATAATGACCATATCTACCCGGGCCTCGACAGCCCAGAGCTGGAAGCGGACATGCGCGCCGCCCGCCACGCGCTGGAAGAGCTGACCAGCTATATGGCGGGTCTGGACGGGGTACGCGACGATGCAGCTGCGCTGCTGGATTTCTTGCGGGAAGTGCGGCTGCGCGCCCGTGATATTCGCCATATCGGCTGGAACGTCGCCATTCTGGCCGGGTGCCGCGGCAGTCAGGATGCGCGGGATCCGCAGGCCAAACAGCTGGCGTCCCGTGCCCGCGCCCTTAATGCCGATCTGTTCAAGACGCTGGCGCCGGTGGAAGATCTGATGCTGGCGTTGCCGGAAGAGAAATTCGCCGCGCTGATGAGTGATCCGCTGCTCGGTGAGGAGGCGTTCCGCCTGCGCCACGAGCGTCGTTTGCAGGATCAGCGCCTGCCGGTGGCGGCGGAGCAGCTGGTGATCGGTCTGGGCACCGATGGCCTGCACGCTTGGGGCAACCTCTACAACGATCTGGTGGGCAAGATCCGCTTGACCATTGATGGCCGCGAGATGGGGCTGGCCGAGGCGAGCAATCTGCTCTCCAGCCCGATACGTGCGCTGCGTTTAGAAGCCTTTGATGCCATCAGCGCCGGTTGGGAAGGGGAGCAGGAGACGGTTGCGGCTATCCTCAATGCCCTCAACGGCTGGCGGCTGGAGCTGGCCCGTCAGCGTGGCAACACCCGTGTGCTCGATGCGCTGGATCTCTCCTGCCATCAGAGCCATATCGAGCGAGCCACCCTCGATGCCCTGATGAGCGAAACCTGGCGAGCCCGTGGGTTGGGTCAGCGCGCCCTGGGGCTGATGGCCGAGCGCCTTGGTCTCGACGATCTGGGGCCGGAGGATCTCTTTGCGCCGCCGCCTGCTTCCAGCAGCCGCGACATTCCTTTTGATGAGGCGATCGAGTTGATTGCCGATGCCTTTAGCCGATTCGATCCCGAGATGGGGGCGTTTGCCCGTATGATGGCCGAGAAGGGGTGGATTGATGCGGCGCCCACGCCAAATCGCCGCACCGGTGCCTACTGCACCAAGTTTGCCGAACCGGTCGAGCCGCGGGTCTTCGTCACCTATGCCGGCACCATGGACAATGTCATTACGCTGGCCCATGAGCTGGGTCACGCTTGGCACAACTGGGTGATCCGCGATCTGCCGATGAGTCAGCGCAGCTACCCCATGACGCTGGCGGAGACTGCCTCCATCTTCGCCGAAACCCTGGTGCGAAGCGCCCTGTTCGAGCAGGCGCAAAGCCCGGAAGAGCAGCTGGCCATCACCTGGGCCGAGGCCGACGGTGCGGCCACCTTCCTGGTCAATATCCCGGCTCGCTTCGATTTCGAGCAGGCCTTGGTGGCCGAGCGGGCGCAGGGTTATGTGTCGGCAGAGCGGCTCAAGGCGTTGACCGACGAGGCGTGGGGACGCTGGTATGAGGGGAGCCTGACCCGCTATCACCCCATGTTCTGGGCGGCCAAGGCGCACTTCTCCATCGCGGGGCTGGGCTTTTACAACTATCCCTATCTGTTCGGTTATCTGTTCAGCCTCGGGGTCTATCAGCAGTTGATGAGCCGCAAGGCGGCGGGGGAAGAGGGCGTGGCCGAGGCGTATCGCGCCTTGTTGCGCGATACCGGCCGGATGAGCGCCGAAGATCTGGTAGCCAAGCATTTGGGGCAGGATATCCGTGAGGCCGCCTTCTGGCAGGGGAGTCTGGCACAGGTAGCGCATGCGGTTGAGCGCTTCGCGCAGTTGCCTGCCTGATTGGGTCTGCGGTGATATGAACAACAGGCCCCCGGACAGTCTCGCTGTCCGGGGGCCTGTTTGTTATGCCTGCTTTTGTTGCGGTTTGATGGGGCCAACGAACAGGGGGCGGGTCTGGTGAGTCAGATCCGGCTGATAGCCGTTGAAGAAGAGGTTGAGCAGCACCGAACTGATGGTGGCCAGCAGGATACCGCTATGAAAAAGCGGTTGTAGCTGCGCCGGAAGCTGCTGGAAAAAATTCCCGGAGACCGTCGGGATCATGCCAATTCCGAGACTGATGGCGACGATATAGAGGTTGTGGCGGTTGCTGTTGTAATCGGTGCGCGCCAGGATGCGGATCCCGGTTGCCAGCACCATACCGAACATGACGATACCGGCGCCCCCCAGTACGAAGGGCGGGATGGAGGCGACTAGCACCGACATCTTGGGGATGAGGCCAAAGGCGAGCAGTATCCCCCCCGACATCACACAGACCCAGCGACTAGATACTCCGGTCACGCTCACCAGACCGATATTCTGGGAGAAGGAGGTGTGGGGGAAGCTGTTGAATATCCCACCAATAATGGTGCCGATGCCATCCACCCGCAGCCCGCGCACGATATCACCGCGCCTGGCCGGATGGCCGACGATGTCGCCAAGGGCCAGAAACATCCCCATGGATTCGATAAAGGTGATGAGCATGATCACCGTCAGGGTGGCGATGGAGATGGGATCGAAGGTGGGCCAGCCGAAGGCGAAGGGCACTATGGGGGCAAACCAGGCTGCCTCGCCGAGGCCATCGAGGCTCACTTCGCCCATGGCGATGGCCACCACGAAACCGAAGATGATCCCGAGCAGCACCGAGATATTGCTGAAAAAGCCCTTGGTGAAGCGGGTCACCAACAGGATAAAGACGAGCACCAGGAAGCTGGTGCCGATATAGCGCAGGCTGCCATATTCCGGATTACCCTTGCCCCCCGCCATCCAGTCGATCCCCACCTGCATAATGCTGATCCCGATGGAGGTGATAACCACTCCGGTCACTACGGTGGGGAAGAGCGGCATCAACCTACCTATCAGCGGCACCAGCAGGGTCGAGATGATACCGGCTGCAATGGTGGCGCCGAAGATGCCCGTCAGCCCCAGATCCGGGTTGGCTCCGATGGCCAGCATCGGCATCACGGCGGCAAAGGTGACCGACATGATGACCGGCAGCCGGATCCCGGCAAAGCGGCCAATCCCGACACATTGCAGCAGGGTGACGATGCCGCAGCAGAAGAGATCCGAACTGATGAGGTAGGAGATTTGATCCTTGGGCAGCCCCAGACTGCCGCCAATCACCAATGGCACCGCCACGGCGCCGGCGTACATCACCAGCACATGTTGCAGGCCCAGGGTAAAGAGTTGGCCCATGGGGAGCATGCGCTCCACTTCATCCACCGGGTGCTTGCGCGCACCCGGTCGGGGGGAGGGGGGATTGGTCTCGTTCATGAACAGATCACTCCTTGAAGCCCGCGCAACTGCTACAGGCAAGATAGTGAAAGCCGCAGCTTTCCCGGTCATTGATGTTATCGAGTGCGTGGATCGCTGGACTCATCGGGATGGGTAAGAGAAAGGGATCCGGTGCAGGCCATGGTCAGTGCACAAAACATGCACAACGCTGCTCACGAGAGAAAACGTTTGGCGATAACGCCTTGTTTTTGCGGGATGAGTCACATACCGGCCAGATAAGTGTCCGGCTACTGGCAGGGGAAGGAGGTGAGGGCATCTCAGATTGGTAAGGGATTTATCATTATTGGTCTGGCGATCTCACTTTGATAGCCAGGCACCAGAGGGTTGCTCGCAATGCGCCCCTCTGCATGTGACGGCGCTCGCGGGCTGCTGGGCGCAATCGGGGGCGGGGGCGTGATCCAAAGCAAGAAAGTTGGATGTTTTGGTGGCGCACGGGGCCGCCGCTGGGGTAGTTTCGATAAAACCGACACAGATCCTGAGGTCTTATCCATGATCATCTATCTGCATGGCTTTGATGCCACCAGCCCAGGCAATCACGAGAAAGTGCTGCAGTTGCAGTTTATTGATGATGATGTGCGTTTCGTGCACTACAGCACGGTTCACCCCCGTCATGATATGAGCCATCTGCTCAAGGAAGTGAAAAAACAGCTCGATATGAGTACTGATCCCAAACCGCTGATCTGCGGCGTGGGTCTTGGTGGCTACTGGAGCGAGCGGATCGGCTTTCTGTGCGGCATTCGCCAGGTGATCTTCAACCCCAACCTCCATCCGGAAGAGAACATGCAGGGCAAGATCGACCGGCCGGAAGAATATGACGATATCGGTACCAAGTGTGTAACTGAATTTCGTAAGAAAAATTCAGGAAACTGCCTGTGTATCCTTTCCGTTCAGGATGAAGTGCGCGATAATCGGGACACTGAACGTGAATTGAAGAACTATTACGACATCGTGTGGGATGAGCGCGAGACTCATAAGTTCAAAAATATCTCGCATCATCTGCAGCGGATGAAGGCCTTCAAAGAAGCCTGATCCATCACGTCGACCGATTTCGTTTTAGGGAGCCAATGGCTCCCTTTCGTTTTGAGGAACCGAGGAAAATCATCATGATGAATATTGTCGTTGTAGGCGGCGGCGCCGGTGGCCTGGAGCTGGCCACCACTCTGGGTCGCAAGCTTGGCAAGAAGAACAAGGCCAAGATCACTCTGGTCGATCGCAACCGCACCCACCTGTGGAAACCCCTGCTGCACGAAGTGGCCACCGGCTCCATGGACGCGGGCATCGATGCTCTTAGCTACCAGTCTCACGCCAAGAACCACGGTTTCGACTTCCAGCTCGGCACCCTGACCGACATCAAGCGTGACGATAAACGCATCGTGCTGGCACCGATCCACGACGACAATGGCGACATCGTGGTCAACGAGCGCGAACTGCCCTACGACTATCTGGTGATGGCCATCGGTTCTGTCTCCAACGACTTCAACACCAAGGGCATCAAGGATCACTGTATCTTCCTCGATAGCCCCTCCCAGGCGCACCGTTTCCACAACAGCATGATGAACCGCTTCCTGCAGTTCGCCACCGAATATAAGCCGGGCGACAAGGTGAAGATTGCCATCGTCGGCGGCGGCGCAACCGGCGTAGAACTCTCTGCCGAGCTCTACAACGCGGTCGAGCAGCTCTACGCCTACGGCTTCAAGAACCTCACCACCGACAGCCTGAAGGTGACCCTGGTGGAAGCGGGCCCGCGCATTCTGCCGGCTCTGCCGGAGCGCATCAGCGGCGCCGCCCATCAGGAGTTGGTCAAGCTGGGTGTGGACGTGCGTACCGCCACCATGATCACCGAAGCGACTGCCGAAGGTCTGCACACCAAGGATGGCGAGCTGATTGAAGCTGACCTGATGGTGTGGGCGGCCGGTATCAAGGCACCTGACTTTATGAAGGATATCGCGGGCCTTGAGACCAACCGCATCAACCAGCTGGTGGTGAAAGAGACCCTGCAGACTACCCGTGATGAGAACATCTTCGTTATCGGTGACTGCGCCGCCTGCCCGCAGCCGGATGGCAAGTTCGTGCCGCCGCGCGCCCAGTCTGCCCACCAGATGGCCAGCCAGGCGTTCAAGAACATCCTGGCCAAGATGAACGGCGGCGAGATGAAGCCCTACCTCTACCACGACCACGGTTCGCTGGTCTCCCTCAGCCGCTTCTCCACCGTGGGCAGCCTGATGGGCAACCTGATGCGCGGCTCCATGATGGTGGAGGGCTACATTGCCCGTCTGGTCTACATCTCCCTCTACCGGATGCACCAGATCGCCCTGCACGGCTACGTCAAGACCGGCCTCATCATGCTGGTGGGTCGCATCAACCGGGTACTGCGCCCGACCCTGAAGCTGCACTAAGCCGGGATTTGGCACCATGTTGAATACCAAAAGGAGAGGCGATGGCCTCTCCTTTTTTATGGGCGCAGATCAGGAAAGAGAGAGCTACTTGCCCAGATAGGTGCGGTCGAAGAAGGTATTGACCCAGTGAGGGCGGTAGATGGCCAGCACCGTCATCGCCATGCCGTTGAGCAGCGCTTCGGGGAACAGCAGCAGTGGCCAGATGGAGAGGTAATCCGCCGTGATGGTGTGCCAGGGGTAGCTGTCACTTAGCCCCATCAGCAATGCGCTGGCGGCCACCTTGACCGAGATGGTGATGGCGCCGCCGAGAAAGGCGGCCACGAAGATATAGACAAAGAGATGGCGCGGCAGCCAGGCCCAGCTGGCCAGAAACAGCAGCCAGCTGGTGGCCACCGGCAGGGCGATGCCAACCAGTGCCTGCCAGCCAAAATCGGCCAGATTGGTGACGCCGAAGTAACCGAGCACCAGCAGGGTCAGGCAGGGGGCGAGCAGTGCCAGCCGCCAGCCAAGCAGCAGGGTGAGGGAGGTGAGCCCGAGAAAATGGACCTCCAGCCCCTCATGCAGACCGGCCCTTAGATACCAGAGCGGCACCAGCGCGATGGCACTGCCCAGCAGCAGGTGCTGATAGAGGGGGTTGTCATGGAGGGTCTGCCACAGGGAGCGGCGCAGGCTGAAGGCCAGTAGTACCAGCCAGATCAGGAGGGCAGCGAGTTGTCCTTCACTCATCTTGTCGTCCATTCATGCAGTAGAGTCCGGGCGGCCTTCCCAACCGCCCATAGCAGAGCAGGCTGACGAGTCAGCCTGCTTTTACCATCAATATTTGACGTTGTTGTGGTACTTGCCGAGGATGCCCTTGACCCGTTCCATGGTCTCCTTGCTGGGGGGCTTGATCCCGCTCAGCTCGTACGGGTCGCCCAGTACGTCCCACTTGTGTTTGCCCAGCTCATGGTAGGGGAGCAGCTCCACCTTCTCCACGCTCTCGCCCAGCTCGGCGATGAACTGGCCCAGCCCTTCGGCGCTCTCGTCGTCGTCGCTCCAGGTCGGTACCACCACGTAGCGGATCCACATGGTCTTGCCTTTGGCTGCCAGATAGCGGGCAAACTCCAGGGTGTATCTGTTGCTGACGTGGGTCAGCGGAATGTGTTTCTCGTCATTGATCTGTTTGATGTCGAGCAGCACCAGATCGGTCTGGTCGAGCAGCTTGTCCACTTGTTCGTCGAGATGGCGGACGAAGCCGTTGGTGTCGAGACAGGTGTGGATCCCTTTCTCTTTGCAGGCGGTAAAGAGTTCGGTAATGAAAGCCGGTTGCAGCATGGCTTCACCGCCGGACGCTGTCACGCCACCGCCGGAGGCATTCATGAAGTGGCGATAGCTGGTGATGTCACTCATCAACTCCGGTACGGTCACTTCGCGGCCACCTTCGGTATCCCAGGTATCGCGGTTGTGGCAGTACTTGCAGCGCATCAGGCAGCCTTGCATGAATACGATAAAGCGTATTCCCGGGCCATCGACAGTGCCGCAGGTTTCGACGGAATGGATCCGGCCAACGGTGCCGTGAGCTCCGGCTGGCTGGCTGATTTCAACGGCAGGGATCCGATTAATGACAGACATAAACAACTCCAACGATTCGAGCAGGCCGTTATTTTATTACATAAACCCCTATTGATCCTACACCTTTAGTCCGGCGCCCGGCTGCCAAGCAGCTGCTCCAGCCCCTTGACTGTGAGCGGCCGACTGGTGAGAAACCCTTGATAATGCTGGCATCCCAGCGCTTTGAGGATGGCCAGCTGCGCCTCCTCTTCCACCCCTTCGGCGGTGACGGTAAAACGGAAGACCTGGGCCAGATCGAGTATCGCCTTGACGATGGCTCTGTCCTGTTCGCTGTGTACCAGGGTCTGAATGAAGCTTCTGTCCAGCTTCACCTCATCGGCGGGCAGATCCCGCAGATAGGCCAGCGACGAGTAGCCTGTGCCGAAGTCATCGATGGAGATGAGGATACCGAGCTCCTTGAGCTGGCGCATTCTGGCAATACTCTCCTGCCGATTCTCCAATACTACAGATTCGGTCACCTCCAGCAGCAGGCGGGAGGGGGGCACACCGGTATCGCGCAAGATGTACTCCACCTGTTGTACGAAGCCCTGGGTGTGGAACTGGCGGGCACTGACGTTGACCGACAGATGGGGGATCTGCAGGCCACGGTTGAGCCAGAAGCTGTATTGGGCGCAGGCGGTCTTCATCACCCAGTAGCCGATCTCGAGGATCAGGCTGGTCTCTTCGGCGATGGGGATAAACTCCCCGGGCGGCACCATGGTGCCGTCGCTGCGCTGCCAGCGCAGCAGCGCCTCGATACCCGACAGCGAGCCATTGTCGACCCGGTATTGCGGTTGATAGTGGAGTTGCAGCTCGTGATGACGCAGGGCATCGCGCAGCTCATTGGTGAGGGTCAGCCGGTTCTTCTCATGCTGGGCCATCGCCTCGGTAAAGAAGACGTAGTGGCCCTGACCGGCGCGCTTGGCCATGTGGGTCGCGGTGTCGGCCTGTTGCATCAGGACCAGATGATCCGTCTCGTTGCCGGAGAAGAGGCTGATCCCCACCGAGGCGCTGCAGTGCAGTTTGTGATCGCCGATGTCGAACGGGGTGCGAAACAGCCCCATCAGCTCGCGGGCGAAGTGCTCCGCCAGAATTTTGGCGGTGACTTCCCCTTGTCCCAGCTGGGTAAAGAGCAGGGCAAACTCATCCCCCGAGATGCGCGCCTGCACCAGATTGTCCTGGGGCAGCTCCCTGAAACGCTGCACCACGGCTTGCAGCAGCAGATCGCCGCAGGCGTGACCGAGGGAGTCGTTGATCGACTTGAAGTTGTCGAGATCCACCAGCAGCAGGGCACCCCACTGGCCGTTGGAGGCGCTCAGGGTCTGCTGCAAAATATGGTTGAGGCTGCGCCGGTTGTGCAGACCGCAGAGATCGTCGTAGTAGGCGAGCTGCTCGATATGTCTGGCCGCCTCTTTTTCCTGGGTGATGTCGTAGAAGCTGCAGATAAAGTGGCTGAGCTCCCCCTGCTCATCCTTGACGCCGTTCACCATCAAGCGCACCGGAAAGAGGTGACCATCCTTGTGCAGGCAGCGCTCTTCCCCAAGCCAGAACTCCTGCTCGTTGACGGTGCGGCTGACATCCTCCTTGAGATGATCCCCGTAGTAGGTGGGTCGCAGCTTGCGAATGGAGTGACCGATCACCTCTACCTCGCCAAATCCGGTGATCCGGCTGAAGGAGTGGTTGACCTTGAGGATGATGCCGTTGTGATCCATCACGATCAGCCCATCGTGGGTATTGAAGGCCACTTCCGCCAGCCGCAGGGCATCGTCGGTGGCGAGGCGCTTGAGCTCGATGGCTGCCCGCTCGTGCTGGCTGCTCAACAGATCCAGCAGCTGCTCGGGCTCCCCAAGAGGGGTATCGAGCAGCAGGGTGATCTGGCCAATGGGGGCGCCGCTCTGGCCATGGAGTGGAATGCCGATGTAGGCGCTGGCGTTGAGGGCCAGCAGCCGGGTCGCCTTGGGATAGCGCACGGGCAGATCTTCCACATAGATGGCCTGACCATGCTGGAACAGCTCCTGAGCGGGGCCGGGGTCGAGCTGGATGGGCTTGAGGGTGGAGCAGATCTCCTCGTTGATGACGCAGCGGGGGATGATCCAGAGATCCTGACCGCGGGGCTGGAACTCGCCGATCCAGCCCACCCGGGCACCGCTGGTGCTCATGGCCCAGCTTACCAGCGTCTTGCAGTAGTCGATGCCGGTCTGCTGGTGCAGCTCGGGCGGGAGGGCCAGCTCGGCGCGGTGCTCTTCCGGTTGCGGCTGCCAGTGACCGAGCAACTGGGCGCTGCTGCGCACCAGTTGCAACATCTCCTCGCTGAGCGGGGTGGGATCGAGATACTCCAGACTCAGCACCCCGAACAGCTTGTCCTGCTCCAGCAAGGCACCATCGAGGCGTGAGCGCACACCGGCACTGGTCAGATAGAGGTGATTGCTCAGCATCGGTTGGTGGGCCGCCTCCGAGAAACTCAACGATTTGCGGGTACGCAGGGCGCGGATATATCGGCTGTCGCCTCGAATGGGATAGATCGCCTCGACCCCCAGGGTGAACACAGGGGTGAGTTGCTCGCTGCCGAGATCGCCGTTGGCCTGATAGTGCCAGAGGATGAGCCGATCGGCCCCCAAACTCTCTTTAAGGGCCTCGAGCAGGGGCGCATACTGTTGCTGGCTCGCCATCTGGCTGAGGCGCGGCAGTTGCAATGCCAGATCGGCGATGGGCTCCTGGCGAAGGTTCTGCAGACAGATGAGCCAGAAGCCATCCTGCTCGTGAGCGAGGGCGATGTGCCAGAGCTGGCTGGCAAAGCGCACGGTGATCTTGCCGCCATGGCCGTTGGCCAGCAGTTGTTCGATGGGCAGGCGCAGGGCATCGGGTAGCTGGGCAGGCCAGGGGGCGCGCGGTTCGTCGAGCCAGTAGAGCGGGGTTTGCATCACGTCGGTCAGGGCGACCAGCCGTTGACTGCGCAGGTCCAGACGGAAAAAGAGCGGCGTCTGGAGGGCAGGAGGAAGATGACTGAGTGCGGTAGACGACATGAACAAACAACATCCTGTTAAGCAACCGTCGGGGTTGCAAGAATACTGCAAAATGGTGTGAAACAAAATTTCATTGAATTCTAAATTAGAAAAGTCTAATTTATTGCCCATTATCATGTATGAGGAGTCTTGCAGATGAAACGGATCCTGATTATCGGTGGGGTTGCGGGGGGCGCATCGGCGGCTGCCAGAGCACGCCGGCTGAGCGAAGAGGCGGAGATCGTGATGTTCGAGCGGGGCGAGTTTGTCAGCTTCGCCAACTGCGGTCTGCCCTACCACATCGGGGGCGATATCCCCAATCGGGATGCCTTGCTGCTGCAGACTCCCCAGAGTTTCAAGCGCCGTTTCAACGTCGATGTGCGGGTCTTCCACGATGTGATTGAGATCGACAAGGCGGGCAAGACCTTGCTGGTGCGCAACCTGCAAACCGGTGAAGAGCAGCGCGAGCATTACGATGTGCTGCTGCTGAGCCCGGGGGCGGCGCCGATCCGTCCTCCCTTCCCCGGTATCGACAGCCCCCATGTCTATACCCTGCGCAACATCCCGGACATGGATCGCATTCTGGCGGCCCTGCACCACGATCAGCCGCGCCACGTCACTGTGGTGGGCGGCGGCTTTATCGGGCTGGAGATGATGGAGGCGCTGCACCAGCGCAAGCTGGATGTCACCCTGCTGGAGCTGGCCGATCAGGTGATGGCCCCGGTGGACAAGGATATGGCCAACATGCTCCATGCCCGCATCCGGGAAGAGGGGATCGACCTGCGCCTGCGCACCGGCCTCACCGCCATCGAGAGTCTGGATCTGCCTGCCGAGAAAACCTCCGCCGTGCCGACTGCCAAAAGTGGCGGCCTGCGCCTGACCCTCAATGACGGCTCCCATCTTGATACCGGTCTCTTGATCCTCGCCATCGGCGTCAAGCCGGAAACTCTGCTCGCCGCCAAAGCGGGGCTGGAGCTGGGGCCGCGCGGCGGCATCAAGGTGGATGCCGGGATGCGTACCTCGGATCCCTTCATCTACGCGGTGGGGGATGCGGTGGAAGAGATAGACTTCGTCACCGGCGAATCTGTGCTGATCCCGCTGGCGGGCCCGGCCAACCGGCAGGGGCGCATCGCCGCCGACAATATGCTGGGCCGAAGCGAAACCTACAAGAAGACCCAAGGGACCGCCATCTGCAAGCTGTTCGATCTGGCGGTGGCCAGCACCGGCCTCAACGAGAAGCGACTGGTGCAACTGGGATTGCCGTTCGAGAAAGTTTATGTCCATCCGGGCAGCCACGCCGGTTACTACCCGGGTGCCCATCCGGTCAGCCTCAAGCTGCTGTTTGCCCCGGATGGCAAGATTTATGGCGCCCAGGCCATCGGCAAGGATGGCATCGACAAGCGCATCGATGTGCTGGCAGTGGCCCAGCGCGCCGGTCTCACCGTGTTTGACCTGCAGGATCTGGAGCTCACCTATGCGCCGCCCTTTGGATCGGCCAAGGATGTGATCAACATGGCGGGTTTTGTGGCAAGCAACCACCTGAAGGGGGACACCCTGCTCTGCCACGTGGCCGAGGTACAGGCTCGTAACCCCCATCAGCTGGTGGTGGATGTGCGCAATGGCCCGGAGCTCGACAAGCTGGGTCGCATTCCGGGGGCGCTGCATATTCCCCTCGACGAGTTGCGTGGTCGCCTCCATGAGTTGCCCAAAGAGAAAGAGCTGCTGATCAGCTGTCAGGTCGGGCTGCGCGGCCATGTCGCCTGCCGCTTGCTGAGTCAGCACGGCTTTAAAGTGAAGAATCTCTCCGGCGGCTTCAAAACCTGGCAGATGGCCACCGCCGAGTAACCGTTTTATTTCTGTGCCTGTTTGCCCCTCTCCCTTGTGCGTGCAAGATGAGGGGCTTTTTGTTTCTGCTTTTCGCCCTCCTTGCATTCCCTAATTGCAGCAATATTTCGACACACTTTATTTCCTGTGCCGGACAAAATTAACGTTTTGTTCAGGGGATGGGTGCTATAACCCCAGCCTCGTTCATGATGAACCGTGTAGTAGGGAGAGTGACATGCTGGATATGCTGATGGCCATTTGGCATCAGGATTTTGACGCCCTGGTTCAGATGCAGGCGGTACCCCTGCTGATCAGTTGCCTGATGCTGGTACTGCTGCTGGAGTCCGCATTCGTCTTCCTGCCCCTGCCGGGGGACAGCCTGGTACTGCTGGCCGGTGGGTTGGTGGGCATGGGGGTGTTTGGCCCCGAAGTGACTCTTGTCTATCTGCCGTTGGCTGCTGGCGTAGGTTCTGTGCTCGCCTACTGGCAGGGACGGGCACTGCAGCGCACCCGCTTTATGGATCATATCGAACGGATGTTGCCTCCCGACAGCCTGCCCAAGGCGACCCGGTTGCTGAAAAAGTACGGTTTTCTGGCGATGTTCTCCTCCCGTTTTATCCCGTTCGTGCGGGTGCTGACCCCCATGCTGATGGGGATTGGCCGCCTGAGCGTGCTGCGCATGTGCGTGGCCAGCTTTGCCAGTGCCTTTATGTGGGCGCTCTGCCTCAGTTTGGTGGGCAAGCTGGCGATGAATACCCCCTTCTTTCTCCACCACAGCGAACTGTTGACCCGGGCCCTGCTGATTACCTCGCTGGTGCTGTTTCTGGCGGCCGTCATGGCCATCCTGTTTCGCTGGTTCAAAGGCGGAGCAAAAAACGAGACCAGCCACGACTAGATGACAACCCTTGCCGCACGGAATCAGTGGGCAAGGGGGTTCTCGTGCAGTAGGGGCGCGGAATTGTGCCCATTCGGGTAATGAGCTTTGTGTCGGGTGAGCAGGATGCCTTATCCTGTTTCCAGCCACGCTGCGTTTGCAGCGCTCCAACTCGGGATGGAACCTATGCGCCTCTTCGACTCTCCCTCTGCTTTTCACCGCTCTACCGCCGGAACCGGCGCTCTGCGCCGCTGCTGGTCGGCCCTGCTGCTTTGCGGGGTGGTCGGTTTGCTGTCTGGTTGCGGCCCTGACAAGCCTGCCAGCCAAATATCGACCACAGAATCCACAGCGCAGCAGGAGGCCGGGGCGCCAACTTCTGTAGTGCAGGCCAATGCCCGCCAATATCGCGATGCGCCAGCACTGGCGCTGGTCTTCTCCGGCCCCTTGGTGCCCAAGCCCAATTGGCAGAGCTGGCTCGGGGTCAGTGAAGGTGGCAAGCAGGTGCAGGGGGAGTGGATCCTCGCCGACGATGGTCGCACCCTCTATTTCCCGAACGTCCAGCCCGACAAGAGCTATGAAGTGAGCCTCAAGGCGGGGTTGGGCCCATCCCCCCAGAGTTGGACCCTCAAGACCCGCCCGCTGGAGGCGGGGGCCTCCTTTACCGCCAGTGGCATGGTATTGCCGCTGCGCGACGAGCTGCGCCTGCCCATCAGCGCGGTCAATGTGGATGAGGTCAATATCGACTTCTTTCGGGTCGATGCCGAATACCTGCCCCGTTTTCTGGCCGAGTATCGCCCCGGTGCCGGCATGGGCAACTGGGAGCTCGAGCAGATCACCAAGCGGGCCAAGCGGGTGTTCAGCGGCCGCTATGCGCTGGAGCTTGATGCCAACCGGCGCGAGACCCGCCTCATCAATGTGAAGGAGCCGCAGCTGGCTGAGGCTGGCGTCTACTTTGCGGTGATGTCCCCCCTTGGCAACTACGACTGGCGCAAGGAGACCACCTATTTTGCGGTGAGCGACATGGGGCTCAGTGCCCGCCGTTACCGCGATCAGCTGGAGGTGTTCGTCAGCTCCCTGGCCAGCGCCGACCCGCTCAAGGATGTGCAGCTCTCCCTGCTCGACGAGAAGGGTAACCGGCTGCAGGTGCAAACCACCGATCCGCAGGGCCATCGTCGCTTCGATCAGGTGCAGGGGGCCCGCTTGCTGCTGGCCGAACAGGGCAACCATCTGGCGGTGCTGCGCCTCGATGGGGCGGCGCTCGATCTCTCCACCTTCGATCTCGGCACCCAGCCCTGGCAGGCCCAGCAGCTCTATCTGTTCAGCGGGCGCGATCTCTATCGTCCCGGCGAGCGGCTCGACAGCGAGATCCTGCTCAAGGGCCAAGATGGCCAGCTGTTGCCGGGGATGGCGGTGGAGCTGGAGGTGAAACAGCCGGACGGCCAGCTGCTCGAACAGAAACGGCTGCTACCGGACAATTTGGGCGCGGCCCACTACGGTCTGCGTTTGCCGGACGATGCGCCGCTCGGGCGCTGGACCATCAACCTCAAGACCGCCGCTGGTAGTCGCTTCGAGTGGCCCTTTTTGGTGGAGGAGTTTTTGCCGGAGCGGCTCAAACTGCAGCTCGGCAAGGGGCCGGATGGTGAAGTAACGGATCTGGACGCCGCCCTGACTATGCCACTGCAGGGGGACTATCTCTACGGTGCGCCTGCGAGCGCCACCAAGGCGAAGGCGGAGGTAAAAATCAGCCGCGCCACCATGCCCTTTACCCAGTGGCAGGAGTTCACGCTGGGTGACGTGCTGCTCGCCGAGCAGGCCAAGGATCTCGAGGCGCGCAGTCTCACCCTCAATGCACAGGGGCAGGGGACCTTCTCGCTGGCTGATGAGCTCGACGGGGTGCGCGCCCTCGGGCCGCTGGAGGTGGCCTATCGGGTGTCGCTCGCCGAGCCCGGTGGCCGCGCCGTCAATCGCAGCCGCACTCAGTATGGCTGGCCTGCGGGCAGCCAGTGGCCGGCACTCAAGGCCGACTTCGTGGCCGATCGTGTGGAAGGGGGCAAGCCTCTGCCCTTCCAGATCCTCAACCTCGATGAGCAAGGCCAACCGGTGGCGGGGGCGGTGAAGGTGCGCCTTATCAACGAGTACCGCGACTACTACTGGCACTACGCCGATGGCGAGGGGTGGAAGTACGAGTTCAACAGCCAGCCTTATCTGGAGCAGGAGCAGACCCTGCAGCTGGATGGCAAGGGGCCGACCCCCCTAAGCTTGCAACTCGCCGCGGGCTGGTATCGATTGGAGGTGGAGAACAGTCAGGGCCATCAATCGAGCCTGCGGGTGGAGATCGGCAGTTACGCCTGGGGCGGCGGTGGCGAGCAGGCGCGGCCTGACAAGATTGCCATCACCCTCGACAAGCGCGCCTATCAGGCGGGCGACAAGGCCAAAGTGACGCTGGTGGCCCCGCGCCCCGGCAAGGGGTTGTTGCTGGTGGAAGGTGGCGACGGCCTACGCTGGTGGCAGCGTATCGAGCTCAAGGGGGCCGGCGGTGATGCCAAGGATGCCCGCGGCGAGTTCGAGATCCCGGTCAGTCCCGAGTGGCAGCGCCATGACTTGCATATCTCGGCCCAGATCGCCGCACCAGACAGCGCCTCCAAACCGGTCAGCAGCCAGCAGGGGCAGAGCCTGCGCTCGGTCGGTCTGGTGCCGCTCACCCTGGATCGGGAAGCGCGCCGTCTGCCGCTCACCCTGAGCGCACCTGATAAAGCGGTGCCGCTTACCCGGCTGGAAGTGACCGCAACCTCCACCCCCAATAGCCAAGGCCGTGTGGTGCTGGCGGCGGTGGATCGGGGCGTGCTCAATATCAGCGATTATCAACCCCTCGACCCGTTCGAGATCTTCTTTGGCCGCAAGCGCTTCGCCCAAGATTTGTTCGACAACTACGGCCAGGTGATCCCGCCGCAGGATGGCAAGCCGGCCCGCCTCAACTACGGGGGCGATCGGGCGCCGCTGAAAAAGGGTGGCGCGCTGGAGAGCCGGGTCGAGATAGCCGCACTGTGGAGCGGCGAGGTGAGTTTTGACCAGCAGGGTAAAGCGGTGATCCCGCTCGAACTGCCCAACTTCAACGGCGAGCTGGCACTGATGGCGCTGGCCTGGAATGAGCAGCAAGTCGGTGAGGCCGAGCGCGCCGTCAAGGTGGTGGCGCCCTTGGTGGCCGAGATTGGCTGGCCGCGCTTTGGCGCCAGAGGCGATGAGACCCGGGCGCTGGTGCAGCTGCGCAACATGAGCGGCGAGGATCAGTCCCTCTCCCTTGTCTGGACCCTCAACGGTGGGCTCAAGGCAAACGGCGAGCTGCCCCGCACCCTTGCCCTTAAAAACGGCGAAGAGCAGTGGTTGACCCTGCCGCTCACCGTGACCGGGGCGAGCGGCGTGGCGAGCCTGCAGTTGGCGGCCAGCGGCAAGGATTTTGCCATCAGCCGCGACTGGACTTTGCCGCTGCGTTCCCCCTGGCCTGCCGAGACTCGCCAGCGCTATCAGATGCTGTCCCTCGGCCAACAGATGAGCTTTGCGCCAGCTGAGCTGGTCGGGCTGGATCGCGCCAACCTGCAGGGGCTGCTCAGCCTCTCCGGTACTCCCCCCTGGGATCCGGCTGCCCAGTGGCAGGCGCTGGCCGATTACCCCTATGCCTGTCTGGAGCAGACCTTGTCCCGTGCCTGGCCCTACTTGCTGACCACGGCCGATGAGCGGGCCGCTTGGCGCAAACCCGCAGAGGGCAAGAAAGCGGCGAGCGAGGCGGATGTGCAGCGCGCCCTGCTGCAACGGCTGCAGCGGTTGCAACTGCCAAGCGGTGGCTTTGGCCTCTGGGATGGTCGCTCCGACGAGGAGCAGTGGCTCACCGCCTATGCCGCTGACTATCTGCTGGCCCGCAAGGAGGCGGGCGACGCAGTGCCGGAGGCGATGCTCAATCAGGCGCTGAACCGGTTGCAAAGCTATCTCACCGACAGCCAGTATGGCGAGCGCTGGAGCAGTGCCCCCGAGCACAGCCGGCTGGCCTATCAGGCCTACAGCGCCTATGTGCTGGCCCGGGTGGGCAAGGCGCCGCTCGCTACCTTGCGCCTTATCTGGGAGCAGCAGGCTGATCACGCTCGCTCCGGTTTGCCGCTCTTGCACCTCTCGCTGGCGCTCTCGGCCATGGGGGATGAGCAGAACGCCGCCAAGGCCCTCAGCCGGGCATTGGCGACCGAGCGTGGTGACGACTATCTCGGGGATTACGGTTCGCCGCTGCGTGACCAAGCCCTTGAGCTCTCCTTGCTGCGCCAGCACAAGCTGGCTGTGGAGCGCTGGCCAGCCCTCAGTGCCAAGGTGGCAGATACCCTGGCCCATCGTCAGTGGCTCAGCACTCAGGAGCGGCTCGCCCTGCTGCGACTAGCCCGCTTCGATCCGGCCGTCGACTGGCAGGCCAAGGTAACTTCCTCTCTTGGCAGTGGATCCCTGAGCGGTTCGGCTCCGTTGCAGCAGGGTGCCCCCGAGGCACTGGCCGCGAGCACCGTCACCAACGAGGGCAAGGGATCCCTCTATGTGCAGCGCACTCTGGTAGGTTACCCCGAACAGGCTCCGGCACGGATCAGCAAGGGGATGAGCGTGACCCGCAGCTGGTTCAATAGCGACGGTCAGCCGTTTGATCCCGCCAAGGTGAAGGTGGGTGATCTGGTGGTGGTGCGGCTCAACGTCAGCAGTGAATCGGCGGTGCCCGATGCCCTGCTGGTAGAGATGGTGCCCGCCGGCTTCGAGCTGGAGAACCCGGCCCTTGGCAACAGCATCAAGCTGGAAGAGCTCTCCATCGAGGGGAAACCGGCGTGGCAGAGCGAGTGGAACGATTATCTCAAGCATCAGGAGTTTCGCGATGACCGCTACACGGCAGCGCTGGATCTGAGCGAGGGGAGCAACCAGCAACTGGTCTACCTGATGCGGGCGGTGACGCCGGGTCGCTATCAGGTGCCGCCGACCCAGGTGGAGGATATGTACCGCCCCGAACTGCGTGCCGTGGGTGAGGATATTCACGAGGTGCGTATCTCTGAGTAACAAACCCTCACTTGAGCGGGTTCGCCCGCTCACTTTCTGGCAGCGTGGCTGGCTGAAATTAGTTCGCACTGGCCACGCTTGCTGGCGCTGGCTTGGTCGCCTGCCACGCTGGCTGCTCTTCTCGGTGCTGGGAGTTGTAGCACTGCTCCTGTCATTGCTGGCGCTGGATAGACTCTTCCCGCCGCCACCGCTCGACCCTGCCTACGCACGGGTGGTGCTCGACATGAAGGGACGACCGCTGCGTGCCTTTGCCGATACCAGCGGCGTGTGGCGTTACCCCGTGACCCTGGAGCAGATCTCCCCCCGCTATATCGAGGCGCTGCTGGGCTACGAGGATCGCTACTTCTGGCGTCATCCCGGGGTCAATCCGGTGGCCATGGTGCGCGGGGTCTGGCAGTGGCTGCGCTATGGGCGGGCTGTATCGGGCGGCTCGACCCTTACCATGCAGGTGGCGCGTCTTATCGAGCCCTACCACCGGAGCGTGCCCGGCAAGCTGCGCCAGATGGCCCGCGCGCTGCAACTGGAGTGGCACTACGACAAGCGCACCCTGCTCACCGTCTACCTCAACCGGGCGCCGTTTGGCGGCAATCTGGAGGGGGTGCAGGCGGCAAGTTTTGCCTATCTCGGCAAGAGTGCGGCCAAGCTGACCTATGCCGAGGCGGCGCTGCTGGCAGTGCTGCCGCAGGCCCCCAGCCGCAACCGGCCTGACCGGCATCCTGAGCGGGCCCGCACCGCCCGTGACAAGGTGATGCAGCGGCTGGTAGCGCAAGGCGTCTGGCCCGAACAGGTGTGGCTGGAGGGGCGTATCGAGCCGGTGCTGGCCCGCGGTCACTTCACGCCGATGGAGGCGCCGCTCTTTGCCCGTCTCGCCGCCGACAATCAGGCCGGGGCGCTGGTGCACACCACCATTGATGGCGATCTGCAGCGCTGGTTGGAGGGGCGGGTGGCGAGCTACATTCGCCGCTTCCCCGAGCAGACCTCAGCGGCGTTGCTCTTGGTAGATAACAAAACCATGGCGGTGCGCGCCTATGTGGGCAGCGCCGAGTATGGCAATTTGCGCCGCCACGGTTATCTGGACATGGTGCAGGCGATTCGCTCTCCCGGCTCTACGCTGAAGCCCTTCATCTACGGTCTGGCCATGGACGAAGGGTTGGTGCACTCGGCCTCTCTGCTCTCCGATGCGCCAAGGCTGGGCTCGGAATATCGCCCCGCCAACTTCTCCGGTGCCTTTCAGGGACCGGTGACGCTGGCTCAGGCGCTGCAGCAATCCCTCAACGTGCCGGTGGTGCAGGTGCTGGAGGCGCTGGGGCCGGACAAACTGGTCAGTCGCCTCGACAACGCCGGAGTGCGGCTGGCGCTCTCTGACAAACCCAATCCTGCCATCGCGCTGGGGGCGGCGGGCATTCGACTCGAGCAGCTGGTGGCGCTCTACAGCGCGCTGACCCGGCAGGGGCAGGTGGCGATGCCGGTCTGGCTGGCGGGGCAGCAGGCGGTGTCACGCCCCTTGCTGAGCCCGGGAGCGGCCTGGATCATCTGGCAGATATTGAGCGCGCAGGGACGGGCGGACCAACCCTTTGCCAGCGAGGCGACCGGCCGGGTCAACAGGCTTGCTTGGAAGACCGGTACCAGCTACGGCTATCGCGACAGCTGGGCGATGGGGGTCTCCGGTCGCTGGACCATCGGCGTCTGGCTGGGGCGCCCCGACGGTACCCCTATGCCCGGTTTTTACGGCCAGAGCGCGGCGGTGCCGCTGCTGCTTTCGGTCTACTCGCGACTGGCTGACAACAGCCCTCTGCCGGCACAGCCCAACACGGTGAGCGAGGCCGAGATTTGCTGGCCGCTGGGGCGCAAGGCGAACGCGACCCTGCCTGAAGCCTGTTTGCAGCGCCAGAGCGCCTGGTTGCTTGAAGGGCGCGATCCTCCCACCTTGCCGGATCCCATGGACTGGCCCTCGCCGCTGCGGCAAGTTGCACTCACTGCCGAAGGCAAGCCGACGCTGACCCGTTGCCCCGATGCGGCACAATCCGGTTTTCGGGCACTCTGGCCATTGTCGCTGGAGCCGTGGCGGTCCCCCGGCGAGCGGCGGCAGTCGCTGCTCGCCAGCAGTTGTGCAGGGGAGGGGCAGAGCGCCGAGCTGCAGGCCCCCATTCGCATCGTGGCGCTGGGGGAGGGCAACCTTATCCGCAGCCAGCGCTATCGGTTGCAGCCCAAGGTGCTGGGCGGTGTCGGCAAGTCGGCTTGGTTTCTCAACGGCCAGCGACTGCGCTGGGACGGGGATCAGGTGCTGAGTGTGGCGGGTCGTTATCAGCTGGTGGTGGTGGATGAAGCGGGCAACAGCGATCGTATCGAGTTTCGCGTGGTGCATCCTGACAGTGATGCCAGCACCATCACCCGTTGATCGTTTTGCCGACAGCCATTGAGTTGGATGTAATTAACTATTTGAAATGCATCAATATTTGATTGGATGAATTAATTTGCGAATAATTACGAATTCATTCAAATCCAATCGGGAGTTCTCTTTTGCTGCGTGTTCTGTATCCCTTGCTGGTGCTGATGAGTTCGGGTTGTGCCACAACCAATCATGGTGATCACCATGTTTCTCCTGAACGTACCGGGTTCTATTCACCTTTCGAACCTGCTTCCGAGAGTTTTGCGCGTTGCTATCAGAAACAGTTTGCCTGTACCCCTGCCAATATCCGCCGTGACAGGGCGATGGAGGCGCGCAGGCAGGCGCAAGAGCGGGCTAATCACCGGGGTGATGATTGGTAGGCCGCAGAAAACGAGAGGGGTTGGCAGATGCCAACCCCTTTTTCATTCCGCCAATTCAGCCCGGTTGGCGCAGATGACCGAGCCGGGTGAAGAAGTGCTGGCTCTTGCGTTGGTGAAAGTGGCTCTTCTTGATGGGATGGAAGATGAGGTTGCTTTCGGGATGGCTCGCTTTTAACTGGTGGAGCATGGCTACGGCGGGCAGGCTGGTGCTGACCAGGGTTGTGAGTGGCATGCTGAGGGTCTCGGGCCCGAGCAGTTGATTGAGCCCTTGCTGAGCCTGCTCAAAGCGGGTCAGGGCCGCCGGGTCGGCATAGCCGCTACCCAGCATGGTGAGCAGGTTGTCGAGGGCCAGATGAAATTCGGCCAACTGCTGGCGAAAGCCGCTGCGCCGGCGCAGGGCGATAAGCTCGGCGAAGGAGATCTCGCCGAGGTGAGTGGGTACTTGCAACGGGATTTCGAGGTGGAAGCAATCCTGACCGCCGCGATTGTGGTAGCGGGATTCGAGCAGATGGAGCAGGCGGTCGAGATAGTCGTGATCGGTAATAAGCGCCCCGTCATTGGCGAGTGCCCACTCACGGGCAAGGCGCATGGAGATCAGGTTGGCAAAGCGCCGCGCCATTCTGATCCCCCCTTCATCTCGGGTCGCAAAGCCGTGAGTAAGGCAAAAGCCGTGCAGCCGCTCCAGCCCCACCTGATCCGGGCAGAAGCAGTCGTGGTTGGCCTCCTGACGCCAGCGACCAATCAGCTCCTTGTTGCCAAACACCTTGTGGCGGACGAAATCGGGGGCCACCAGACCGCTTATCTGGCTCTCCAGCTGCGGGGTAATGGCGGCAAAGAAGGCGGCATCGGGCCGCTCGGCCAGCAGATCGGTCTGCTGTTGCAGGGTATCGAGCAGGGTGGTGAGGCCACTTTTTTCACTGACGGTGAAGACGAAGGCGAGCCGCTCCAGATAGAGCAGGGCAAATTTGAGCCAGAGCTCGTCGCGTACCTCCATGCCGGGGTAGTAGATATAGGTCTTCATCGGATCAGTCTGTTGTCAAAAATCTGGCGAGGCGCAGGGTCGGGAATATACGCAAGATTGGCGCTGCACGGCAAACACTGCGTGGGGGAATGTGAGCAAACGCTCATCCAGTAGGCGCTGGCCACAAAGTTCTGATATAATTCGCGCCCTTAAATCAAGGTCACCCGAGTCATTACCATGAAGTTCATTATCAAGCTGTTCCCGGAAATCACCATCAAGAGCAAGTCGGTTCGCCAGCGCTTTATCAAGATCCTGCAGGGCAATATCCGCAATGTCCTGCGCCGCTTCGACGACGATGCCCGCGTACGGATGGATTGGGACAAGCTGATCGTGAGCTCCCGCAATGACCAGTTCCGCGAGCAGGCAATCGAAGCCCTGGCCTGCATTCCCGGCATTCAGGCCTTCCTCGAGGTACAAGCCAGCAAGTTTACCGATCTGCACGACATCTTCGAGCAGGTGAAAGCCGTGTGGGGCGACCAGCTCAAGGGCAAAACCTTCTGCGTGCGCGCCAAGCGCCACGGCAAGCACGAGTTTTCCTCTCTCGAGATTGAGCGCTATGTGGGCGGTGGACTGAACCAGCACTGCGAAAGCAATGGTGTGCGCCTCAAGAACCCGGATGTGAAGATCAACCTCGAGATCGACGGCGAAGAGCTCTTTATTGTCAGCGCCATCCATCAGGGCCTGAGCGGCATGCCCATCGCGACCCAGGAAGATGTGCTGAGCCTGCTCTCCGGCGGTTTTGACTCCGGCGTGGCATCGTTCCAGTTCATCAAGCGCGGCTGCCGCGTGCACTACTGCTTCTTCAATCTGGGCGGTGCTGCCCACGAAATCGGCGTCAAGCAGGTGGCCTACCACCTGTGGAACCGTTTCGGCTCCTCCCACCGGGTACGTTTCACCGCCGTGGACTTCGAGCCGGTGGTTGCCGAGATCCTCGAGAAGATCGACAACGGTCAGATGGGCGTGGTGCTCAAGCGGATGATGATGCGTGCCGCTGCCAAGGTGGCCGATGAGTTCCAGATCCCGGCGCTGGTGACCGGCGAGTGTGTGGGTCAGGTCTCCAGCCAGACCCTCACCAACCTGAACGTGATCGACCGGGTCACCGACAAGGTGATCCTGCGCCCGCTCATTACTTGGGACAAGCCGGATATCATCAGTGAAGCCCGCCGCATCGGCACCCTGGAGTTCGCCGAAACCATGCCGGAGTATTGTGGGGTCATCTCCAAAAAGCCGACCGTTAAGGCCGATCTGGCGCGCATTGAAGAGGAAGAGGCCAACTTCGACTTCTCCATTCTGGACAAGGTGGTGGCCGAGGCCCGTTACCTTGACATTCGTCGCATTGGTGAAGAGACCGCCGCCGAGGTGCAGGAAGTGGAGACTACCGCCGAGAGCGGTGACAACGAGGTGATCCTCGATATCCGCTCCATGGACGAGCACGACGAGAAGCCATTGCTGGTGGAAGGGCGTGAGGTCATGCATATCCCCTTCTTCAAGCTGGCCACCGCCTTTGGCGATCTGCCCAAGGAGAAGACCTACCTGCTCTACTGCGATCGCGGCGTGATGAGCAAGCTACAGGCGCTTTACCTGAAAGAGAAAGGCTTTGCCAACGTCAAAGTTTACCGTCCGTAATTTGACGCTCAATCTCCCATAAAAAATCCGGCCAATGTGCCGGATTTTTGTTTTATAGCTCGGAGCTTGGATTTATGGACAGGGAACGGGAGTGAAGGAGTGCTCCCCCAGGCAGCGCCAACCCATTTCCGCTCCCCTCATTTGCCAAAGGTTATCGCTGCGATAGAGAGTCAGGATATAGAGCATGTCGTTCTTGCTGCCATCGAGGGCAACCGAGAGTACCAGATCATTATCCAGTTGCTGGGCATGGATGCGACTGGGGATGTCGCTATGACCGACAAAACGAAGTGCTACCTCACGGTAGTCATTGACCCATTTCTGATGTAGCTCGTTCGCCTGACGTATCTGCTGGTTGAACTGCTGCACTGGCGCCGATGCCAGTCGTCCAAAAACGGCTTGTGCTTCGGCATGTGCTGCCGTCACGTTCGCAAGGAGGAGAGTGGTAAGCATACCGATTTTGTGCATGAGAATATCCGGCTAACAACGACTGCTTCTATGACAACAGAAAAGCCCATTTGGTTCAACGCACAACCCACAGAGCCATATTCCACTGCGGGTGTGCTTTCAGTTGCGTTGCAGCGAGAAGGTTGGTAGCGACAGGTGCCAGTAGATAGCAGCTACCCGCAAACCGAACACGGCTGTCATACAGATGAGCATGGCGGTTACTCTGTCCATGTTCGCCTCCAGTGCCAGGGTGTAGAGGATTCCGCCCAAAATGCAGGCTGTTGCATAGATCTCTTTTTGCAACACCATAGGCACTTCCCTGGCCAGTACATCACGGATCATGCCGCCTGCTACCCCTGTCATGGTCCCCATCAGCACGGCGATCAGTCCCGGGGTACCGAAGTTGAGGGCTTTTTGCGCCCCAATCACCGTAAAGAGGGCCAGTCCGAAGGCATCCGCCACCGGCAGCACATACCAAGGCATTCTGCGGGGCAGTTTGACCATCCACATACCGATCAGCGCCGTTGCAATGACCACCCAGATATAGAGAGGATCGCGAACCCAGAACACCGGGGTTGCTCCCAGGATCATGTCGCGGATGGTACCACCGCCGATGGCGGTGACTGCCGCCAACACCATGACGCCAAATCCGTCCATTCTGAGCCGGCCCGCCACCAGAACCCCTGAAAACGCGAATACCGCAGTACCAAACATATCGCTGATGTAAACAATCTGCTCAACCAGTGTCTGCATGGAAAACAACTCACGCCAAATTGTTGATGGGGCCGCGATTTTAGGGGCTGGAGAGCCCAATCGCCAACTGTGCTCGACAAAATTGAGAGTCGACACCGTTTTTTTCTCGCATCATGGACAAGGAGGGGCTCGAGTGTGCCTGTTTACCTCCTTGTTGGAGGAGGGGCGCGATGAGTTTCTGCCACGTTTTAGTGGGCGTTTTTTTCCTTAAGTTTATCCCCGACCTGTCGATATATAGGGTAAGCGGCGTTAACGTGATGAAGCGTTGAAAAAAATGCTAAAGACATCGAAAAACGGGCCGTTAAATAAGACGCATCGGGCACAGAAAATAATAAAGCCAGAGCAAATAGAAGAGTAAATTTAATAGCTTAGGAGAATAGTCATGGGCCTTTATATCAACACTAACGTTTCATCACTCAACGCTCAGCGTAACCTGATGAACACGACCAAATCACTGGATACATCCTACACTCGACTGGCATCCGGTCTGCGTATCAACAGCGCCAAAGACGATGCCGCCGGCCTGCAAATTGCCAACCGTTTGACCTCCCAGATCAACGGTCTGGATCAAGGTAATCGTAATGCCAATGACGGTATCTCTGTTGCCCAAACTGCCGAAGGGGCAATGGATGAAATTACCTCCATGCTGCAACGGATGCGTACGCTGGCTCAACAGTCAGCCAACGGTTCCAATAACACTGATGACCGTACTGCGCTGCAGCAAGAGTATACCCAGTTGATGACTGAAATTGACCGGGTAGCCAAAGATACCACGTTTGGTGGTCAGAACCTGCTTAATGGCGGCTATGTGGGCACCTTCCAGGTGGGGGCAGACGCAGGGCAGACCATCACCTTCCGGATGACGACCGCCTTTACTATCTCGGGCATGGCCTCTGCCACCAGTGGTAGTGCGACAGTGGCAACCACGACCTCGGGCGAGCCGTATAACATCACGAAGACAGCAGGAACGCCGGTCACATCTACCAGTATGTCGACCATTACAGCTGCAAGCTCGGCCCAGTCGGCTATGGCCAACCTGGATTACATGATAAAGGTGGTGGACAGCAAGCGTGCTGAACTGGGGGCGGTACAAAACCGGTTTGACTCGACCATTCGCAACCAGGCGAACGTCTCCGAAAACGTTAGTGCTGCACGCTCACGTATCCGTGATGCAGACTTCGCCACCGAGACTGCAAACCTGACCAAGCAGAATATCTTGCAACAGGCCGCATCAACCATACTGGCCCAGGCGAACCAGCGCCCCCAGTCAGCTCTTTCGCTGCTGCAAGGCTAACAAAAGAAAACAGGGCGGTTGTTCAGGCCGCCCTGGTCAAGAGATGGAACAAAGGGGTGTTCGGTTCGCACTCTGTTCTATCGGGAGAGATATAATTCTCTACTAGTAATGCCAAGTGTTGTCCAGCTGTTCAGTTCTGTCACGCTTGGTCATATTCTCCTGAGCATATGCTCATCTTTAGGCCGGTTTACCGGCCTCTTTTTATTGTGTCGTCAAATCGACGTCACTCTACCCAACCTAAGCACAAATCGTGCCACAAAAATAATCCTGTCACACCATCCTGCAACCCCTCTATTACGTCTTGCACTATGTTTGCCATCTCGCTTTCCTTGCCATGTACCGGAGAAAAATTGCCGCGTTAGGCAACAATTTTCCTAAAGCTTGCCTCTGCACTGCCGTTAAACAAGGTGAAGCAATCGAGGGGTGTTCGGAATCCAACGTTTGCACTACTGCGGGTGACCTGTCCGTTCAAACAGACACCCGCCAGAAGACTCAGGCTCGTTCAACCTGTTCTTCTAACGGTGGGACGCCGCTTTGACGGCGCAACCCGCAGTCGCATGTTCTTCGGGAGAATATTTTATGGCCATGTATATCAACACGAATACTTCATCACTGAACGCCCAGCGTAACCTGATGAATACCAACAAGTCTCTGGATACCTCTTACACCAGACTGGCATCGGGACTTCGTATCAACACTGCCAAAGATGATGCTGCCGGTTTGCAGATCTCCAACCGTTTGACTTCCCAGATCAACGGTTTGGATCAAGGTAACCGCAACGCCAACGATGGTATCTCGGTTGCTCAAACGGCTGAAGGGGCCATGGATGAAGTGACCAGTATGCTGCAGCGTATGCGCACGCTGGCACAGCAATCTGCTAACGGTTCCAACAACACCGATGACCGTACTGCATTGCAGCAAGAGTTTGACCAACTGACTACAGAGATCAACCGTATCTCCAACGACACCACTTTCGGTGGCCAGAAGCTGCTGGATGGCAACTACAAGGGGTCGTTTCAGGTGGGGGCGGATGCTGGTCAGACTATCACCTTCAAGATGACTTCCGCCTTTACCATCAGTGGGATTGCGGCATCAACCAAGGGAAGCGCGACCGTTGCTACCAGTGCCTCTGGCGAGCCCTATACCGTGACCAAGGGAACATCTGCAGTAACCTCTACCAGCGTCAGCAGCATCAGCTCTGCCAGCGCCGCCCAGCTGGCCATGGCCAACCTTGATTTCATGATCAAGGCGGTAGACAGCAAGCGGGCAGAGCTGGGTGCGGTGCAGAACCGGTTTGACTCCACCATTCGCAACCAGTCCAACGTCTCTGAAAACCTGAGCGCAGCACGTTCTCGTATTCGTGACGCAGACTTTGCAACCGAGACCGCTAATCTGACCAAGCAGAACATTCTGCAACAGGCTGCTTCCAGCATCCTGGCTCAAGCCAACCAAAGACCGCAATCAGCCCTGTCCCTGCTGGGTTAACAGGCTGTGATGAGATAAAAAAGGAGCGACGATATGGCCAATGAAATTGGAATTCCGTCATCGGTCACTCCTTCTTCTCTTCAGTCAAGTAGCAAGAGCGGCCAGTCGGCCGCTCAAGTGCTATCTGGCACAGCAGAAGAGCAGCGGGGGACGGCAAAGGACATGGAAAAGCAACAGGGGCTGCCTGAGCAGGAGAGGGCTGGCAAGCCGAAGATTTCAGACAAGGAAATTGAGAAAGGGGTACAAAACTTGCAAGAGTTCAGTCAGTTGCAAGGATGGACCGTCAATTTCAGTGTTGAAAAGGAACTGGAGCAGGTTGTTATCAAGGTTATGGATGCCGATACCAAATCAATGATCCGTCAGATACCAAGCGAAGAGTTGCTGGCTATCAGCAAACGAATCCAGGCTCTGCGCGAAGGTGATGTGATTGGCGGTGGCTCTCGAGTCGGGTTATTGCTTGATAAAGAGATTTAATAGTTACGTTTGCGAGGAGAGTGAGTATGGCTACTATTACGTCTGCTGGTGCGGGCTCTGGACTGGACTTGGAGTCTGTCATCGCTGCAAGCGTTGATGCCAAAAAGGCGCAGCTGTTGCAGCCAATTACCACCAAAAAGACCAACGCCCAGATCACTCTCTCAGGGGTAGGCCAGCTGAAGTCAGCGATCGCGACTTTTGTCACCACTCTGCAGGCTATGTCAAAGGATGACGCGTTTAACAAACGTGCGATAAACATCACCCAGGATAAAGATAATCCGGTTCTCAAGGTGGAGAGCAAGAGTGGCGCTTCCAACGGGCAATATGACATCAGTGTCGAAAAATTGGCGAAGACCAGCAAATTTGAAGGTAGTTTCGCCTCTTCGACCACGCCCATGATCACTCAAGATGGCACCCTGACATTCAAGGCAGGTGACAAGACCTTTGATGTGGATGTTAAAGCAGGGGATTCACTCCAGTCCATTCGCAAGCGGATCAACAATGATAGTGACAACTTTGGTCTTAGCGTCAATATCATGAATACCTCCGATGGCAAGGCGGCCCTTGTGATTGACTCCGGTGTCAGTGGAACAGGTAAAGATCTGCAGATAACCGGCAGTACACCTGAACTGACTGACAATTTCATCTCCAAGCTGACCCAGAAGCAACAAGCCCGTGATGCCGAGATAAGCGTGGATGGCAATAAATTGACCAGTGCGACCAACACCTTTGATGGCACCATTGTGGGTCTCAAGATTACGGTGTTGAAAGAGTCGGAGAGCACCACTACCACGAACCCGAGTGATGGTACCGTGACGACCACTTACAAGCCAAACAGAGTGGATGTGACGACAGACAAGGCTGGCATCAAGACCATGGTGCAGAGCTTCATCGATGGCTATAACGCTCTGGTGAAGAAGAGCACCGATCTGGGCAAACGCAGCTCTATCGTGGCCGGTGTCAGCCAGAATGATGGTGGAGCCCTGGCGGGGGATGCGACGACCAAGGCTGTGACCAACCTGATGAGTGGCACCGTCACCGAGCCTTCTAACAACTCTTCGACCTTCTCTACCATCTTTCAGTTGGGGGTCAAGATGGACAACAAGGGAGTGCTCTCACTTGATTCGACGAAATTCGATGAAGCGGTCGAGAAGAACTTCGACCAGGTAGTGGCTGTATTTGGTGGCAAGGACGGTGTTGCTGGCAAGTTGGCCAGCCAGCTTGAGACCTACTCCAAGACAGGGGGACTGCTTGCCAAGCGGGAAGAGACACTCAATTCTGATCTGCGTGATGTCAACCGCAAACAAGCAGATGTCGCGGCGCAGCTCACCAAGTATGAAGAGACGTTGAGGGCACGCTACGGCAGTCTGGATACCTTGCTGGCCAAGATGAACAAATCTGCCTCCTATCTCAACCTGCTCAATACCAACAACAAAACCAGTTAATTTGTAGTCAGGAGCTGAGTCTCGTATGTATCGAAAAACGATCAAGGCCTATACAACCCAGAGTTTGCAGTCTGAGCTGGCAGTGGCGGATCCCTATCGCGTGATCCAGTTATTGATGCAAGGGTGTCTCGAACGTCTCGCTCAGGCTCGCGGTGCAGTCGAGCGTCGCGATTTCGAGGGTAAGTCCCAATCTATCTCCAAGACGCTGGCCATTATCAATGGTCTGCAAGATTCACTTGATCTCTCTTATGGCAAGGTCCCCGAAGACCTGTTCGCACTTTATGACTATATGAAAGTGCGCATGATGGATGCCAGCCGTGACATGGATGTAGGCGCCATTGATGAAGTGATGAACCTGATGCTGACGGTCAAGAGCGGTTGGGATGCCATCCCTGTCGATGAGCGAGACAAGGCGCTGGCACAGCAAAAGGTAGGCAGACCGGCATGAATGAGGTCAATAGTACTTCTGTGTCTGCCTTGATGAGACAGGGCGAGCAGTTGCAGTCTCTACTGGTGCAAGGTGAGCTGGTTGCAGCAGAACAGCTGGCTGAACTTTATCTGCATGCTCTGGAAGAGGTATTCGGGTCACTGCCTTGGGGAGAGACTCTCAATGTGGAACAGCGGCAGGCACTGATGCAGTTCCAGCTTATTTATGATTGGGTGGGTCAGGAAAAGCAGCAGGCTGAAGCACAATTACGACAATTCTCCCAGGCCGGACGTGCATCCGGTCTTTACAAGCTGAATGCAGGTTAGTCTGACATGGATATCCATCACAAGATTCATGATGTAGAAAGTGAACTGGCACGCCTGGCTCTGCAAAAGCAGCAGGAGGCCGCCATGCTGGAAGTACTCCCCGTTCGTTATGAACTCAATATGGCTGCGTTTGCCAAATACATGCCCGCCATTCATGACTTTTTCAAGGAGTACCAGCCTGCCAGGCCTTTTCGTTTCTTCTGTAATGAAAACGGCGTTCCCAATATTCTGTGGCTCGACGAGGGTATCTCGCTTTATGGGGATGATCCATTTAGCGAGGTTCAGTCGCAGATTGCCGAGGTCATTGAACACAGTGTCTTGCAGTGCATCGATTTTGTGCCCCAGTGGTATATCGATGGCCAAATCCATATCAAATACAACAATGAAATCTCCAAATTAAAAGAGAAGTCAGCTCTGGAAGGGTTGCGTCTAAAGGCAGCATTACATACCGATATTCCTCTGGCACTGATGTATGGCATTGGTTTGGGCTACCAGCTCGGTTGCTTGTATGAACAGTGCAAGATCAAGAATCTGTTTGCTTTCGAGCCTGATCTTGACATGTTTTACGCCTCGCTCTTCTGTTTTGATTGGCATCAGCTGCTCGCCTACATGGAGGAGGAGTCGATCAGTCTGCACCTCTTTATCGGTGTTGACGAGCGATTGCTGGTCGCTGACATGATGGAGGCGCTGCATCGCAAGGGGGCATTCTGGTCGGCAAGCTATTTCTCGTTCTGTCATTACCATTCCCCCAAGCTGCACGCCTTGATAACACAGGTGGAAAGGGAGTTCTATCTGCTCAAAACGGGGTGGGGGTTCTTTGATGACAACATCTATGCACTTGCCCATAGCCACACCCATCTGCAAGACGGCACCCCCTTTCTGAAACGGTGGCGCGATAGCCGTGCCTTCGAGCAGATCCCTGTCTTTGTGGTTGGCAATGGCCCCTCGCTGGATCAGAGCATCGAGTTCATCCGGCAGCATCAGCAGCAGGCAATCATTATCGCCTGCGGTACTGCGGTCAGTGCACTCTACAAAGCTGGCGTAAAACCGGATATCTACGTTGCAGTGGAGCGCACCAAGAGCTCAGCCGATTTTCTGAGCATTCTCAATGCCGATGACTTTATCAAGGACACCGTGTTTCTGAGCGTTGATGTCATTCACCCTGAATGCAAGCGCTTCTTTCGTAAAACAGGGTTGGCGTTCAAGCCCAACGAGCCGATGTTCTCCATGCTGATTAGCGCGTTTGGTCAGGCATTTGAGTACGATACCATTGAATTTTCCAACCCGTTCGTCGGCAATACCGGCCTCAATTATGCGGCCTTGCTTGGTTTCAAGCAGGTGTATTTGTTTGGTATCGACAATGGCTATAAAACAGCCGGACAGCATCACTCCAGCCTGAGTCTCTATTACAACGACAAGCAAGAGGCGAAATACGAGGAAAATTTAAAGGATACTTTCCCGGCACCGGGTAACTTTGGCGACGAAGTGCGTATCAATCATCTGTTTGGGCTAGCCATTCACAATATGGCCAGTGTATTGCGTGATTATCCCGAGATGCAGTGCGTCAACAGTAGTGACGGCGCTTATATAGAAGGGGCAATCCCTCGTCGTGTTGAATCGTTGCAACCTGAATGGCCGGTACTCGACAAAATCCCGCTCATGGATGAAGTGATGGCCACTTGTTTCCAGTCCTTTGACATGAGCAGCGTTGATTTCGCTGCTGCATTGCAGGTGCCGCTGTTCGTTGAGCTGGTAGACAAGTTGCGCGATGACTGGCGCCAGGTAGCCTGTGAACACAATGCGGTATTGGCCATGATGCAACGCCATCACGACTATCTGCTCTATCTGCTGATGAGCCGCGAATCACATCTCTATCGTGTGTTGATTGGTTCAATTAACTATTTCTACGCCAATATCATCAGCCTAATGATGGCGCAGGTGACAGCAGAACCCGAGGTGCTGGCGGGCAAGATAAAAGAGGCGCAGGCAATTCTGGAGTTATTCTTCGAGGATAGCAAAGTGATGTATGCCGATGCGTTCGATGGCCATGATACCACCTATTTTACCGGCCTGGATGTGTTCAAGCGCTAGTCCTTGAATCGGATGGGGATGACTCTGTTCATCTCCATTCCCTAACAGTATGATATAGAAGTATTTAATCCTTTCAGGTGCATATATGGCCACCCTTTCCCTGGCATCCACCGCATTTCTCATGCCCGGTAATGTGGCATGGGCTCCTTTGGCCCGACATGCACAGTTGCAATTTTGCCCTCAAGGTCAATGGCAGCCGATGGCCGCTTGTGACGGACATCTGGTGCTCTGGTTTTGGGAGCAACTGCTGACCGACAGCGAATGCCAGCATTGGTACACCTTGGCTGAACCCGCATTGTCCGAGACCATCGACACCTGGTTGGAAGCATTGCTCTCGCCACTGCGGGGGCTCCCTCATCTTTATCTTGGTGCCTGTTCACTGCAAGGCGGTGGTGTGAGTAGCGCTCTTCATCCCTGGATGATGCAGCTGGATGTCTGCTTTACCCGAGCGCTTGCACGTCACCACATTAGGGATTTGGGGCTGGGTCGCTGGCTCTCTGAGCAGGGGCGAGCCCATTGTGTGGACGAGCGTAATCGTTACCTTCTTTCTTGTCCTCTCTCGATGCACGGCTTGACCAGCCTTGCCGACTGGATTGCCGCGCGTTGGATGCTTGATCAGGCGCCAATACGCAAGGTGCTGGTGCTCGATTGTGACAATACCCTGTGGGGGGGGGTAGTGGGTGAAGAGGGGTTGACTGGCCTTTACCTTGGTCAGGACGGTCTCGGCAAACTCTATCAGTCGTTTCAGGATGCGGCGCTCTACTGGTATCAGCGCGGCGTGTTGTTGGCATTGTGCTCTAAAAACGAGCCTGCAGATGTTTGGCTGGTGTTTGAGCAGCATGGCGCCATGAGACTCAAAAGGCGAAATATTGCAGCATCTGCCATTGGTTGGGGCTCTAAATCTCAAGGTTTGCGACATATTGCTGCCAGCCTCAATCTGGGGCTTGAGGCCTTGGTCTTCTGGGATGATTCCCCCCTGGAAAGGGCTGAAGTTCGCCATGCCCTGCCACAAGTCGATGTCATTGAACCACCAGCAGATATTTGGGCATGGCCTACAACCTTGCTCACTTATGGGGGGTTCTCGCGCATATTCAGTGGTGATGATGCTCTTCGTCAAGCCTCCTATCTGGCATTGGCAGACGCCGCCCGGTTACGTAGCGAGGTTGGCAGTGAACAACATTTTCTCGCCTCCTTGTCGTTGCGTGCGGCGATACAGCCGTTGGCGGTGGATAACCTTGCTCGTGCCGAGCAGATCATCCATAAAACCAACCAGTTTAATCTCTCCTGTCTGCGATATGAGGCGAGCGAGCTCAAACGGCTGGCGCAGTCTGGCTGGTGCTGGCTAGTGTCGTTGCAGGATCGCTTTGCCGATCATGGCTTGGTTGGCTTGGTGCTGATCATAAACATCACGCCCAAACTGGCATTGCTCGATACGCTGGCTCTGAGTTGCAGAGTGTTGTCCAGAGGACTCGAATATTGGTTACTGGATAGCGTCTCGGCTGCATTGCGCGAGGCGGGGATCGAGCGTCTGGTTATTGGCTCGAATCGTTGTGCACGTAATGAACCTGCGCTGACATGGTTGGCATCCCTGCCGTTGACCCCCTGTGATAATCCGGATCCCGCCCGTTTTTCCCATGAGCATTACCATAGTCTGGCGCTCGAACAGCTGAATTTGCCTTTTTTGGAGTTTTATCACCATGACTGATCTCTTCACTTTGTTGGAACAGCAGTTTCCTTCTGCAACCGTCACGCGAGGCGACTATCAGTTGGGACTTGGGGCCTTTCCGGAATGGGATTCGCTTGGTCATTTCAATTTTCTGCTGCTGGTTGAGCAGACGTTCTCGGTACGCTTCGAGCCTGAAGAGCTGGCGAAGATGAAGCAACTTCAGGACATTCGTGATGCGCTGTTGCGGCGTGGTCTTGTGCTGTGATTGAAGCTCTCTCTCATGTTCTTGGCTCCCTTGGGATCGCACGAGGGAGCGCTATCATGGTTCACACTGACGCCATGGCTGTGGCCCAGTTTCCTGGACGGGGCAATGAAGCCGGCATGCATGCTTTTTGGTTGGGGATGCAGGAGTGGCTTGGAAACGAGGGCACTCTGCTGGTGCCAACATTCACGTATAGCCTGACTCGCCAGAGCTGTTTCGACAGGGCGACATCCCCCAGTGAAGTCGGGTTGATGACGGAGCAGTTTCGCACTCTGCCAGGGGTTGCGCGGACCCGCGATCCCATCTTCAGCGTTGCGGTATGGGGCGCGGGGCGTGACCAGGTGGTTGCAGCAGGGGGTCATGACTGCTTTGGTGAAGAGAGCCCCTTCGCCTGGTTGGCGGCTCACGATGGCTGGATTGCCGGTTTTGCCTGTCATCCCGATCGCATTACCTTCACCCACTATGTCGAGCAGCAACTAGGTGTCGATTATCGCTTTATGAAACGCTTTGAGGGTGATGTCCGCGAGCAGGGAATGGTGCGCCCCTGGCATTGTGACTACTTTGTGCGAAGACTCGATCTGGCCAGCGAGATAGATCTTTCCCGTCTGGTTGAAGCCCTTAAAAATCAGGACAAATGGCACCAGGGGTTATTTGGCCGTTTACCAGTCTGGGCCGTTCGCTGCGCCGACTTTGCCGCGGTGGCAAAAGAGCTGATCGCTGTCCATCCCCATGCGCTTATCAGGGAGGGGAGATGAAACTGCACCATATTGGACTGGTGGTGGCCGAACTGGATCTTGGCGTACGTTATTGTTGCGAGACCCTCGGGCTTTCCCGCTTTAGCGAGCCGGTGCTCGATCCGTTGCAGCGGGTGCATATCTGTTTTGCCTATGATGATGCGGGGATTTGCTATGAACTGATTGCACCTGCCAGTGATGATAGCCCCGTCAGTCAGGCGCTACGAACCCGTCATAACCTGCTCAATCATCTGGCCTATGAGGTGGCAGACCTGGCAATGGCTGCCGAAAAACTGCGGGCCCAGCGTCATCTTCCCCTCGGGCCCAGCCAGCCAGCCATCGCGTTTGGCGGCGCCCACGTCCAGTTTTTCCTGAGCCCCCTTGGCCACATTGTCGAATTGATCGAGGCACCCACCCCATGAGTTTTTCACCCAAGAGCGGCTATCTGCCCACCGACTGGGACGACCAGGCACAAGTCGGTGAACAGCTGCATCGGCTGCTCACCCTGCTGTTTCCGCTCAATCGCAGCCTGACCGGGGACGGGGTTCGGCAGTCGCTGGCCCTGTGGCGCGAGCACTGCCTGCCCGAGCTGCGGATCCATGAAGTGGCCAGCGGCACCGAGTGCTTCGACTGGACAGTGCCTGACGAGTGGAACGTGCGGGAAGCCTACATAGTGGGGCCGGATGGACGCAGAGTGGTGGACTTCCAGGATCACAACCTGCATCTGGTCGGTTACTCGGAGCCGGTGCGCTGCACCCTCTCGCTTGCCGAGCTGCAGCCCCATCTCCACTCTCTGCCCGAGCAGCCGGATGCCATTCCCTATGTGACCTCCTACTACAAGCGCCGCTGGGGCTTCTGTCTGCCCCATCGGCTGCGTGAAGCGCTGCCGGAGGGAGAATATCAGGTGGTGATCGATGCCACCCTGGCCCCGGGCTCGCTCACCTATGGTGACTGGGTGCTGCCGGGGGAGAGCGAGCAGGAGATCCTGCTGTCGAGCTACACCTGCCACCCCTCCATGGCCAACAACGAGCTCTCCGGCCCCTGTGTCGGTGTATTCCTGATGGCCTGGCTTGCGTCACTGCCCACACGTCGCTACAGCTACCGGCTGATGCTGGTGCCTGAAACCCTGGGGGCCATCGTCTATCTCTCCCGTCATCTGGACCAGCTCAAGCAGCGCACCTTGGCCGGCTTCAACCTGACCTGTCTTGGCGATGACCGCAGCTACTCCTTCCTGCCCTCACGCCAGGGCAACACGTTGGCGGATCGCATCGGTCGCCATGTGCTGGGTCATCTGGCGCCGGGCTACAAGGCTTACAGCTTCCTGGAGCGGGGATCCAACGAGCGGCAGCTGTGCGCGCCCGGCATCGATCTGCCGGTCACTTCTGTGATGCGCAGTCGATACGGCTGTTATGCCGAGTACCACACCTCGCTCGATGACCTCTCGCTGGTGACGTCGGCCGGTCTGGCCGGCGGCTTCATGGCGCTGCGCCGTGCCATCGAGTGTCTGGAGCTGGACGAGCGCTGCGAGGTCACTGTGCTGGGTGAACCCCAGCTCGGCAAGCGGGGGCTCTACCCGGATTTGTCGACCCGCTATTCGGGCTGGCAAGTGAGGGAGATGATGAATCTGCTGGCCTACAGCGACGGCAAGCTGACCCTGTTCGAGATCGCCGAGACCATAGGGGCGCCGTTCTGGCGGGTGGAGCCGCTGGCGCGGATGCTGCTGGAGGCCGGGCTGCTGCGTCGTCTCAGCCCGCAACCGGACTACTCGATCACCAGATAGGCTGGTCCCGGGTTGTGCGGGGTGCGACGGATGGCGTAGCGATCCAGCCCCAGCACCTCCTTGAGGGCCAGAGTCTCCCCCGGAAAGGCGGGCCAGTTGAGCTCATCGAATGCCAGCACCGACCCCTTGGTCAGGTGCGGCTTGATGAGCTCGAGGCAGCGGCGGGTCGGCTCGTAGAGATCAAAGTCAAAATAGGCCAGCGCTATCATTGTTTCCGGCTGACGAGCCAGATAGGCCGGCAGCGTCTCGGTCACATCCCCCTTCACCAGCTCATGCTTGACGATATGGTCCAGCGGGCTTTCCGCCTCATGGGCGGCGAGCAGTTGGGCCAGATGCTGCTCATAGCCCGGCGTCACCCCGTAGGCACCGGGCTGGATGGCGGCGTCGCTGCCATCTTGCGGAGCGTGGGAAGGGAAGCCGCTGAAGGTATCGAATCCCACCAACTTGCGGTTGTAGTTGTAGGGCTCATACATGCCGCGAAACGAGGAGAAAAGCGCCAGGTTCTGACCCCAGCGGGTACCGAAATCCATGATGACGCCGTGGACCGGCACGATCTTCTGATACAGCTCGTGCATGAACAGGATGCGGGAGAGCGACTGGCGCTTGAGGTAGAGGCCCAGGTTGTTCTGCAGCTCGGCCGCGGGCAGCGGGCTGGCGTGCAGCAACTCGCTGAAGGTCTGGCGGCGTGACAGCTCCTGCTCGGAGGCGTTGGAAATGGCCTTGATCATCAGTGGTCTCCTGTGGTGGTGTCGCCGGCCGGGGTCGACAGGCAGTGCACCACTTCATATTCGAGGTAATCGGCCAGCCCCAGCCAGTCCTGGCGCTCCTGGCACTGCAGCAGTGCGGCTACCAGTCCGGGTGGCAGGTTGCCCTGCTCGGTGAGCACCTCTTGCAGCAGTTCCGGCAATGCCTGACTCGCTGCAACCGACTGCCCCAGCCGAAACTGGTGCGCCAGGGCGGTGAGGCGGGTGATCTGGCCGTTTTTCATTGCACGTACTCCGGGTGATAGCGGCAGCCGGCGATTTCCGCCCCTTCCCGGCTGCAGTTCCAGAACTGCACATCGGTGTGGCGCGCTATGTAGCGCTCGAGCTCGGTGCGGTAGGCGGAAAAGTTTGGATTGGTCTTGACCCGCCGGCCATGGCCGTCGAGGGCCCAGCTGAGGGCCAGCGCGGCGCTGGGGCCGAGCGCACCGTCGGCCCAGCCCGAGTGGGTGAGCTCGCCGGGAAAGGCGAAGTCAGTGCCCAGCAGGATGACCTGGCGGCAACCCATCTGCACGGCGAGATCCACGGCGGGATGAATGACGCTGCCGCCCGAGTGCAGCACGCCCTTGGGGATCGTCTGTCGCAGCTGCTGATACATGGGGCTGCGGGAGTAGGCGGTCATGCGTGGCCCCTGCCAGGCCAGCAGGGCTGCCGTGGGAACCGTGGGGTAATAGACCAGGGTGGTCTGGGCCGACTGGGCGGCGGGCAGCCGGTTGCCGTGGATGGCGTCATCGATGGTGACGACGATGTCGGGCCGGATACCGTGGCTGAGCAAAAACGCCAGCGCGGTATCGACGCTAATCAGAAGATAGTCCTGCCGACGGCGCTGCAACTGGGCCTGCAGGGTGGCCAGGTTGTGCTGCAGGGTTGGGCCACTCGCCACGATCAGCGCCTGCTTGCCCTGAGCCAGACCGAACAGGGAGGCCACATCGCCGTCGCCGGCCAGCAGATCGCGGTTTTCCGCCAGCCGCCGGGTGATGTCGGGGTGCTCGGCGTCGAACCTGGCCCGGGCGAACGGCAAATCGATTTCACTCACCAGCCGGTCGCGGATGCGGGCGGCAGCATCTTCCACCAGCAGCAGCTCGGGCGGCAGGGCGAAGAAGGGCAGCCGCACCTCCCCTTCGTCGCCGGCCATCATCAGCTCGACCCTGGGGTCCGTCAGCCAGTCCTGCTGGTCTAGCAGCCGCAGTACAAGGGCAAACAGGGCGCCATTCATGATCTTCACTTCCAGCCGCTTGAGGCCACTGCGCCCCAGCAGGGTGCGCGGCAGATCGCCGAGCCCGGTGCCGTAGAGGTGCAGCACCGGCTGCTCGGGCAGGCTGGCGGCCTGCAGCTCGGCTTCCTTCACCCGGTCGTGCCGGCTGGTGAGCTGTATGCCGTGGAGGCTGAGGGTGGAGCCGAGACCTTCGGTCAGCTCGGCCGGCAGGCTTTCAACGTCCTGTGCCAGCAAGCGGGGCCAGAGGGCGGGCCAGCGCTGGCTGATGAGCCTACCGTGCTGGTTGAAGAGATCATCACTCATCGTTGTCTATCCACTCCCAGCTCAGCGGTTGATTGGCACTCAGGCTGCGGTTGACCCGCTTGCCGATGAGCCGATCGTAATCGGCCGGGGGCAGGCCGAGGGCGGGGCGCACCGACTTGATATGCGCTGCGGTGAGCTGCTCGCCGGCGGCCATCTCCTTGACCAGATAGAGGGAGCGGCGAAATGCACGGTTACCCTGTTCACTGGCGGTGAGCTGGTAGTCAGCCACCCCAAGGGCGGCATGGGCGGTATTGACCGAGGCCACCAGCTCGGTGAGCTCGGCCGGTTCCATGGAGAAGGCGCAATCCGGTCCGCCGTCGGCGCGGGCCAGGGTGAAGTGTTTCTCGATGAGGGTCGCCCCGAGCGCGGTGGCGGCGATGGCGGTGGCAGAGCCGAGGGTGTGATCGGAGAGCCCCACCTCGACCCCGAAGCGCTGGCGCAACATGGGGATGGTACGCAGGTTGTACTCGGCTGCCGGCGCCGGATAGCCGCTGACACAGTGCAGCAGGGCCAGCTGGCCGTTGCCATGCTTGAGCGCAATATCGACCGCGGCGGAGATCTCGGCCTCGTTCGCCATGCCGGTGGACATGATAAGCGGCTTGCCGGTCTGGGCGGCGTAGCGAATGAGGGGCAGATCCACCAGCTCGAAGGAGGCGATCTTGTAGGCCGGGCAGTCCAGTGATTCAAGCAAGTCCACCGCACTGAAATCGAACGGGCTGCTAAAGACAGTCAGCCCCAGCTCGCGCCCTTTGGCAAACAGCGCTTGGTGCCATTCCCAGGGGGTGTGCGCCCACTCATAAAGATCGTAGAGGCTGTGGCCATCCCACAAACCGCCGTGGATCTGAAATTCCGGTCGATCACTTTTGAGGGTGATGGTATCCGGGCGGTAGGTTTGCAGTTTGACGGCGCTGGCACCCGCTGCTTTGGCGGCGGTCATAATGGCCAGGGCGCGGTCCAGATTGCCATTGTGGTTGGCCGACAGTTCGGCAATCACATAGGGGGCCTGTTCCTGGTTGATGGGGCGATGATCGATCTGCATCTGTGTTCAGATTCCTGTGCCAAGTTGCCAGCCTTGCGGCGCCGGCTGCCAAGGGGCAGGGGGCGCTATCTGCGGTGGCTCGGCAAGATAGAGGGGAAATTGGGAGAAAATTGTCTGCAAGCGATGTGCCAGCTCTTGCCACACCAGTGGTTGAAGTGGCCGGGCGGCCTGCCATGTCAGATGCTGACCGTCCAGAATCAGGGTGAGCAGCAGTTGGTCATCATGGCGTAGTTGCCACTGTTGGCCATCCGGTGACAGTTGATAATCGGGTTGTGGCAGCAGCCAGGCGGTGAGGCGATCCAGCCCCAGCCCGTCCACCTGCTGCTGCCCGCGGCGGCGGTAGTCGTCTGACTGTTGCTCAAGCCGGTGCAGGGCTTGCAGCAGCCGCTCAGGTTCGGCCAGCTCGCTCAGGGTCAGCCGCTCAGCCAGCTGGAAGCGGGCGATCACATCGTCGTTGAACTGCTGATTGTCGACGATGGGCACCGTCAGGGTCGGCAGGCCGAGACAGGCTCGCTCCCAGGTCATGCCCCCCGCAGCACCGATGGCGAAGTCGTGCCGGCTCATCAGGTCGGCCATCTGGTCGCTCTGGCGCAGCAGCACCAAACCGAGGTTGGCCAGCTCGGCCACTCTCTGCTCCAGCTCGGGCCAGAAAGGATTTGCCCCACCGGCTACCAGAGTCCAGCTGACGGTTTTAGCCCATGGCAGTCGAGCCAGCGTGTTGAGGGTGATGAGGCAGGCTCCGGCCGGATCGGCACCACCAAAGCAGATGAGGCCATGTCGCCACCGGCTGGCCTTTTGGCGTGCTAGCTGGCGATAGGCAGGGCGCAGCAGGGCATAGTCGGTGCCCAGCAGCAGCCGACAGTCAGCAGGGACGAGAGACTGGTAATCGGCTGTGCTGCGCAGCGGCCCCTGATCCAGCAGCAACTGACCATGATGAGGGCGATCGGCCAGATCGTCGATCACCAGCAACTGACCACAGTGACTTGCCAGTGTCTGCTCGATTTGCCGATCAATCTGGTAGTGATCACATACCAGCCACTCCGGACGCAAGGTGGGCAAGGGGCCTGCGTCGTCCAGAGCGCAAAGAGGGTGATGTTGGTGGGCTTGCAGCAGTGGCAGCAGGTGAGTCGGTAGTTGATAGCAGAGAAAGTGGCACTCGGCGCCAGCCGTTTTCAGCCGGTCGGCGATGGCCAGACAGCGCATCAGATGACCCAGCCCAATCTCGGCGCCAGCGTCGAGCCGGAAGGCAACCTTAAACGTCATCTTGGGCCAGCACTTGATAGAGAAGTTCGGCCAGGTGCCAATCTTCCTGTGTATCGATATCGACCACCCTGTGTCGCGGCAATATGTGGCCAATCCCTTCTCCCCCCACCGGGCTGATCCCTCCCAACCAGGCCGCGCGGCTGCCCCAGTAGAACTGGCCGGCATCCTGATAGGCAGGCTCCAGATCCTGAGAGCGTTTCGCCATCTGTTCTGGCCAGAAGGGGGTGACCCGGCCCTGCTCATCCATGCGCACGGCGCGCTGGATAGGGAAGCCGAATTCGGCCACGGTGTAGACAAAGGGAGCATTACTTGCGATCAGTCGCTGATGGGCGGCCTTCAAGTCATCGGCTTGAATAAGCGGGACAGTGGCATAGATGCAGCAGTAGTGCTCTGCCTGGATGCCGAGCTGGTCGAGCCGCTGGATAGTGTCGATCACCACAGGGGTGGTACCTGTGTGATCATCGGCGAGACTGGCTGGCCGCAGAAATGGTACTTCCGCGCCCAGTTGACGAGCGACCTTGGCAATCTCCTCATCATCGGTGGAGACCACCACCTTGCTGAAACAGCCAGATTTCTGCGCCGCCTGGATGGCATAGGCGAGCATGGGCTGGCCGCAGAAGGGGCGGATATTCTTGCGTGGAATGCGTTTGCTGCCACCCCGGGCCGGGATAATGGCGATGGCCATGATGGGCTCTCTCCGCTGGATCAATGACTGGCCAAAGCCAGGATAATCGATGACAACTCTTTGATTATTTTTGATATTATACTGGTTTTTCTGCTTGTATTATCGATTTTTGCTACGGAATGGCAGCAGTGTGGTCGATAAGAGAGACAGGTCATTAAAAGTGGATGGCGTTTAAGATGAGCTATGGCGTTGAGTTACGCCCGATAGAGCCGTGGGATCTTCCTGCCTTGCGACGTTGGCGCAATCAGGATGAGGTGCGAATGCAGATGGTATCCCAGACGCGTATTTCGCCACGGCAACAGCGCCAATGGTTCGCCGCCACCCGTGAGCGACAGGATCAGCTGCACTGGGCGCTCTGGTGCAAGGGCGTGCGAGCGGGTTACGTCAATCTGAAAGGTGAGTGCCAGGGCAAGCTGCAGGGTCAGGCGATTGCCGATGCGGGACTCTATCTGGGCAACTCGACCGTGCGGCATCCCATGTTGGCGATTGCTGCTGCCTTATCCCAGCTTGATCAGGGTTTTGATGAGTTGCACATCGGTTGTATCCGCACCCTGGTTCGGGAGAACAATCGCTCTGCCCTGCGCTTGAATGAACAACTGGGTTATCGCCAAGTTGGGCAAGAGAATGGATTTTTTGCATTGGAACTGCTGCCGGCGAATTATTATGCCGCCCGTGAGCGGCTACGGAGATTTTTCAGATGACAATCGCATTGGAACAGGTTTTTGCCGAGGCGCTGGGTCTCGATATCGGCAGCGTCAGCGATGGGCTGGCCTACAACAGTATCCCGCAGTGGGATTCTGTCGCCCACATGGGGCTGATTGCCCAGTTGGAGGATAACTACGGCGTGCTGCTCGACACCGATGACATTATCGACATGAGTTCGGTCGGCAAGGCGCGCGAGATCCTGGCCAAGTATGGAGTCGCTTTCTGATGCAGGGGCTGTTGCAGGGCAAGCGGGTGTTGATCACCGGTGCCGGGCGTGGCATCGGTCTTGCCATCGCCCGCCAGTTTGCCTCTCAGGGGGCTGAACTGTGGCTGGGAGGCCGTGATGAGGTGACCATGAGCCAGCTGGTGACCGCGATTGGTACCGAGTTTGGCGTGCCTTGCCAGCCTCTCTGTTTTGATGTGGCTGATCCGTCGGCGGTCAAGCAGGCTTTTCAGCAGCTGTTTGCTCAGACTCGTCAGCTGGACGTGTTGGTCAACAATGCCGGCATGCTGGAAGAGGCGTTATTGGGAATGGCGAACCAGACCCATCTGCAAAAGACATTCAGCAACAATACCTTTAGCGTGATCTACTGCAGCCAGTATGCCGTCCGCCTGATGCAACGCAGCGGTGGTGGCAGCATCATCAATCTCGCCTCCCTGATGGGGCAGGTGGGGGCGGCGGGGCTCAGCAGCTATGCCGGTAGCAAGGCGGCGGTGATCGGTATTACCCAGTCACTGGCCAAGGAGCTGGCTGCCAGCCAGATCCGGGTCAATGCGATTGCCCCGGGTTTTATTGATACCGATATGGCGCACGCTATCCCGGAAGAGAAGTTTGCCGAGCGGGTGGCCAGCATCGCCATGGGACGGATTGGCACGCCAGATGAAGTGGCCAAAGTGGCCCTGTTTCTCGCGTCCGACTTGTCGAGCTATGTGACCGGGCAGGTGATTGGGGTCGATGGGGGGATGGTGATTTGAACCGGCCTGATTTGCTGACCCATCTGGTTGACGACATTGACGAGCCCGCCTGGCGAGACCCGCAAGAGGGGTGGCTCAGTTATGGTGAGCTGGCTCGGCGTGTGGCGCAGTTGGCCACCACCTATCCTGCTGGCCGCCATTTGGTCTACCTGCCATTTGTGACGTCTACCCTGCATCTGCTGCACTACTTGCTGGCCCTGCGTGATGGCCACGCCATCATGCTGGCCGATCCTGCACAGGATGCCCGGTTGCACCATGAGCAGTGCCAGCGCTTTGGTGTCAGCCTGCGGGTATTGGAAGATGGGGCAGTTGCGCATCTTGGCGATGCGCCCTCGCTTCACCCTGAGCTGGCCATGCTGCTGCCGACATCGGGCAGTACCGGCTCCTGCAAATGGGTGCGATTGTCGCGAACCAATCTTGATGCCAATGCCACGGCCATCGCCGAATATCTGGCGCTGAACGGGCGTGAGCGAGCCATCACCTCGTTGCCACTTTTTTACTCCTTCGGGATGTCGGTACTTAACAGCCATCTTTTGGTTGGCGCCTCGCTGGTTTCATGCACTGCCAGTCCCCTTGAGCGCCACTTCTGGGATGAGGTCAATCGCCACCAGGTCACCAGTGTGGCGGGGGTACCCTTTACCTTTCAGATGCTAAACCGCTTGCGTTTTGACTGGGCCCGCTATCCCAGTCTGATGACCCTGACCCAGGCCGGAGGACGACTTGAGCCAGCACTGGCAAAACAGTTTGCCGAGCAGGCCGCTGCACTGGAACGCCGTTTTTTCGTGATGTATGGCCAGACCGAAGCGGCACCGCGCATCGCCTGGTTGGCACACGATGAAGTGATGATTGCCCCGGATGCCATCGGCCGTGCCGTACCGGGCGGGCGTCTCTCTCTGCGTCATGAGCCCGGCTTTCCCGACGGGGAAGGGGAGTTAGTCTACCAAGGGCCAAACGTGATGCTGGGCTATGCGGAGCGCCCTGAAGATCTGGCTCGGGGGCGTGATATGGATGCGCTCTTTACTGGCGATCTGGCTCGTTGTGATGAGGCGGGCCGATTCTATCTGACCGGACGGCTCAACCGTTTCCTGAAGCTGTTTGGCAAACGGGTGAGCTTGGCTGAATTGGAAGCCTGGTTGCAGGGGAGGGGCTATTCCTGCGCCGCGACCGGCCGCGATGATCGCCTGTTGGTAGCCATCGAGGCAGACGCGTGCCCCTGTGACGCACTACAGCTGGAGGTGGCCCGCTGGCTGATGGTGCCACCATCAAGCGTGCGTATCTACCAACACCATTTGCCACGACGCAGCAATATGAAGATTGATTATCCGGCCCTGTTAACAGAGCTGGAGCAACTATGAACAAGCTGTTTGATGCGCCGGTTTTTGGGCTGCCCCAACAGGAAAAAAGTGGGCTGCTCCTTGCTCGCCTGAATGAATTGACGCAGCGCCATGGGCAGGGGTGTCCAGCTTTTGCCAATATTCTGTCGGCGTTTGGCTGGGGTCAGGCCTCGACCTACCAAGAGCTTCCCTATCTGGCCGCCCGCCTGTTCAAATTGGCCCAATGGCAGAGCGTGCCGCAAGAAGAGGTATTCAAGGTGCTCACCTCGTCGGGCACCACGGGGACGCCGTCACGCATTGTGCTGGATCGGGATACAGCCGCGTTGCAGAGCAAGGTGCTGGTGAAGATCCTGCAAGAGTTCGTCGGCAAGCAACGGCTGCCTATGCTGCTGGTGGAGCAACCCGCCCTGATTCAAAACCGCAGCGGTTTTTCCGCTCGGGGAGCCGGTGCGCTGGGGCTCTCCTTCCTTGGCCGTGACCATACCTATGCCCTCGATGAGCAGATGCGGCCCAACTGGCCTGTCATCGAGGCGTTTTGTGACAAATATGCGGGCCAGCCGGTCCTGCTGTTCGGCTTCACCTTCATGGTCTGGCAATGTTTGCTGGAGCCGCTGCGTGAGCGAGGTCTGCAACTGCCGTTGACGCACGGCACGCTTTTTCACAGCGGTGGCTGGAAAAAACTGCAACACCTCGCGGTGGATAATCCGGCTTTCAAGCAACGTTGCCATGAACAGCTGGGGCTGAGTCGGGTGCACAACTTCTATGGCATGGTGGAGCAGGTGGGGTCGGTATTTGTCGAGTGTGAGCATGGCCATCTGCACGCCCCCCTTTTTGCCGATCTGCTGGTGCGGGATCCGCTGACTCATCGACCGCTCGGGGTCGGCCAGCCAGGCTTGTTGCAGGTGATCTCCGCCATTCCCCAAAGTTATCCCGGCCACAGTTTGCTCAGCGAGGATCTTGGTGTGCTGCTGGGGGAGGATGATTGCCCCTGCGGCCGTCGTGGCCGTTATTTCCATGTATCAGGACGTCAGCAAGGCGCCGAGGTGAGGGGATGCAGCGACACTTTCCAGTGAGCCGATCAGATGTAGAAGATGTCATGTGGCAAGCGGGGCCAGAGGTCGCTTTCGTGGCTCCCGTCTGCGGTTGGCAAGGTTTTGTCATTCGCCCGTTGCCAAGCTTTGCGCCCGTCATCTGCGACTTTGTGGCTGCGCTCTCTGCACGTCTGCAGCAGGAGGGACGAGCGAATCCGGATCTGGCCGCCTTTGGTTTTTGGTTGCGGCCACGCCAGATTGAGGTACAGCGCAAACGCATGGCAGGGCGCGCACCCTTGGGGATGGTTTTTCATCTGGTACCCTCCAACGTGCCGACCGTCGCGTTCTACTCCTGGATCATGGCGCTACTGATGGGCAATGGGTCCGTGGTACGTCTCTCATCGCGCATCGACCCGGTGCAAGAGGCCATGCTGACCATCCTGAACGAGCTTTTCTCTCTGCCCGAGTGGCAAGAGATTGCCTCGCGTACCCGTTTTATCCGCTATGACCATGACGAACGCGTCACCGCCTGGCTGTCGGCCCGGTGCCGCCTTCGCATCATTTGGGGCGGTGATGAAACCATCGGTCGGGTACGGGCTATTCCGCTTTCACCCCGCGCTCAGGAAATTGTGTTTCCGGATCGTCGCTCCATGGCGGTGTTGGATAGCCAATGGCTCGCCAACCTGGATGCTGCTGCGTGGCGGCAAGTGGTCGCGGCTTTGCAACAAGACTTTACCCGTTTCAATCAACAAGCCTGCGCCTCACCCACTACGATTTGCTGGTTGGGCACTCCCGCCAGCACGTTGCGCCGTCGTCTGCTCGAAGGGATCTTCGCCCCATTTGCAGATAATCCCTCCCTGATGATGGAACGCCTTATCAATAGTCAACAAAATGTCGCCCATGATGGCCAGATGCAGCTGGACACCTTTTCTGGCGTCACCTTATTGACTCCCACCGCCTCTTTGCGGCTTGCACACATCGGAGGAGGTACAGTCGCCGAATTTGTTGCCGATAACCTTGATGAGTTGCTGCTACAGCCTTGGGATATGCAGACCTGTGTCTGGGCTGGCCCGGATAAAACGCAGCTTGAGCATGCGCTCCTGGTATCGCCAGGTTGTCGTATCGATAGGGTGGCAAGTCCGGGACAGGCGCTGGCATTCGAATGGCTCTGGGACGGCATCGACATGCTAGCCGCCTGCAGCCGTCGGCTTGCCCGCATTGAATAGTGGATGCCAGGTCACATAAATCAAGTCATATCAATCAATTAGCTTGGTCAGGCACAGCTCTTGCAGTAATTATTGTGATGAAGGGCAGGAAAGGTTGACAGAGACCGTGCGGTAGCCTTGTCCATTTTCTTTGTTTTGCTTCTTTTTTACTCAAACCCTGGGTTTCCTTATGAAAATCAGCGTACTGGTGCCGGTATACAACCTCGGGCGCTTCATTGAACCTTGCCTACTTAGCCTGCTGGAACAAAAAACGAATTTCGAATTCGAGGTGATCGCCATTGATGACGGCTCGAGCGATGACTCCTGGGCCATTATGCAGCGGTTGGCGTTACAGTGGCCTCGGCTACGGGCACTACAGAACGCGCAAAATATGGGGTTGGCTAAAACCCAGAAACGCTTGTTGAGAGAGGCGAACGGCGAATATATCGCCTATGTCGACGGGGATGATCTGGCCCTGCCGGGCAAGCTGCAGCGTCAGGCCGATTATCTGGACGCGCATTCCGGTTGCACCCTTTGCTACCACGAAGCGGAGATGTTTGATGATGAGACCGATGCTCGGATCAAGCTCTTCACCCGCGATTATTACAATGCTCGCTATCTCGAACTAGTGATGACGCGGGAGGCATTAATCCGCTTCGGGGTGTTCGTCAATGCCAGTTCCATTATGTTTCGCCGTTATGAAGGGATGGAGAACGCTATCGATGAGGGGTGCAAGATCATCCTCGATTATCCCTGGCATATCTTGAACCTCTCCCACAATCCGGGGACGCTGGATTTTATCCCCGAATTATTGGGCCGCTATCGCTTCCATACCCAGAGCTTTGGCGGGCAAACCCGCAAATCGGCTGAACGTCGTGAACAGTCGCTGCGCGATTTGCTGCGTGCCTGTGACAATGCGGCGGCATTCGGTGCTGATCCCGTGATCATTGCTCAGGGGCGTGCCCATCACTACTACTCTGCCGCGCTCTACTTTTTGCGGCAGGATGATGTCGTGCGCTTCACTCAGCTTATCGAGCAGTCGGTCGATGCTGTGGCAAGGCTAGCCCCGGGTTGGTTCTTCGACGAACGACATCAGTTGGCATGGGCAGAGCGGGCCCATCCCGCGCGTGTCATGCAGCAACTGTTTGGAGATAGAGCGTGAGCTATCAGGCGATCGTCATCGGCGCTGGGCTTTCGGGTGCCGTCATGGCTGAACGAATGGCCAGCCAGCTTGGCTGGAAGGTGCTGGTGCTGGAACAGCGCGATCATCTCGGGGGTAACTGCTTCGACGCGTATGACGAGCACGGCGTGCTGATCCATCGTTATGGGCCACACCTGTTCCATACCGACAAGCAGGAAGTCTGGGATTACCTGTCGCAGTTCACCGAGTGGTTGTCTTATGAGCATCGCGTGCTGTCACGGATAGATGGTCAGTTGGTGCCCATCCCGTTCAACCTGACCAGCATTGAACGCTGCTTTCCGGCGGAGAAGGCAGCGGCCATGATTGAGGCCCTTCAGGCCAGATTTGGTGAGGGGGCCAGAGTGCCCATCATGGCACTGCGGCAGGAAGCTGAGCCTCTGCTGGCTGAGCTGGCCCAGTTCATCTATGAGCGAGCCTTCGTCAACTACACCAGCAAGCAGTGGGGTGTATCGCCAGAGCAGGTCTCGCCCGAGGTCACTGCGCGCGTGCCGGTTGTCGTCAATCGTGATGACCGTTACTTTATTGATCCCTGGCAGGCGGTGCCCGCGCAGGGTTATACCGCCATGTTCGAGCGCATCTTGGCGAACCCCTTGATTGAGGTGAGGCTATCCATTCCCATGGGGTCCCGCGTCTGTCTGGATTGGCAACAGAAACGGATACTGCTGGATGGCGTGCCCTTTGCCGGGCCCTTGGTCTATACGGGGATGCTGGATCAGCTGATGCCGGCGGGGCACGACGGCTTGCCGTACCGTTCACTGCGCTTTGAGCACTGTCATCTGCCGCAAGCTCAATTTCAGCCGGTGACCACGGTCAATTATCCGAATGAAGAGGCCTATACCCGCATCACTGAATTCAAGCATCTGACGGGGCAGCAACATCCCGGCACCAGCATCGTTTATGAATACCCCTGCACCTATGTGGCCGGGCAGGGGCTGGAGCCTTACTACCCGCTGTTTACCGATGCAGCCAAACAGCATTATCAGACTTGCCGCGATGAATTGGCCGAGTTCCCGCAACTGATTGCTTTGGGCCGCCTTGCCGAGTATCGCTATTTCGATATGGATGATGCAGTGGATAACGCGCTGAACAATTTCTCTCGATTGGTTTCCGATGCCTGTTTTGCCGTTTTAAATAAGTAATGAATATAATCTATTGCAGAGATAGATATGTTCATTCCGCAAAAGTATTCGAGTTTTTGAGTGTGAATGCTTTTATGTGATTTCTTTTATTTTGATGCATGTGTAGGTATATATGAGTCATTATGCGGTGATGTCTCCCGAGTTGCGTGATTTACTAGAAAATAGCCAGTTTCTAACTGCTCTTGATCAGTATCTTTGCATTGATAAAATAACACATATTTCATTGGATGTTTTTGATACATTATTGCGTCGTGCATGTGATGAACCCTCGTGGGTTTTTGAGGAAGCAGCGAGACGGTTGCTAAATAGAGGTCTTAATCTGCCAATTGAGGCAGAAGATTATAGATTTTGCCGCCTCGAGGCTGAAGCTCGTGCTCGCAAACTAATTTCAGGTGAAGAAATTAGTTTTGACGATATTTTTGAACAGCTGCCTTTTAGTGATGAAATTAAGGCGGTGCTTAAAGTTGAAGAGCTGAAAGTAGAACGAGAAGTTCTTTATCCAGACCCGATTATTCAAGAGGTTTTGGTACGTGCACAACGTAAAAATAAACTGATTGTTTTTATTTCCGACATGTATTTGCCAGAAGTTTTTTTGCGCGACTGTATTTCAGAAAAATGCCCTGAAATTTCTTATAATTATCTGTTTGTTTCATCAAGTGTTGGGTTGACCAAGCAGAGTGGCGCTCTCTTTAGCCATGTAATTACTCAGATAAAGCTGAAACCAGAGCAAGTTTTGCATATCGGTGACAATCCCAGGGCTGATGTGCAGTCGGCACGGCAACATGGTTTGGCTTCATTGCATTTTGATATCCCAGAGAATCTGTCTGAGGTGTTGGAAAACGAGAAAGTTTATCGGGTAAATGTGCCATCGACCATGCAACATGCCAGGAAGCTGGCCGTCCTGTCGATGCCACAACAGCTTTCCGAGGAGGAGCAATTTTTCTACACATATGGCGCCTTCATCCTTGGACCCGTCCTGACGGCATTTGCCAAGTGGGTTCTGCAGTCAGCCAAACGACTGCAGGTAAAAAACATTTTGTCGCTGATGCGAGAGGGCGGGATCTTTGCTGCCTGTATCAACCGCCAGGTCGATTTTCAATCACAGCAGTACCCAGATATACGCTGTCAGACCTGTTATGCCTCACGCAAGGCAACCTATTTGCCCGCGATAGATGATAGCCAAGTGGAAGAGGCTGTTTCCCAGACCTTGATGCGCCGCAATTACACCGTTCGTGACTTTTTCAATGAATTTGGTGTTCAGGATGTCAGGTTGGCATCCTTTCTTGACACGCCACTGGCGCTTTTGGATCAAATTGCCATCGATGGGCAAGATGGTCTGCAACTGATGGCTGAAGTGTTTGAGCAAAATATCGAGCAGATCAAGAGCAGTATTCAGCAAAGCAGGCTGGACATGCGAGATTATTTTGTTGGCTTGACGGGAGATGCTCCCTATCTGCTAGTCGACTTGGGTGGCGGTGGGACGATTCCCTCTCAAATTAGCAAGGCCATGTTGCAACAGCCAATGAGCAGTCTGTTGCTCTACTGTAACCATAGAGGCAGCAAAAACTCCGTTATCACGCCGATCAGTGCCTTTATTCCGGTGCGTAACGATACCATAAAGGGGATCAAGAAGATTGCCCGTTCACCAGAGATTTTTGAAATTGTTCTCGTTGGTTTGGAAGGGAGCACACTGGGGTATCGGCGCACAGCGGAAGGGAAAGTTGTGCCGCGACAGGCAGAGGTTCGCTACAGTGTCCAGCATCAGCAAAATATCCGGAGTTTTGAGGCTGGAGTTAATGCCTATCAGTTATGGGACCAGTCGCTGGGCATCGCCGAATCCGATTTGAGTGAGCGCATCTCTTTTTTACGCATGATGGAGCGTCTGGTCGAGTGTCCGGTATCGAGCGAGGTGCACTATCTTGGTAATCTGGTTCATGAAGACAACTTTGGCTCGGAGCGTAGTTACAAGGTTATTAATTCCTCCGGGTTGGCGCGGATCCACTCAGAAGGAATAGAAACCTTCTATCGCAAGTTCAGTAAAAACATGTCTTATGGTGAGCGTTGGTTGGCTTGGCCACAAGGTTCCCTGAGTCGGCTGGATCCTGATTTGATGATGGATTTTGTCGGCTTACGCGATGCACGTTATAAGCATGCCCAAGCGATCGATAGACTTCTGGAATTGATGCAAAGTCAACATGCCACCGAAGTCATAGTGTATGGGGCGGGAGAATTCTTTGAGTGTCTGGCACCTGAACTGATTAAAAAAAGCATCCGTATCCGTACCGTGATCGATAAAAAAGCCAACTTTGGACACTACCAAGTGATGGGATATGACGTTATATCATTATCCGAGTGCTCAATTCCATCTGGTTCTGTACTGATTGTCGCGTCCGCCTCCTTTGTGGACGAAATAAAACGAGACATCTTTGCGACTATATCCAGCCAAGATGTGACCATATTGTCATTGAATTGAATTCCAAGGAAACCGACACATGCTGGATCTGTCGATGAAACATGCCCTGCCTTTTGATGCGTTATTGCATCAGGAACTGCTGTCCGGGAAACGCAAGGCGATTGCCTGGGGGGTGGCGGGAAATCTTTATTATCATGTGCTCCAATCCCCTTATCCATTCGTCGCCATCATCGATGGTCTTAACGGTCCTCAAGTCGGTCAGTTCGCCTGTGGCATTCCGATTGTAGGGCCAGAACTGCTTAATAATTACCCAGTAGAGGAGGTGGTCATTGTCATCTTTTCAGATTTACAGCAATTCGGTGGGCAGATTATCGAGCAACTAGGTCATTATGGCGACTATCCCTATATCACTCCCTATGTTGAGGCAACCTGCCAGCCATCGGCGATGTTGCAGCAAAAGCTTGAGCGGTTGATCCGCGAGCGTCGAGCACATCGGCTGCCCCAAGTAGTGCAGCGTGTCGTGCTATATATCCACTCCTTGGTCAAAGGCGGTGCTGAGCGGCAGATGGTATTGCTGGCCATCGGATTGCGCCAGCAGGGATGGGAAGTGCATTTGATCTCGGTGAAGAATAAGGGGTTGGAGGTTAATCACTGGGAGGCGCTTTTGCGTACTCATGGTGTAGAGCTCTACTTCGTGCCTTCTGCCCGTGAGTGCTGGCCGAACTTGGAGCAGGAGGAAAATAGCTACCAGTTGGCTAATCAATTGGCACCCTTCTTTGAGCCCGGACTGCTTCACGGCATTCTCACTGCCTATGACTATATGCAACGTGTTCAGCCCAAACTGGTTATCGCCTATCTAGAAGACGGTAATGTCATTGCTTCTATGGCCGCAATTTTCGCGGGAGTAGAACAGATCATTATCTCTGGAAGGAGTGTTGCACCCTCAGAGTTTCCTGAATACCTGGCCGTTTATGATGAGTCGAGGTTGGCAGCTTACTATCGTCTGATGACCGAGTTGCCAGGAATCGTTTTGAGTGTTAACTCCATGGCAGGGGCGCAGTCGTATGCTCGCTGGCTAAATTTGCCTGAATCGAGCATCCCCGTAGTGAAAAATGCGGTCATGGCCAAGCGGGTTGAGGGACAAGAGCCTTTACAGCAGTTAGATATTCATTTATCGGCCCCAATATTGATGGGGATAATGCGACTGTCTCCGGAAAAGTCCCCATGTCGCTTTATAGAGGTTGTCGCTTCTGTCATTGCCAAACTTCCTCAAACCCATGCAATTTTAATCGGTGATGGACCATTGCGCTCAGAGGTCCTTGCTTGCATTGCGCAGCAGCCGTGCCGCGATAACATTCATGTCGTGGGTGTGAAAGATAATATTTTTGAATGGTTAAGTTGTGCGAGCCTGCTCATTTCCACCTCCAGTCATGAGGGAATGTCTAATGTTATTTTGGAAGCACAGGCACTTGGTTGTCCTGTTGTAGCGACAGATATTCCAGGAAATAGAGAAACTGTACTGACAGAGTTTTCTTGTGACTTGATTCCCTATGGGGAATGGGGTTTGATGGTTGAAAAGATAGTGTCATTATTAATGGGGAGTGGAGAGAAAACATCAGTTGGTTTGGTGGAAAAGATGAGTGAGCATTATTCACCACGTATACTTGCTGAAAAAACACTGGCACTGACTAATAAAAAATAAATCGGAGACGGAATATGGATGTTATCTTGTTCGGTGCTGGTGAAGTTTGTGATTCATTTATAAAAAGACTTCCTAAACGATTTTCAATATTGGCTATTGCTGATAATAACGAAAATTTACATGGTCAGTTTAAGGGTGAGCTTCCTATTATCTCTCCTGATGAAATTCATCTATATAAGCCAAGTTTTATTATTCTCTCTTGTCTTCAGAGGCATGTCTCAGATATCTGTGCTCAACTCGTCAAATTGGGGTTGGATGATTTATATTTACCCTTTCCTTATGATGAGGAAAGTGAAAAAAAAGATCGAGAGAAGCAGGAAGTGAAAGGGCTAATTGGACGTGAGCTCGTGGATGAGATAATAGGAAGTAAAAACACCAGTGGCAGTGTTTTTTATCACATATCACTTGGTAATAATTTCGAGAAATGCCGTAAACAATATATTTCAAAGCCGGTAAATCGATTTTTACATATAGGTTCTGGTCATTCCCTTGGGGTGGAGATATATAGTCTATTACGATGGGGAGGGGAGTGGACCGCGATCGAACCATTCCCGGGACTAAGCGGGAAATATCCTTTCAATGAACATGTTTCAATGATTAAAGATTTAATGGGGCTTTTCAATGTCCCATGTAAGGTAAATGATGGTATTGTATTTAATGATGATGTTGAATCATTCCATCTTCATGATCATCATGGCACTAGACTAAATTACTTCCCTGAGATAAAGCTTGAAGATTTCAATGATGATGAAAAATATGATGTATGCTATTCGTGTGCCGTAATGGAGCATGTTGTAGATATTCATTCATTCGTAGCCAAGACATTTGAGCTATTAGCATCAGGTGGTTTTGCTTTTCACTGGATTGACCTCCGAGACCACCGGGATTTTTCACGACCACTTGATTTCCTGACAATAGGCAAGTCAGAGTGGCGTGACCATTATGGTGATGCTGGCCACTTTTTACATGGTAATCAGCTGCGTTATAGTGATTATCGACAGATATTTTTACAATGTGGCTTCAGGATTGTTGCTGAAGATAAATATATGAAGAATGATAGAGAGCATATTCAGGAAGTCTCTGTCGATTTCGCAGATGAGTATGCATCACTGGGATGGGAGGATTTGGAAGTCGCTGGTGTGCTATTCGTTCTTGAAAAGCCATCGCATGATAGTTGATTATTCTATGATGTCTCATGCGTGACATCATGTGTTGGCTTACCTTTAGGGAGTTATAAAATGTGTGGTATAGCCGGAATAATGAGTATTCATGGTCAACATGATCCTGCGTGGTTGAAACAGCAGGCTAATAGAATGGCGGAGGCGATGACCTATCGAGGGCCTGACGACCGGGGGCTTTGGGAGTCGGATGACGGACGCTGTGTTCTGGCACATTGTCGATTGAGTATTCTGGATGTATCGCCTGCCGGGCATCAACCAATGCATGATGCACAGCAACGAGCCTGTATCGTATTTAATGGGGAGATCTACAACCATCTTCAGTTGGGGGGGCGTCTTAAAGACGCCGGCATATCATTTACTGGCCATTCTGATACCGAGGTATTGGTCAATGGCCTGGTACGGGAAGGTGCTGACTTTCTGACCCGGCTCGAGGGGATGTTTGCACTTGCCTACTATGATCGTGAGCGCAGGGAGTTGCTGCTGGCGCGTGATCCGTTTGGCGAGAAGCCACTCTATTATGCCGAGTTTGACGGTTTGTTGGTCTTTGCCTCCGAGCTGGCGGCTTTGACCCTGGTGCCAGGATTCCCTGCCCGCATTACGGTTGATACAGTCGCCCATTATCTGGCTTTCCAGCACCCCGTCGGGGAACGCACCCTGTATCAACACGCCAGAAAGTTGCTGCCGGGGCACTTGATGCGTGCCGTGACAGGGGCTGTCTCACAGGCAGAGCGTTACTTCCACTTTATCTGTGCCGGTGACCATATGCCGTCACGCCCGCTGGAGGAGCAGGTTGACCAGCTTGAGGATCTGTTGCTGCGTTCTTTATCGCGCCGCTTGGTCGCCGATGTGCCGGTGGGGGCTTTTCTCTCCGGTGGTGTCGACTCCTCGACGGCGGTGGCCCTGATCACCCGTCGTTTGCAACGGCCGATCCGCACCTTCTCCATCGGTTTTGAACAGGCGCCGGAGAGCGAACATGAGGAGGCTCGGGCTTTTGCCGATTTCCTCGGAACCGAGCACACCGAACAGCTGCTTCGTCCAGAGGCTTTTGTTGAACAGGTAGGTGATCTGGCGCGGCGCATGGATGAGCCCAATGCTGATACTTCCTGTGTGCCAACTTATATGGTCTCGCAGCTTGCTCGTCAGCAGGTCACCGTCGCGATTACGGGTGACGGGGGGGATGAGCTGTTTGGCGGTTATGGCCGTTACCTGCAGACACTGGTCGCCGCCGAGGGCAGAGAGCAACAGATGCAGGCGCGTAGCTGGCATCTTGGGCGGGAGTACTACTCTGGTCGCATCTTGCTGTATGCCGATCGCCAGTTGGAACAGTTGTTCGGTCGCATTCCGTCCGGTACTGGTGATCACTTGATGGCGCTGCGCAGGCGTATCGATATGGATAGCCGCCCGTATCTTAATCGCCTTCGTGAGGCCGATATTGCCAATTATCTGCCGTTGGTATTGGCCAAGGTAGATCGAATGAGCATGCTGCACAGCCTTGAGTGCCGCACGCCCTACCTGTCGACCGAAGTAGCTCAGTTTGCCGCAGGTTTGGCACAGTCAGAGCTGATTGCACAAGGACAGGGTAAGTTCCTGTTGCGCCAGTTGGCCAAACGCTACTTGCCGGCGGAATGGATCGACAGGCCGAAAAAGGGTTTCAGCATAGATCCGTTCAATCAACAGGCCAAACAGAGTGCGATTACGCAACTGCGTCAGCAGGCCTCTTCAGGCCAGCTCTGTCTGCATCAGTTTATCGCTCCCGACCGGTTGCGGATGTTGCTGGATAACCAGTTTGACGGTATGACCTTCTATCATGTTTGGGGTTTATTGGTGCTTGAGATCTGGTTGCAGTCCCATGAGTTCAATTTGTGAGATAATGCTTTGGGCTAAAAGTTATTAAATAATATTAATTATAATGACCGAGCCCACTATTATGAATATATTTTATGGCTATATAATAAAGGCGAAGAATTTTTGAAGTTTATAACTGTGGTTGAAATTATAGCCTTGTTTACATTGTTTGTGAAATACAACGCATTCGTGACTTGATAAGTCTTTCTTATAACTTCATATTATATGTTACGGGAGTTCTGTGATGGGCATGACGCCAGCTATGTTTAATAAAATGAAGAATCACTTTCCTGAAAATTTCAATTCGATAATTGAGTTAGGGTGCCAGCAGTTTTATTCATTAAACTCGGCAGAGATGATTGATGAAGAATTAAAGAATTATCAGGATGGTGATTTTACAAAATCTATGTATGAAAACCTAGGTTTAAAATATGATTCTGTGGATGTTTATGATGGGACAATATTTTGCGATTTTAATAATCAGATGCTCGAGTTATCTCATCAGTATGATGTGGTAACTAATCTTGGAACTAGTGAACATGTTTTTAATCAATATAATGTTTTTGCGTCAATACATAACATTACAAAGAAAAATGGATTAATGATTCATTGTTTGCCTTTGAAGCATTCCCCACATGGACTTTTTACATATAATGTTGATTTTTTCATTTCACTTTGTTTTTCAAACAACTATGAAGTCGTTGAGTTAGTATTTGGTTGGAGAGGTACTGATGGTGAGTATACATTTGGCTCATTGTCAGACGTCGTTGAGCATCAGACAACTGAACAATATGCTTTCCTAGTGGCTAGAAAATGTCTGGAAGATAAATTTGTTTCTCCGCAGCAGATAATATATAACCCTTTGATTTCTATTGATAAAGTAATAACGTTGTGCTCTGGTGACATCTATTTGTTGAGCCAAGTTGTTCAATATCCTTTCACGGATAATGTTCTAAATCATACGCTCATCTTCGATGAGGTAAGCAATAGTCATTCTGAAGTACTTCTATATGGTGCTGGTCATATCGGACAGGCCATTTTAAAATTTTCCAAGCACAGGAAAAAAATTAATATTATTGTTGATGAACACTCGCATGCTATGAATGACTTCAAGGTTAACACGTTGGGGGATTTAGATGCTATTAATTCACCAGTCTATATAGCATCGGATTTCTATCGAGAGGAAATTAGACGTGCTTTATTGATGAAATTTGATGGGAGAGTTGTTTTTTTAAACTGATAAATAGCTATAGATATTATAAGTTATTTTATTACTTTCCTTTTGTTTTTAGTCTCCAATTTTTTATGAATTACTCTTTAAATTTATCCTTTGATTCTTCCTTGACGAACCAGTTCGAGCTAGTGTATTGATTTTTAGAGATTCCTATATGTTATAGATTGTTCATTTTTTGAAAAAATGGTATTAATTGCATCAATTATTATTTTAGGCTAGTAATTTTATTCGGCGTGTTATTAACACAGGATTGTGGGGGCGGCGTGAACATTGTTGTTTTTGATTTCAATAAGAGTGTCGGTGGTGCGGAGACATTTAACTGTAGATTTATTGACTATCTTGTTGGATTAGGTGATTCCGTTGCCGTAGTTGGATACGAGGACTCTGCACTTTTTGGGCTATTGGATAACAAGAGTGTAAAGATAAAAAAGTATATCATTCCAGAAATGGATGATTTCTTTGTTTCTATTTCAAATCAATCGTATCTGGGGGCACTTGGACAGAAAATTATTGATAATTTTTTTGGGGAAGATATATATGTTCTCGCTTCATATTTTGAAGTTTTGCATAGGGCTATGCATGTCTTCAATGGAAATAAAAGAGTTCATATATTGACTGGGATGTTGCATCCAGAAGCTTGGAGTATCTGGGAGCCAGGGATTGGATTTAACGCATCTCGTGCATTCAAACCAAAGTTAATTAATGAAACTTGGCACTACCAGCGCCAATTATTATTAAAGTTGGATCGAGCACATGCAATCTGGTATCCCAATGACATATATCGTAAATATAATTCTGAGTATTTTTCTGTTCCACTTAATCATCACTCATCTGCCACTGTTCCTGTTGAGCCCGTAACACAAAAGATACGGTACAATATTTCTGCTCCAGAAGAGTTTATGAAGGTGCTCTGGCTCGGGAGATTTGACTTTTTCAAGAATGAAAGCATCTTGAGTTTTATTGACAGCTTGAATGTTGTTCTTAACAATAAACCTCAGCTGCATATACTTTTTGATTTGATAGGATATGGATATGCTCTCTATGAGGATGAAGTTGAATCATATAAAAAGCTTGCGCATGAACGCCTTGAAATTCGTATCTTAGGAAAGAGAAATGAATCTGATATATACAGCCTAATTGAATCTGAAAAATATCATTTCGGTGTTGCAATGGGCTCCTCAGCATATCATCTTGCAATGATCGGATTACCTGTGATTGCCATAGACTCTTGTGTTAAAGGATACCGTCGTCTAGTGAAAGGGGTGTGGCTTGATGAAGCTTCAGACGAGTTTGATGAAGGCTCAAGTCTTTATCTCTCGCTAATTGGGGAGCCTTCCCCACAGCGAAATGATATTCATGTTATGCTTGAAGATGTATTCCAATATGGTTTTCTCGAAAATAAATCAAGAAGCTGCTGCAACTATGTTGAACAGTTTCATAATATTGACGTTATCTTGCCGAAAATCAGAGGTTTTTTACTTGAAAGTTCATTTTCAGAGAAATTTACGTATCGATTTAAACGAAATTTGCCAGATGAGTTTTACTATCGATTTGGAAGAAAAAGAAATATTAAAATAGCTATTTTTGGCACTGGCTCTGGCGCAAAAAAATTCTATGGAAAACTTCATTCTGACCTTGTTTTTACTGACAGGGAAATAAAGGTGAAGTGTTTTTTTGATAATGACGATAGTAAATTTGGTGCTATATTTTGTAATGCCCCAATAGAAAAATTTACACTGGAGGCCACCAATGAACTTGATGTGGTTATTATTGCTTCTGATTACTGGCCCGAGATTAAAGCACAGATGATTTCATGTGGTTTAACACGTTCAAAAATATTAAGAGCATACTAACTTGCATAAAAAGATAGCAATCATTCAATCTAATTATATTCCTTGGATAGGCTACTTTGATATTATAAACAGGGTGGACGAATTTATATTTCTTGATTCTGTCCAGTATACAACAAGAGATTGGCGTAACCGCAATAGGATTATGACCACACAGGGTGCTGTATGGTTAACAATACCCGTATGTCATGTTGATAGAAATCAGAAAATATCATCCACAAAAGTTGTCGATAATCTATGGTGTCAGAAGCATTTTGCTATAATTAAAGAGCGATACAAAAAGGCGCTTTTTTTTGATAGATATATAGATGAAATTAAATCATGGTATGAAGATGCACGTGAATTTGAGTATATCTCTGATATAAATGTCATGTTTATTAAAAAAATCATGCATTTATTAGGGATCACCACCCCCATCTTTACGGATAGTCATTACTTGAATGGGGGGGGATTTAGCGATGCAACGGAAAGACTGATCGTCATTGCTGAAAGAGCTGATGCAAGTATTTATTTTTCTGGGCCGGCGGCAAAAAATTATTTAGATATCGGGCGCTTTGAAGAAAGGGGTATCGGTGTTGCCTGGATGGAATATCCTGAATATGCTCGCTATCCCCAGAACGGACCTGGTTTTGATTGCCACGTCAGTATTATCGATGCTTTATTATGTGCTGGCGGTGATTTTGTTCATAGCGAACTAAATTATTAGTAGGAGGACTCATGGCTAAATATGGTTTCTATGATCGACTGTCATCGGAGTTTCCATCACAGGTCATTGTAGATATTGCTGAAATTTGTAATTTAAGATGCATACATTGTCCACACCCTCAATTTAAAGAGTCTGAACATTATTCCGCAAGATTGTTAGACCCTGAACTAAACAAGAAGCTGATCGATGATATAAGAGACAATAGCGACGGACATTGCCAGTATATACGATATACCAGCAATGGTGAGCCACTTATGCATCCACATGCACATGAAATGATCCAGTATGCTGTCGAGCATAGTGGCACGTTTGTCACGTTAACCACTAATGGTACAGTTCTTAATGAGAAAAAACTAAAACAGTTATTAGAAAGTGGCCTTCATATGATTGATGTCAGCATTGATGCCTTTAACGATGAGACTTATGCGAAGATTCGTGGCGGGCGTCTTGAGCAAGTGCGACGTAATATAATTAGAATGATCGAACATATCAAGACAGGGCAATACAGAACTCGTATTGTTGTGAGTTTTATTCGTCAGGCAGGAAATGAAGATGAGGTAGATGATTTTTCTCTTTTTTGGAAAAATCAGGGAGCTGATGAAGTGCTGATCAGGAATTTACATTCGGCGGCAGGTATGTTGGCTCAAGGGGAAGCTCATTCCCATGAGTCAAGGCGCCCATGCTTATATCCATGGGAGCGTTTGACCCTGGATCCAAAAGGTGAGCTTTCTTTTTGCCCGACAGATTGGGCGTATGCATCCAGTTTCATTGATTACAGGAAGACAACGCTAAAAACTGCTTGGCAGGGAGCATTTTTAAACGAACTGCGAGAGGCTCATCTTAATAACGATTTCAAATGCCATACTTTTTGTGGGCAATGTCCTGATTGGAGACTGACAACATGGCCTGATTCAGGAAGAAGTTATGCAAATCTTGTCAGTGACATTAAGGTTATTATGAAATGAAATCATATCGCAGTTGGATACCATATAATCGCCCCAATAATATTGGCCATATCACTGAAAGTGATGGAGAATGTTTAGGTATCGGTGTTAATAAAAAAAAATGTGAGGAACTATTACAAGATATATATAATGCAAGGCGAGTTTTTTTAACGCCATCCTGTAGTGCATCTTTGGAGATGGCAGCTTTAGCGATGGATTTGCAGCCAGGGGATGAGGTAATACTGCCAAGCTTTACATTTGTTACCTCTGCAAGTGCTTTTGCCTTAAGGGGCGCAAAATTAGTATTTGTCGATATCAGGCCAGACACTTTGAATATAAATGAGCAGCTTATTGAAGAGGCTATTACAGTTAGAACGAAAGCCGTAGTGGTTGTTCACTATGCCGGTGTTGCATCAGAAATGTCTTCTATAGTCGATATATGCAATCGCTATAATCTTGTATTGGTTGAAGATGCTGCACAAAGTATCATGTCAACATATAAAGGACGGCCACTTGGTTCAATTGGTCAATTTGGCTGCGTCAGCTTTCATCATACTAAAAATATTCATGCCGGTGGTGAGGGCGGGGCTTTTTTAGTAAACGAAGATAAGTACCATGGTATATGTGAAATCATTCAGGAGAAAGGAACTGATCGTTCAAGGTTTTTGCGTGGAGAGGTTGATAGATATACATGGCAAATTTTATCATCTAGTTATGTAATGTCAGAGGTTCAAGCTGTAGTCTTGTTGCAGCAATTACAAAACGCGAGAGAAATTACGAATGCTAGATTAAAAAAATGGCTTTTTTATCATACATGTTTATCTGAGTTGGCTAATGCTGGAGTGCTCACACTTCCTGCCGTTCCGGCACATGTTGAGCATAATGCTCATATATATCATATAAGAACAAGATCCCCTGACGAACAACAGGGATTATTTAAATTCATGCGCAATCTTAATGTGGAAGTTACCTCACACTTTGTACCTCTGCATTCTAGTCCGGCTGGTATTCGATATGGTAGATTTCATGGCGATGATATAAATACCACAGCGGTTTCTAGAATGCTGTTACGTTTACCTTTACATGCAAGCCTGACTGAGTCGGAGCAAGTATTCATTATTGATGCGGTCAGACACTTTTTTGTAGTCAATAATTAAAGCTAATCATAAATTTAAATGAATTAGATGCATTTTATTAATGATCTTATAAATATTCATAAGCTATAATATTTGTAATATACATATGGATATTGGCACTCAGTAAGATAATGATTTCACCTTAGCGTATAACCAAAAGCAATTTTTAACAGGTATGTCGTATGAAATATTTTGTAACTGGTGCAGCGGGATTTATCGGTGCGAAGGTGTGCGAACTACTGTGCTTGAAAGGGTATCAGGTTATAGGTATTGATAACCTAAATGATTACTATGAGGTATCTCTTAAATTAAGTAGACTTGAACAGTTAACTCCATTTTCTAACTTCAAGTTTGTAAAAATGGATGTCTCTGATAGAAAATCTATCCTGACTCTCTTTTCCAAAGAGAAGTTTGACAGAGTAATTCATCTTGCCGCTCAAGCCGGTGTTCGCCATTCAATGGAATCTCCCTTTTCTTATATTGATAGCAACGTAGACGGATTTTTGACAATTCTGGAAGGTTGTCGTCATCATCATATTGAGCATCTTGTTTATGCATCTTCTAGCTCCGTATATGGAATGAATGAGGAAATGCCATTTAGAGTGAGTGAACCCACTGACCATCCTATTTCGTTATATGCAGCGACAAAAAAAATGAATGAGCTGATGGCGCACACATATTCTCATTTGTATGGTATCCCAACCACAGGATTGCGTTTTTTCACAGTTTATGGCCCGTGGGGACGGCCGGATATGGCATTATTTAAATTTACTAAATGTATGCTGTCTGGACAGCCAATAGATGTATATAACAATGGTCTGTTAAGCCGAGATTTCACATATATAGATGACATTGCTGAAGGTGTGATCCGGGTAGCGGACGTGATACCGGTTGAAAATTCTGCCTGGCGTTGCGCAACTGGTTCTCCAGCTGATAGCAGTGCCCCTTATCGTGTATTTAACATTGGTAATGGTAGGCCGATTAAAATAGTTGATTTTATTCAATCTCTCGAGCAAGCGCTGGGGGTTAAAGCTATAAAAAATATGATGCCCATGCAGTCGGGTGATGTTTATGCGACATGGGCGGATACTGAGGATTTATTTGCTACTATTTCATATCGCCCATCAATGAAGATAGAACAGGGCATACAGAATTTTGTTGAATGGTATCGCTCTTATTATCAATTTTTGGATGTGAAGGTTCAATAATGAAAATTGCCGTTGTCGGTATAGGTTACGTAGGTTTGTCTAATGCAATATTGTTAGCTCAGAACCATCATGTTGTTGCATTTGATGTTAATCCAGAAAAAGTGTCCATGATTAACAGGCGACAATCTCCAATTATTGATTCTGATATCGATCTGTTCTTTAAACAACGGACTTTGGATCTTACCGCAACCTTGAATAAATCAACCGCTTACCAACATGCTGACTATATTATAATTGCGACGCCCACTAATTATGATCCTGATACAAATTGCTTTGATACTGCGTCGGTAGAGTCAGTTATTTTTGATATTATGGAAATTAATCCTGAGGCAGTAATTGTAATCAAGTCTACTGTTCCTGTTGGTTTTACCTCTAAAATGCGGATGACTCATAATTACGAGAATATTTTCTTTTCCCCCGAGTTTTTACGTGAAGGGAGAGCATTATATGATAACCTTTATCCATCACGTGTTATAGTCGGGGCAACAAGTGAATATGCACGAACATTTTCTAGACTTATGATTGATGGGGCAATAGAAAAAAATGTGCCAGTCATTTTTACTGAAAGTACGGAAGCAGAGGCTGTAAAATTATTTGCTAACACATATCTGGCGATGCGAATCGCATTTTTTAATGAGTTGGATACATATGCCCAAAAAAATAATCTAGAAACAAAGGATATTATTGATGGTGTTTGCCTGGACCCTCGTATTGGCCACTATTACAACAATCCATCTTTTGGTTATGGAGGTTATTGTCTGCCAAAAGACACCAAGCAGCTTCTGGCAAATTTCAACCAAGTGCCCAGCAACCTGATTAGAGCTATTGTTGATGCTAATACAACGAGAAAAGATTTTATTGCCGATACAGTTATCGCGACTAATCCTAAACGAGTAGGTATTTATCGACTAGTTATGAAGGCTGGTTCGGATAATTTTAGAGCATCGGCAATACAGGGAGTCATGAAAAGAATCAAGGCGAAGGGTATTGAGGTTGTTGTTTATGAGCCATCCTTAATGGAACCTTATTTCTTTAGGTCAAAAGTCATCACTGAAGTATCCGTATTTAAAGGTATGTGTGACATTATACTTGCCAACCGAATGAGTCCTGATTTAGCCGATGTGATTGATAAGGTCTATACACGAGACATTTTTGGCTACGACTAAAGCAGACTGCATATTTTCAATTGCTGTGCTTTTGTCAAACCAGGAAAGAGTGGCAAGGTCATTGCGCCTGCGTAAAATTGCTCAGTAGAGGGCAGGGTAGTATGAGTCCACTTTTGATACCAAGGTTGTTTGTAAATAGGTATATAGTGCACGTTGGCGCCGATATCCTGTGCACGTACTTTTTGGAAGAGCGCACAGCGTTGTTCAGGGGCTACATGGTGAACATAGAGATGGAAGGCACTACGCCGCTCGGTGTTGAAATGACGAGGTAGCTGGTGTGGTGCCAGTCTTTCGAAGTAGTACTGGGCAATCTCGTTACGCGTGTGAATCCATGTCTCCAGATTGGCCATCTGGCTCAACCCCAGCGCAGCCTGAATGTCGGTCATGCGGTAGTTGAAGCCGAGCATCTGCTGCTCATAGTACCAAGGGCCGTCCGGCTCATTGATAAAGTCTTCCGGTTCACGGGTGATGCCATGGCTGCGGAGCATGCGCATCATCTTGGCAAGCGCAGGGTCGTTGGTCATGGCCATGCCACCCTCGCCAGTGGTGATGATCTTCACCGGGTGGAAGCTGAATACTGTGATGTCGCTATAGCGGCCATTGCCGGTAGGCTCACCATGATAACGGGCACCAAGGGCGTGGCAGGCATCTTCGATGATCTTGAAACCGTACTTTTGTCCCAGGCGGTGGATCTCCTGCATGTCGCAGGGGAGGCCGGCAAAGTGCACCGGTATGACTACTTTGGGTAGCTTTCCTTCCGCCTTGGCTGCAATCAGCTTCCTCTCCAGCTCCAAAGCGCACATGTTACCGGTATCTGGTTCAATATCGACAAAATCGACTTGTGCACCGCAGTAGAGAGCACAGTTGGCGGATGCAACAAAGCTGATGGGGGATGTCCAGACCCAGTCGCCGGGGCCAACGCCAAGTGCCAGACAGGCTACATGGAGTGCTGCGGTACCTGAATTGACTGCCACCCCGAATTTGGCTCCACAGTAATCGGCTACTGCTTGCTCGAAGCGGGGGACTACGGGTCCCTGGGTCAGGAAGTCGGACTTGAGAACGTCCACAACAGCATCGATATCTGCCTGGCTGATGGATTGGCGGCCATAAGGGATCATTCAGTTCTCCCCTTTTGGTTCATTTTCAAAAGCTGTTCAATGGTAAAAAAGTGAGGGTTGCTGCGAGAGTTATATTCGAAGCCCTGTTCTACCATTTTTCCTTTTTCGCCCGCCGCTGTTTTGGAGAAATCGTCGTTGCGATTATTGAAGTTGATGGTTGGGCCAATCACGAAGAAGTCATCAAACTCGAAGGTGTGATAAGAGTCATCGGCAGGACACATCACTTCATGGAGCTTCTCTCCCGGGCGAATGCCGATGATCTTGTGTGGCAGGTGCGGTGCCATGGCACTGGCGAGCTCCGTAATTCGGACGGATGGCAACTTGGGAACAAATATTTCCCCCCCCTTCATCCGCCCAAAATTGTCCAGAACGAAATCCACCCCTTGTTGCAAGGTAATCCAGAAGCGCGTCATCTCCTCATGGGTGATGGGTAACGCATCTGCTCCCTGGTCAATCAGCTTTTGGAAGAAGGGGACGACAGAGCCGCGAGAACCGACCACGTTACCGTAGCGGACTACGGCAAAACGGGTGGGATCCTGCCCCGCGATGTTGTTTGCTGCCACGAAGAGTTTGTCTGATGCCAGTTTGGTGGCGCCGTAGAGATTGATCGGGTTGGCGGCTTTGTCAGTGGAGAGGGCAATAACTTTTTTAACCTGATTGAGCAAGGCAGCCTGGATGACGTTTTCTGCACCATGGATATTGGTTTTAATGCACTCCATGGGGTTGTATTCAGCGGCGGGCACTTGCTTGAGTGCGGCTGCATGAACCACGTAATCCACTCCACGCATTGCCATGGTGAGCCGGTTGGCGTCTCTTACATCACCGATAAAATAGCGCATGCAGGGGTCGTTAAACTCTTGCTGCATCTCGAACTGTTTCAGTTCGTCACGAGAATAGATGATAAGGCGTTTGGGTTTATAACGTTCCAGTACTGTCTTGACCAATCGTTGGCCAAACGAGCCGGTGCCACCTGTGATCAGTAGCGTTTTATCGTTGAACATTGTGGGCATCTCGTCATAAAAACAGTAGATGAATCATATGCTAGCAAATAAAGTACCAGTTTTTTTGGCAAAGAGTGTGATCCATTCACACAAAAACAGTTCTAAAGATTTGGTTGCCACCCAGAACACTTCAGGTCGATCCTCATCATTAGTGATGTATCAAGATGTGCTGGTGCTTTGCGAGCTTAGCTGGATAGCTCGGCAAATCTGCTCCACCGCATTGAGGGCTCTTGGGGTGAATCGGTGTAGTTCATCCGAGTTGATCAAATCGAGTCGCTGGTGCTGCACCGCATCGAGATTGGGCCACTTTTGCCAGTGATTCAGGGCGTCAGGATCTTGACTCCCCGCCAGGATCAGCGCGGGGTTCGCTTTGATCACCTGTTCCATGTCCACTTGAGGGTAGGGGGTCTTGGCATTTGCCATGACGTTGACCCCGCCGCAGAGTTCGATGGCCTGAGCCGGCCAGGCATTGCCACTGACGCTGGTGAGCGGTGGGTACCAGAGCTGGTAGAACACCTTGACGCCGGTTGATTGTCCATAATGCTGTTGCAGCTCATGCAGGCGCGCCAGATAGCGATCGGCGGCCTCGTTGGCACTCTTTTCCACACCCAGCAATTTGCCCAGGGCCCGCATCTCGGTGGCCAGCGAGGCAAAATCGGTAGGCTCAGAGTAGAAAACCGGGATCCCGATCTGTGCCAGTGGGGCCAGCATCCGTGATTGAGCCGAGCGCCAGCCGAGGATGAGATCCGGCTTTTGCGCCAGCAGCGCCTCGACATTGATGCTGCGATAATTGGCCACCTTGGGCTTGGTTTTCACCTCGGCGGGATAGTCTGAGGCATCGTCGATGGCAACCAGCTTGTCGCCGGCGCCAATCTCGTAGAGCAATTCGGTCAGGTGAGGAACAACACTCACCACCCGGGTTGGCGTGGCGGCCTGTAGGACACCGGGCAACCAGGCAACCAGCACGCAGGGCAGCCAGACAGCCAAGCGCAACCATCTAACCATGAAATAACCCCGCCACAGTGACAAGCAGCGCCAGTATCAACCAGCCCCAGCCGCACCCTTGCAGAATGTTGAGCACCTTGCGCGGAGTCTCGCTATCTGGCTCAGCACCTGTGCCGATGACTGGCCAGCGCTGGAGAGCCCCCTGATAGTAGCGAGGGCCACCAAGGCGGATCCGGCACTTGTCTACCAGCAGGGTGAGCAGCATCCCCATGGCGGGATAGGGCCAGAGCGCGCCACTTCGCAGCAACTGCGCTGCCTGCTTGAGACGGCTTGCCAGCAGTGGCAGCCCCAGCAACAAAATGACGGGGGCATTGAGCCCCTGATAGAGGGTGCTGGCGGCGCGACCAAAATGGTCGAAGGCGGGATCTTTGCGACTCCAGCTCAGGTTCATCAGCTGCACCAGCCGCCAGAGCAGGGCACCCTGTACGCCAGCCAGGGCAAATCCCAGCAGCGGGCCAGCCCATTGGCCCACCAGGCGCAGGGCGCAGCTCTCCGTCACTGCTTTGGCGAGCCCCATGGTCGAGAGTTTACTGGTCTCCCGCTTGAGCCAGGGAGCCACCTGCAATCTCGCCAGCGGCAGTGTCTCCTGGGTGGTGAGAGAGTGAGTGGCATGGGCGAGTTCGCGCAGTGGACGGGATTCGAGCATCAGCAGCATGAACAGCAGGTCGAAGATCGGTTCGCTCAATGCCAGATTGCGCAACGACCAGAGCCCGGTGGCGCAGGGGAGCCAGACTACCAGCATTGCCAGCAGGCCGGCCTGCATTTGCTGGCCGGGTGAACCATCGGGTCTGTGTACCTTGTGCCCCAGCCGGGTCAGCAGGGGCGTGACGGCCGAAAGACGCAGATGGGATGGCCACGGGATCACCGCCTCCAGCAGGGCTGCCCCCACCAGAATGGCCGCCATCGTAGAAAGGAGGGCGTCGGCCATCAAATCAAGCGAGCCGGTCTCGATCACAGCTTGCCGAGCATCTTGATGATCACTTCGGCGGAGTGCTTGCCAGCCACTTCGATGAAGGCATCGAAGGATTCAACCTGTTCCTTGCCGGCGATATCAGACATGGCGCGTACCACCAGATAGGGCACTTTGAACATGTGGCACACCTGACCGATGGCGGCACCTTCCATCTCGACCGCCAGCATCTGCGGGAAGTCGGCGCGAGCCTTGGCGATGGCGTCCGGTTTGCACATGAACTGATCGCCGGTGCAGATAAGGCCGACCTTGGTCTGGTGCTTGCCCTGCTCGGCGATGCAATCCTGAGCGACCGCGATGAGTTTCTCGTCGCAGGGGAAGGCGGCGGGTTGCTGCGCCATCTGGCCCATCTCGTAACCAAAGGCGGTCACGTCCACATCGTGGAAACGCATCTCGCTGGCAATCACCACATCACCGATGTGCAGGTCCTGGGCAAAGCCGCCGGCAGAGCCGGTATTGATGACGCAGTCGGGGGCAAATTTTTCCAGCAGCAGGCTGGTGGCCACGCTGGCGGCGACCTTACCGATACCGGAGCGGGTCAGGATCACCTCTTTGCCTGCCAGCTCCCCTTGATAGAACTCGCAGCCGCCCAGTTGCAGGGTGGTGGGGTTGCTCATCTGGCTGCGCAGCAGGGCTACTTCTTGCTCCATGGCGCCGATAATACCTACTTTCATTGCTGACCTCGTCTTGATAGCCGTGTGGCTGAATTTAAGTTGCTGTAGATCATAACAAAAGATGGCGTCGGCGCCGAGAGGCACAAGCGAAAGGAGAGATGAAACGCGGCGATCCATATGGAAGCGCCGCAGGTGACAAAAAGCATTGATGAGGAGGGGAGAAGGCCTTTAGCCGAGCGCGGTATCGAGGGTCATCATCAGGGCAAAGCCTGCCATCAGGCCAAGGGTGGCATAGGTCTGGTGACCGTTGCGATGAGTCTCCGGAATTACCTCGTGCGAGACCACAAACAGCATGGCGCCGGCGGCGAGCCCAAGTCCGATGGGGTAGGCGATGGCAAGGCCGCTGGAGAGCCCCACCCCGAGCAGGGCGCCAATCGGTTCGAGCAGGCCGCTGGCGATGGCGACCAGCACGGCGACAGAGGGGCGAAAACCGGCGGCGCACATGGCCAGCGCCACCGCCAGTCCTTCGGGAATATCCTGCAGTGCGATGGCGGTTGTGAGCGGCAGCCCCACCGACATATCCCCCTGCGAGAAGCTGACCCCGATGGCCATCCCCTCCGGCAGGTTGTGCAGGGCGATGGCAAAGACGAACAGCCAGACCCGGGAGCAGCTCTCATGGCCGGGGCCGCAGGGGCCGGTTTTGTCATGCTCGTGCGGGGTGAACTGGTCCAGTCCCAGCATCAACAGCACCCCGAGGGTCATGCCGACTACCACTACGGCGGCGGCACTAAAGCCGTTGCCGGTGATCCCCTCGGCAGCCTCCAGCCCCGGCAGCAGCAGGGAGAAGGCGCTGGCCGCCAGCATCATGCCGGCGGCAAAGCCGAGCATGGTGTCCTCCACTTTTTGCGGTACCGAGCGTAGAAACAGAGCGGGCAGGGCGCCGATGGCGGTGGCGGCAAACCCGGCAGCACCACCGACAAGGCCGTAGCGCACGCCGCTGGTCACCTCGCCGGTAGCGAGCATGATGAGACTCTGCAACAGCAGTAACAAGACGGCAGCCAGCGCGATAAAGAGACCGAGGGCAGTGAGCGGGCGGCTTTGCATCTGGCTACGCAGTTGCTGTGACCAGGATAACGGAGGAAGAGCTGAGAGATGGTCCATGGCATGACCTCGAGTGTGCAAAGTGGATGGTGGCATTACATCTACTTGGCCGCCCCTTGTCCATGCCTGCAAGGCGATTGCCGCTATCTGAAAATCTGGAAAGAGTTTATCCAGGCAACCACATGGGAACTCTTATCGGTAGCCAAAGGCGGGGGGCAAGAGGGGTTGTCTGCAAATGGCTGAAGTGGATGTTGAGAGGCCAGTGGGGATGCATCGCGAACTCTTTTAAATCAGCTGTAGATGTCTGCCTTGGTGTTCGGATAACAGATACAAGAAAACCGGCTTGCGCCGGTTTTGTTATCTGTCTGCTCGAAGGCTGGCTTATTTCGCCAGGGACTCCGGCAGCTCTTCACGGATCTTGCCGAGCATCTCTTTCAGGACACGCGGGTTGGCAACCACGATGTTGCCGGAGTTTTCGTAGTTGTGACCACCTACGAAGTCGGTGACGATGGCGCCAGCTTCTTTGGCCAGCAGTTCACCGGCAGCGGTGTCCCAGGGCTTGAGGCCGATTTCCCAGAAACCGTCGACGCGACCGGCAGCCACGTAGGCCAGATCCAGTGCGGCAGAGCCGGAACGACGGATGTCGGCACATTCGATGAACATGCTCTGGAACATCTTCAGGTAAGGCTCGATGTGATGCTTCTGCTTGAACGGGAAACCGGTCGCCAGCACGGTGCCAGCCAGCTCTTTGGCTTTGCCGACACGAATGCGGTAGCCGTTCAGCTGGGCGCCGCTACCACGGGTAGCAGTAAACAGCTCGTCACGGATGGGATCGTAAACAACGGCTTGTTCAGTCTTGCCCTTGACACGCAGGGCGATGGAGACGGCAAAGTGCGGAATGCCTTTGACCAGGTTGGTCGTGCCATCCAGTGGGTCAATGATCCATTGATAGTCCGGATTGGTACCGGCAATCTCACCAGACTCTTCAGCAACAATGCTGTGCTCAGGGTAAGATTTTTTGATGGTGTGAATGATGGCCGCTTCGGCTTCACGGTCAACGTTGGTCACGAAGTCATTGCTGCCTTTTTGGATAGCCTCAATGTTCTCAGGCTGGGAGAAGGCTTTTACTACAACTTGACCGGCGTTGCGCGCAGCGCGCACGGCGATATTCAGCATCGGATGCATAGGTTCACCACTGGATGTTAAAGAACGGGGGATAAAAGGACGCGGTATGATACCAGTATTTTGTGCGATGGCAACTGTTATCCCCCTACGACCAATTGATTACCACTGCCAGATTTGACGGCTCCAATATAGACCAGATCTGCGCTAGTCTTATCCCAGCAGCCGGATACAGGCTGTCATGAGCATAGGGATGTGAACCATGAATTTGTCATTAGTGAGTCAGAACGTGTCAGCGGCCAGCGAGGGACTGTTGGCCATCTTGCGGTCATCACCCGAGTATGGTGATCACTTTGCCCACATCACCGTGACCCCACTGGCCCAGTGGCAACCGGCCAAGACGGAGGCGGCGATCCTGCTGATCGACGGCGATGCGCCCTGGCAGGATGCCGGATTTACCCGGGGAGAGGATGAGACGATCGGTTTGCCGGTCTTGCCGTTGCTGATCCGCAAGGGAGACAAGGAGCTGACGGTCTGTGGGCCGGATGTGCGTGACCCCCGTTTCTATTTTGTCTCAAACGGCATCGTGCTGGATGAGTCTGAGCTGGCCGAGCCTGCCTGCAGCCGGGTGCTGCTGCGCAAACTGGAGTCTTACTTCCCGTTGCTTTCCCGCCTGATCATGCTGCGCCAGCGCAAGCCGGTCGCCGTGATTAACTAATATCTACCATTGCCAGAGCGCACTAGCGGCGCACCGTAGCCTTGTTTGGCCAGCGGTGCGTCGCTTTTTAATGGTCTGGAGCCGGTCACTTGTTGCAAGATGAGGCGGCTATGGTGTTGCACCCTGTTCCAACCGTGCAATCTGGCTATGACCAACAAGGAGTGAATCATGATCGACTTTTACACCGCCGCGACCCCCAATGGTTTCAAAGTGGCGATCGCCCTCGAAGAGCTGGGTTTGCCCTATCGGGTCATTCCTCTCGATCTCTCTGCACTGGATCAGAAGAAGCCCGAGTTTCTCGCCATCAACCCAAATGGCCGTATTCCGGCTATCGTCGATCGGGATAATGACGATTTTGCCGTATTCGAGTCGGGGGCCATCCTCATCTATCTGGCGGAGAAAGCAGGCAAGTTGCTGCCCGCTGATCCCAAACGCCGCTCTCAGGCCATCCAGTGGCTGATGTTCCAGATGGGCGGGGTAGGACCCATGATGGGGCAGGCCAATGTCTTCTACCGCTATTTCCCCGAGAAGATCCCCGCCGCCATCGAACGTTACCAGAAGGAGGGGCGCCGTCTGTTCGAGGTGCTCGATAGCCATCTGGCCCACCAAGAATATCTGGCGGACGAGTACAGCATCGCCGATATCGCCACCTGGCCCTGGGTGCGTATTTATGACTGGAGCGGCATCTCCATCGAGGGGTTACCCCATCTGCAAGCCTGGATGGATCGCATGGCAGAGAAACCTGCCTGCCAGAAGGGGATCACCATACCGCCGCGCAAGGAGCAGCCCGATGAGCTGATCAAGCAGGCGCAGCAGATGGTAACACGTTGATTTTTAACTGCGGACGGGGCGAAACGCCCCGTAATATTAGAAAAACTAAGGCAAGCCGATTATAAAGATTCGTTCGTTTTTTGTGAGCTGAATCACTATGATGCCCCCATACCACCAAGCGTCCTGTGCGGTGGCTTGGCGGGCTCCCCGCCTACTGTTTCCAACACTGTTTTTGATTGCATCACAGCCTCTGTGATCAGATTCCTCTGGGCCATTTTGTGCCAGAGGGGCGGCAGCATTTTTTCGATTTTTTGGGACTGATATGGATCGGCACAGTTTTTATCCGTTGTTTTTACTGACCATTCTGATGGTCGCTGTGGGCCAGATGACCCAGACCCTTTATGTTCCCTCCATTCCCATGATGGCGGGGGACTTCAATGTGGCCTCGGGCCAGTTACAGGCGGTGATGGCCTGTTACCTGATCCCCTATGGCCTCTCCCAGTTTGTCTACGGGCCGCTGTCGGATCGAATCGGTCGTCGTCCGGTGCTGATCGTCGGCATGATGGTATTTCTGGTAGGCACCCTGATCATTCAGGTCATCCCTCATTTTGCCGCCCTGCTGGTGGGCAGCTTTATTCAGGGGCTGGGTACCGGTGCCGGTGGCGCCATGAGCCGTACCGTGATGCGCGATCGCTACAATGGCGCCGAGCTCAACCGCGCCAACAGTCTGGTCAGCATGGGGGTGATCTTCTCCCCGCTGCTGGCCCCGGTGCTGGGTGGCTGGCTGACCGAGCTGTTCAACTGGCGCGCCGGTTACTGGTTCCTGTTCGGTTTTGGTGCCGTAGCCACTCTGGCGATCATGGCCTGGTTTGGTGAGACGCTGCCTGCTGCTGCTCGTCAGCCGCTGCGCGTCGGTGCTGCCTATCGTCATGTGCTGGGCAACCCCAAGTTTCAGGGCAACCTGCTTTGCCTGATGGCGACCTTTGCCGGTTTGGCAGTGTTCGAGGCTGCGGCCGGTGTGCTGCTGGGCGATGTGCTGAAACTGAGCGCCCGTACCGTGAGCGTGCTGTTCGTGCTGCCGCTGCCCGGCTATCTGTTCGGGGCCTGGCTCTCTGCCAAGCTGAGCTTCCGTTTGACTCAGGGCAAACTGATGCGTCTGGGGATCGCCTTTCTGGCGCTCGGCTCCCTCATCATTCTGGTGCCGGGGCTGTTCGGGGTGGTGAGTGCCGCCTCGCTGGTCGGTGGTGCGGCTGTCTACTTCATCGGTAGCGGTATTCTCTACCCGACTGCCACCTCCTGCGCCATCGAGCCCTTCCCGGGTCAAGCCGGCACCGCGGGAGCCATTCTCGGCGGGATGCAGAATCTGGGGGCGGGCGTGGTGACCCTGCTGGCGGCCGGTTTCCCGATGACCGGGCAGGTGACTCTGGGGGCCATCATGACCCTGATGGTGCTGATCGTGGCGCTGAGCTTTGTCTGGTTACGCCACCATGGTTCGCCCCACGAGCAGATGGCAATTTGATCAGCCGCTCTCTTTGCATCTGGAGCAAGCCCACCCTCAGCGGTGGGCTTTGTTTTATCCGAAGAACGGGCTGGGAGATAGCATTAGCTTGATGTAGTGATCGATGTTGTGAGGTTAACTTCAGTGTCTAGTCCTGAAATAGGTTTACACATTTTCAACTTCAACTCGCATTTCTCTACTCAGAACCCCCTATGTACCGCATCGGGGGTTCTGTATTTCAATGCATGATGCGGCCGCTCCTCGTTGTAAATATCTACTGCTTCACGCACCATTTCCCGCGCGTGCGTCAAATCCTGCGGGCTTTGCAGCAATAACTCTCCTTTCAAAATCCCGTTCACCCGCTCCGCCAACGCATTCTGATAACAGTCATACCCATCCGTCATCGAGCATTTCACCCCGTACCGTTCATGTAGTGACTGATACAGCCCAGAGCAATACTGCACGCCGCGGTCCGAGTGATGGATGAGTTCACCGCCGCCACGCCGTTGCTTCAGTGCTTTCTTGAACGCCATCGCAACCGACTCCGCGTGCATTCCTTCGTGTACGTGGTGGCCTACTATCTTGCGTGAGTACGCATCCGTCACCAGGCTCAGGTACAGCGGCCCGCTCCTGGCTGGCAGATAGGTGATATCAGCGACCCAGACCTGCTC
>NZ_JAAKUM010000007.1:0-212100 GCF_049175135.1 Aeromonas sp. 600724 | reverse complement strand
TTAGAATACCGGCCTGTCACGCCGGGGGTCGCGGGTTCGAGTCCCGTCCGCTCCGCCACTAATTTGAAGGCCTTCCCGATTGGGAAGGCCTTTTTGCTATGGGCGATTTTTGCCCAGAGCCCCCCAGATTTGTACACTCGGCGAACACCAAAACCCAGTCTCACGACCGGGCTTTGGTGTTTTTAGCGTATTAAACAGACAGTGTTAGCATTTATCTGCAGGAAGAGAACTAAAGCCCTGTCATCTCCTCCATTTTGTATCCATATCAAGCCTTTATCTGATGGATTACTGGCCATTTTAACTGGTTTACTTTTGGCCAAACTCTGTTCATGGTGCGCGATTAGGGTTGTATCTCGCTTATAACTCGGTAGAGTAAGGGCATCTTGAGTTTGCCTGTCCCGTGCCGAGTTTGCCGGGTTCCAGGTGTAACTTGGCCAGTTTTTATCAACCTTAAGTCAGTGGTATCGATATGGAACAAGTAAACAAGTCCACCTTCAGCGATGTACTGGAATATGTGCGTATGTCCCGTCGCCAGAACAAACTCAAGCGTGAAATTGCGGATAACGAGAAGAAGATCCGTGACAACCAGAAGCGCGTGCTGCTGCTCGACAACCTGAGCGACTACATCAAGCCGGGCATGAGCATTGATGATGTACAGGCGATCATCGCCAACATGCGCGCGGACTATGAAGAGCGCGTGGATGACCACATCATCAAGAACGCCGAGCTTTCCAAAGAGCGTAAAGAGCTGAGCACCAAATTGAAGGGCATGAGCTCTCACAAATAAGCATTCAGCTTTCGCTTAAGAGACACCGGCCACTGGCCGGTGTTTTGTTATCAGCTCGGATCTCTGCCACTCCTGCAACAATCGGCTCCCCTTTTTAGAATTGCCCTGTTACCATCACCACAAAGCGGTCAATAGTTTCAAGCCATTGACTTGAAAAGACTAAGCTTGAGTGAAACACAATAAATTGCGCAACCATGGTGGGGCTGATATGGGCGCATCAGAACAGACGGATTTGACACAAGTGGCATCTCAAGATTCATCTGTCCAGACCTCGGACGGGAACCCAAAGCGTAAGCGTCGTCCCTGGTGGCGTTGGCTGTTCTGTTTTCTCTTTTTATTGTGCCTGGGGGCGGTGATCGCTCTGGTTGGCTATGAGATGAAAACCTCGAAGCTGCAATCTCAGGAGATTTCCCGCTATGCCGCCAAGCTCACCTATCAGGTCGAACCTGGTCAGAGCAAGCAGATCGCTTTCCCTGAGGATGGCCCGTTCGACAAGCGGCTCGGCTATGTGCAACTGCCGATGATGCAGGAGCGTTTGCTTCAGCGGGGCTATGAAGTCAGCAAACAGGTGCATTTCTCCGACGCACTCTATGACTATGCCAGTCGTGGCTTCTTCGTGCCCTATACCGAGAAGGTGCAGGCCGGACTGACGCTGCACGATTGCCGCGCTGAGCCCTTCTATCAATTCAAGTATCCGACCCATCACTATCCGGATTTTGACTCCATTCCACCGCTCGTCATCCAGTCGCTGCTGTTTATCGAGAACCGCGATCTGCTGAGCAACGAAGAGCCGTTGGCCAACCCGGCGGTCGATTGGCCCCGTTTTGCCAAGGCCGCGCTCTCCCAGGTGGGCAAGGCGCTCGATATGCAGGATCAATCTGCCGGTGGCAGTACCCTGGCGACCCAGGTGGAGAAGTATCGCCACTCGCCGGATGGCCTGACCCTGTCGCCGACCGAGAAGATCCGTCAGATGGCCTCCGCCAGCGTACGGGCCTATCGTCTCGGGCCGGAAACCCTTGAAGCGCGCAAACTGGTCGCCTGGGCCTACCTCAACTCGGTACCGCTCTCGGCTGCGCCGGGATATGGTGAAGTGCATGGTCTGGGAGATGGTCTCTGGGTCTGGTTTGGTGCCAATGTTGATGACGTGAACCGTCTGCTGGACCCCGCCCGCAACCAGAACACACCGCTGGCCGAACAGGGGCTTGCCCTGCGTCAGGTGGTCTCGCTGATGATTGCGCACCGCCGTCCCTCTTACTATCTGGCTCAGGGGCGAGAGGCATTGGCTACCCTGACCGACAGCTACCTGCGCCTGTTTGTGCAGGAGGGAATGATTACGCCACCTCTGATGGAGGCGGCGCTCAAGGCCAAGATTACGTTTCGTGATTTCCTGCAGTCCCCGGCTATCACCCGGGTGAACAACAACAAGGGGTTGCAGGTTGCCCGTACTCGCCTGAGCCGTCAGCTCGGGGTGCAGCTCTATGACCTCGACCGGATGGATCTGACCGCCGATACCAGCCTCAATATGCCGCTGCAGAACGAAATCTCCCGTTATCTGCAACAGCTGGCCGACCCGACGTTTGCCGCTCAGGTGGGACTGTTTGGTGAGCGTCTGCTCTCGCCGGAGAAGACCGGCGATGTGCGCTACAGCTTCACCCTGTTCGAGAAGTCGCCGGAAGGGTTCAAGGTGCGGGTACAGACCGATAACACCGATCAGCCGTTTGATATCAATGAAGGCTCCAAGCTGGAGTTGGGCTCAACCGCCAAGTTGCGGGTACTGACTACCTATCTGGAGATCGTGGCCGAGCTGCACGACAACTATGCCGGGATGCCGGTCGAGAATCTGCGCAAGCTGGCTGCCGTCTCTCAGGACAACCTCAGCCGTTGGGCCATCTCTTATTTGATGACGGCTCAGGACAAGAGCCTGCCTGTGATGCTGGAAGCAGCGCTGGATCGCAAATACTCCGCCAGCCCCAACGAAGGGTTCTTTACCGGTGGCGGCATGCACACCTTCAACAACTTCCGCCGCGAGGATAACAATCGCATTCCGACGTTGCGTGACTCTTTGCGTGAGTCGATTAACTTGCCCTTTGTGCGACTGATGCGCGATATCGTGCGCTACAGCCTCTACAAGGAGGGCAACCGTGCCCAGCTGCTCAAGGATGACAAGGATCCCCGTCGTCAGGAGTATCTGGCCAAATTTGCCGACAAAGAGGGGCAGACCTATCTGCTGCGCTTCTGGCGCAAATATCGCGGCAAGGCTCCCGAGGAGCAGCTCGATACCTTCCTCGACGGTCTCAAGCCGAGTGCGGTACGTCTGGCGGCGGTTCACCGCTACCTGATGCCGGAAGCCAGCGAAGCCGCATTTGCTGCCTTCCTGGCGGAGCGGTTGCCGCGGGAGAAGCTGAGTGCGAAACGGGTCAATCAGCTCTATGTGAGCTATGGTCCGGGCAAGTATTCACTGCCGGATCAGGGCTACATCGCCCGGGTGCACCCGCTGGAGCTGTGGCTGCTGGCCTATCTCAAGGAGTTCGACAAGGCGACCTTTGCCGACGCGGTGGCGGCCAGTCGTGACGAGCGGCAGGAGGTCTACAGCTGGCTGTTCAAGACCCGTCATCGCAGTGCCCGTGACAGCCGGATCCGCACCATGCTGGAGGTGGAAGCCTTCCTCGATATCCATCAGCGCTGGGCCAAGCTCGGTTATCCGTTCGATCATCTGGTGCCTTCGCTGGCGACCGCCTTGGGTAGCTCCGGCGATCGTCCGGCTGCACTGGCCGAGCTGATGGGGATTATCCAGAATGGCGGTGTCCGCTCGCCAACTTTGCGTATCGAGCATCTCTCGTTCGCCAAGGGGACGCCCTTCGAGACCGAGTTTGAGCCGCAGCACACCGAGGGCACCCGGGTGATGCCGGCAGAGGTGGCGGCCGCCCTGCGCAGTGCGCTCTCCAAAGTCGTTGAAGGGGGCACGGCAAGACGTATCGCCGGTGCCTTTACCCTGCCGGACGGCACTGTGCTGCAGATGGGGGGCAAGACCGGGACCGGGGATAACCGGATTGAAACCGTGGGTCGTTATGGCAACGTGACCAGCTCGCTGGCGCGCAACCGCACCGCAACCTTCGTCTTCTATCTGGGTGAGGATCACTTCGGTACCCTGACCGCCTATGTACCGGGTAGCCAGTCTGACAAGTTCAGGTTCACCTCGGCGCTGCCGGTGCAGGTGCTCAAGGGGATGGCTCCCCTGCTGACGCCTTACCTGCAACCGGGCTCCCATACTCAGTGTCTGGCGAACCAGTGATGCGAGCGAATTACCGCTCATCACGCAGATAACTGACCAGAAAAAACGGGGAGGCTGACAGCCTCCCCGTTTTTATTTCCTCATCGGACGCAGCAGCGCTCGATTGCGATCAGGCGTTCAGTACGAACTGCTCGATCACCTGAGCCACGCCATCTTCATCGTTGCGGGCAGTGGTGTGCTGGGCGAGAGACTTGATCTCGTCGGTGGCATTGCCCATCGCAACCCCGAGGCCTGCGTATTCGATCATGTGGCGATCGTTGCCGGCATCCCCGACGCAGATCACCTGATCAGCGGTCAGGCCAAGGTGCTCGGCCAGTGCGGCCACGCCGGTTCCCTTGTTACTCTGCTTGTTCATGAACTCGAGGAAGAAAGGGGCGCTCTGTACCACGGTATAGCGCTCATAGAGCTCTGCAGGCAGTCGCTCGATGGCGCGGGAGAGCTGGGGCGGCTCGTCGATCATCATCACCTTCATGATCTGCTCGTCGGCAGGCAGGGTGGCGAAGTCGATCAGATTGATCGGCATGCCGATCAGGCGGGATTCGTGCTCGGTGTAGGTGCTGACACGGGGACTGATCAGGCCGCGGGTGACCGAGAAACCGTGAACGTTCACTTCCAGCTCATCAGCCAGTTTGGCGACGGCGCTGGCGTCACTGCCGGTCAGCAGCTGGCTGCGGATGATGCGCTGATCGGCCACCTGTTGCACCAGGGCGCCGTTGTAGCAGATGACGTAGTCATGCTCAGTGGTGAGGCCGAGCTCTTCCAGATAGCGGCTCATCCCTTCCAGCGGGCGGCCGGAGGCCAGCACAACGGTTACCCCTTTGGCGCGCGCGGCGCTGATGGCGGCGTGGGTGCGGGGAGTAATCTGGCCCTGCGGGTTGAGCAGGGTGCCATCCATATCCAATGCGATCAGCTTGTACATCTCTCACTACCTGAGTCTGGGTGGCCCGCCCGGTGGGGCCAAGGAAGTGGCGAGTGTAGCGAAAATCGGCGGCGGGATCACGACCGGTTCAGCGATGGGGCCGTACCGGTTGAGCTATTTGTGTCCCTCGTAAGGGGTCATCTCCAGGGTTTCATCATGGATGGTCAGACGGGTAGGGCCTCGGGTGATGGTAACCTTGCGTTTGAAGCTGGCCATTTCGACCTCGATGCCGGAGTAGAGGTGCTGGGTGGCAATGACCTCCATCTGAGCCATCAAGTTTCGCAGCTCCTCCTGGTTGGCGGTGAGCTGCTCATCGAGCTGGGCCAGTTCGGCCAGCTGATGGTCCCGGATCGGTTTGAGCTTGCGCAGGGTATCCGGATTACGCTTGTCGCTGGGCAGTTGCAGCAACTTCATGACCAGCTCCTTGATTTTCTCCAGCTGTGCCTGACACGCCTGCTGGCGCAGCTTGAGCTGCTGTTCCTGCTCCTTGTGGGTGAAGTAGCCGCCAAGGATCTGCAGCCGGGTATGGTTGGCGGCCTCGGCCCCCAGGCTGGGGGCCATGATCAGGCGATTGGCAATGCAGGTGCCCCCCAGCAGAGTGCCTTTACGCATGTTGCTATCACCCACCTTGATATCTTGTCCGCTGCGGGAGTAGCAGTGGCTGAGCTGGCTCTGGATCTGGATATCCCCCCCCGCTTCCAGCTGGGCATATTGGGCGTAGCTGGCGTGGATCTCCCCCTGCGCATTGAGTTGGCAAAGGTACTCTCCCTGCTCGTTGCGGCGGCCAATGATGCCGTGGCGAACCGTGATGCTGCCCCCCGCCTCGATCCAGCCTCCTTCGATAAAACCGCCGATGACGATGTCGCCGCTGACACGGATCTTCATGCCCGGGTTGACGTCGCCGCTGACGATTAAGCCCCCTTCAAAATCAATGTGGCCGTGGCGGGCATCCACCTGTTTGACGCTGAGCACCTCGTCCACCTTCATGCCCGCTTTCTCCTGACAGGGCAGGCCAGCCCGACCGGCAATCAGCAGGTCGGGATCGTCGGGGGAGATAAAGGTGCCCTCGCCAGCACTCATCGGGCTGTCTTTGCCATCCTTGGCGGGCAGGTCCTGACCGGTCACGGTAAAACCGGGTACCCCGATGGTGGCCGGATGACGGCGCATCAGCGGAGCGCCGGCCTTGACGGTGACGATGGAGCCGAGATCCCGCAGGTCGACCTTGCCATGCCCCAACTCCTGCGGTTTGAGGATCCGTTCGGCCGGGGTCTCCACCAGCCGCTCATAGCGAGTGTCCTGACCATTGACGGCTGGCTGGCCGTTGGCAATTACCAGCTTGAGCTGGCTGCCGGGGGCGGCCTCCTTGGCCGACTGGATGGCAGCGGTGAGCAGTTGCTCACTCACCCCCTGTTTGATTTCGCTGATGGCGATCGCCTCTTTCAGCTGTTCCAGCGTCACATACTTGCCCCCCCAGTCGGCAGTGATCTGGGCGATGGCGCTCATGCGATCCTTCTCCACTATTACGGCGAGTCGGGCATCCTGACGCTTGCCGATGGGGATGGGGTTGGCGGGGACGGGGGCGGCAGGGTTGGTGAGCAGGGTATTGAGCAGGCTGATGGCCTGTTTGATCCCCTCGGGCAGCGGCTGATAGCGGCGACAGTTGGAAGCGAGCAGCAGAGCCTGCACATCCTGTTCCGTGACAGGTTTGGTGAGACCGGCGGCAATCCGCAGGCAGACCAGTTCCATATCGCTTGATAGCAGCAACCACTCTTTGCTTAACACCGCATCTCCTTGCTGGATGAGAACGGAGCGATCGGCTCGCTCCTCTACTGTCATTTAATCTCTCAATGATTAATAAAGCGAGTCGCCAACCCTGAGAGTGGGCAGTATTCAGATATTTCCTCTGAATGGTCAATGAATTGAAGTCAAATCGGTGATGGCGGCCAGATAAATGTGGGCGCTGTTTGGAAATGGAGTGAAAAGACGGATCGCAGCGCCAGCGACATAGGGTCGCTGGCAGGGGAATGGCGGTTCTTATCTGCTGCGCTGGGCTGTTCTGGCCAGGGTGAGGTAATCGCCGAGCACCGGTTCACCCAGCATATGGCGGCGCAGCATGTCGAGGGCGGCAAAGGCGAGGATCTTGCGGCGGCTCTCCGGGTCGGGGTGGCTGACCTTGACCGTCTGACCGATGTGCATGCCATCGGCGCTGAGCATCAGTGGCACCCCCTCTGCGCCCTCTCGCCCAATGGTCAGTTGCAGGCCCGCATCGGTCGTCGGCAGTTGTGCCAGCTCATCGGCCAGTTGCGTGCTGAAGTTGGCCTCCAGCCGGGTATGGCCGTGACAAAGCGCCAGCAGGGCGCCGCCACTCTCTCCCTCCAGCAGAGCCAGAGGCTTGCCTTGCAGCAGCGCCAGGATCTGCTGCGCCGGTTCCGTATCTCCGCAGCCAACCAGCCAGGAGCGGATCGTATCCAGCAGTCGGTGCTCGGCGTTCTCCATGTCAGCGGTGCTGGCGCCGTGGCCGATCAGCTTCAGCTCGATAAGGGGCATGGAGGAGCGGTAACCCAGCTCGATACCCATGGGCCAGGGGGCGGCATCCAGCATATCGCTGAGCGCTGACTCCGAGATGCCGAAGGTGTAAAAGCGACGCAGCTCGGTATCGATCTGTGCCCCGGCCAGCTGTTTGAGGCGCGGCAGAATTTGCTCGCGCACCATCTGCTTGAATTCGAACGGCACACCTGGGGTGAAGAAGAGCTGGCTCTGGCCACTTCGCACCACAAAGCCGCAGGCGGTGCCGACCGGGTTGTCGAGGATTTCGCTCCCCTGCGGCAACCAAGCTTGTTTTGCATTGCTGGTGGGCATGGTGCGGCCCCGGCTGGCGTAGCGGGCCGTGATGGTAGCAAGCCAGTCGGGGAAAAGGGTGAGCGGCTGTTCAAAGGCTTCAGCTGCCGCCTGAGCAGTGAGGTCGTCGGCAGTGGGCCCGAGCCCGCCACACACCAGCACCACCTCGGCGCGGCTGGCACTCTCTTGCAGCACCGTTTTCAGGTCAGCGAGGTTGTCACCCACCGTCAGGCGACGGCGCACCTGCCACCCCTGTTCCAGCAGCAGAGCGCTGAGCCAGGCCGCATTGGTATCCACCACCAGACCCGTCACTATTTCGTCTCCGGTACTGATGATCTCGATACGCATGGCAGGCTCCTTGGATTAAACGGGTGGCAACGGTTGGCCTCGAGCCAACACAATCAGGCTTTGTTGTGCTCGAAGTAGTAGCTGATCCGGGTACGCGGATTGAGGTACTCGAACACGGCGGGCGGCAGCCGTTTGGGGTGGATTACCTTGGCGATCGACAGTTCGGCTTGCTGCAGGTCGATGATGGCGGCTTCCTGACGGGGAATGCGCGGATCGTAGACCAGCACCGAGGGGTAGAGCAGGCGGGAAGCGTTGACCGACATCACCAGCCCCACCTGACCGTTGGAGAGTTGCACCACGCTGCCGGGGGGATAGATCCCCATCAACCGGATCAGCATGCTGAGGTACTCCGGATTGAACTGCGCCTTGCGCTGCTTGTAGAGGCCGCTCAGGGCCGAGTAGGGCACCTTGGCCTGCATGTGGCAGAGGTTATCGTACTCGTTGATCAGCGACACCATCTGGGTCAGCGGATCGAGCTGGCCGCCCTTGAGCCCTTCCGGCCCGCTGCCATCGAGATATTCGTGGTGGTGCAGCACTATCCCCTTCGCTTCCGACGGGAAATCCTTGGCCAGATTGAGCAGATCCAGCCCGTAGCGCGGGTGCTGGGCCATCAGGTTTTGCTCCGGCTTGGTCAGCGGCTCGGTCTTGCGCAGGATCTGGCTCGGGATCTTCAATTTACCGATGTCGTGGAATAGGGCCCCCATGCCAACCTGACGGATCTCGTCTGCCGTCATGCAGCACTCCTTGGCCAGCAGCATGCTGAGCACGCTCACATTGAGGGAGTGGAAGTAGAGGTTGTTGCCATCCTCGCTGTCGGAGACCAGATGGAGCACCATCTCGTCCACCGAGAGCAGCTGTTCTGTCATTGCATTGACCAGCTCCTGCGCCTCGCCGATGGCATTGAGGGGGCGGGACTGGAGCTTGCTCATCACGCTGCGCACCTGGGCCAGCGACTGCTGAAACTGTTTCTCGCACTGCTGCAGGTTGCGACGATACTGCTGCAACTGCTCGATGCGGCGGTCCTTCTCCTGCTGCATCTGAGCCTGGCGCTGGGCGGCGTCTGCGCTCTCTTGTGGTTGAGGCTGTACCTGATTGAGGGGCTTGGGCGGAACGTCGCTCTTGTCGGGAATGATGGTGACCAGTTTCAGACCGAGTCGGCGGATCAGCTCGATCTCCTCTTCATTCTTGATCTTGAAGCTGGAAAACAGGAACGGGTGTTCGCGCCACCCCAGTGGCAGGGAGACATAGTTGCCGACTTGCAGTCGATCTACGGAAATCTTGATACCGGTCATTATCTTGGATGCAGGGGAGATACTGAGCCGTATGCTAGTCAAAGGCGAGAGTGAATACAAAAGGTATCTGATGACAGGGTGGGAGCTTTATTATAGGCTTCTGGATGTCCAGACATATTTACCGATGCAGTACAGGGAGTAAGCATGCCGATCAAGATCCCGGATCAGTTGCCCGCAGCCGAAGTGTTGGGGCAGGAGAACATCTTCGTGATGACGGAATCCCGGGCCGTCACCCAGAACATCCGCCCGCTGCGGGTACTGATCCTCAATTTGATGCCCAAGAAGATTGAGACCGAGATCCAGCTGATGCGGATGCTCTCCAACTCGCCGCTGCAGGTGGATGTGGATCTGCTGCGCATTGATGACAGGGAGTCAAAGAACACGCCGCAGGCCCATCTGGAGAACTTCTATCACGACTTCGAGCAGGTGCGTGGCAACAACTACGACGGCATGATCATTACCGGCGCGCCGCTCGGGCTGGTGGAGTTCGAGGAGGTGGTCTATTGGCCGCGTATCGTCGAGATCATCGAGTGGTCCCATCAGCATGTCACCTCCACCCTGTTCCTCTGCTGGGCGGTGCAGGCGGCGCTGAAAGCCTTGTATGGTATGGAGAAGCAGACTCACGGCGAGAAGCTCTCCGGGGTTTACCGCCACCATCGCCTCGATGAGCACGAGCCGCTGCTGCGCGGTTTCGATGACGAGTTTGTCGCCCCGCACTCCCGTTACGCGGCGTTTGATGGCGATCTGATCCGTGCCCAGACCGACTTGCAGATTTTTGCCGAGTCAGAAGAGGCGGGAGTCTATCTGGCGGCGACCAAGGATTGTCGTCAGGTGTTTGTCACCGGGCACCCGGAGTACGATGCCCTGACGCTGGACGGGGAGTATCAGCGGGATCTGGCGGCAGGGCTCGACCCGGCCATTCCGGTCAACTACTATCCGAATAACGATCCGGGCAAGACGCCGCGCGCCAGCTGGCGCAGCCACGGTCATCTGCTGTTTGCCAACTGGCTCAACTACTACGTTTATCAGCTCACCAGCTATCGGGTGGAAGATATCGGCAAGGTCTTTACCTACGATCAGGGAGGCAAGTAGTCAGTCGCCCTGCGCCAGCCGCTCGGCCAGCTGGTCGAGCCATTGGCGGTGGCAGGTCAAGGTAAACGCCTTGGGTCTGTGAGCTTTGACTGCGGTCATCGCCTCTTGCTGCGGCTGGCCGAGGGTCATCAGCAGCGCGGCGGCGACCAGACCGGTGCGACCGCTGCCCCCTTTGCAGTGGATGACCAGATGTTTGCCATCTCCCAGCAGCTCGCGCAGCTGTGGCAGCGCCTGTTGCCAGGCCGCCTCGAAGTCGGTGTCGGGGGCCAGATCATCCTCGATGGGCAGATGGAACCAGCGCATCCCTTCGTGCTCTACCTGCTGGCCGAGCTGCGCCAGTTCGAGTCGGATCAACTCGGCGCTTGTCATCAGGGTCACCACTCCGTGGGCACCGGCCAACCGCAGTTGATCGAGCGCCAGGGTCAGCGGCACCTGCTGGGTGCCGGGGCAGGGGGTCAGCAGCAGCTGACCGTCGACACGGGGAACCTCAAGGCTCCAGAAGGGGTGATACGGGTGCATGGCGGATCCTCGTGTGGTGGCCGCAGGGCTGCGGCCGGTGAATGGCGCCAAGGATAGGCGGGGCAGGGGGGATGTCAATGGCCGTTGTGTTTGCCCCGGTTTACGGGCAGAGTCTAAAAAATTGAGCGGTTCAAGGAGTTAAGATGAGAAACCTGGATCAACTGGATTTGGATATCCTGGCCCATCTGTTTCGGGATGCGGGCATGACCAACAAGGATCTGGCCGCGCTGGTGGGCGTTGCCCCCTCCACCTGTCTGGAGCGGGTGCGCAAGTTGCAGCAGGATGGCGTGCTCAAGGGAGCGCACTGCGAAGTGGATTATCAGGCCCTCGGTGGCCACATTCAGGCCATGGTCTCCCTGCAGCTGGCCCGTCACAGCCGCCAGATCATCGATGCTTTCCGCGATGCTATTCTGGCGCTGCCCGAAGTGATCAGTCTGTTCCACATGGGGGGCAAGGATGATTTTCTGGTGCACCTCTGTGTCTCCGATACCGAGCACCTGCGCAACTTTGTCTTCGATCACTTCACCTCCCGCGAAGAGGTGGTGCACCTCGAAACCTCGCTGGTATTCGAGCACAAGTTCAGCCGCTCCCTGCCCTGCTTTCCCCAGCCATAACGGCCAGTGGGCCGACAGTATGAATAGATAGAAAAAACCGCCAGCTGGCGGTTTTTTCTATTCTGCAATTGGTTGAATCTGCACGGGCGGCTCAGTTGGCGGCGGTGCGTTCATCCTTGGCCGTCTGATAGAGGCTCTTCTGATAGGCCATGCTGCCCCACAGGGCAAGACCGAGGGCATCTTCCTTCAAGGCGTCCGGCTGCGCCGCCAGAGTCAGCTTCTCGCTGGCATTGTCGTAGACATAGCCCTCTGCCGCCCGCTCCGGTTGCAGGATCACCACATCCTTGCCGCGCATCAGGGCGAAGTTCTTGTCGTACTGCATGATGGCGCGCCCCGGCCAGTCGGCGGGCATGCGGGTCAGATCCTTGCCCAGCATGGGGTGGTCGGCACTGATCCCCATCAGGGAGAGCAGGGTCGGTGCCATGTCGATCTGGCTGACGATGCGCGGATCCTTCTTCGGCGCTATGCCGTCGCCGACGATGACGCCGGGGATATGGAAGCGGGGGATGGGCACCAGACTGGAGCCGCCGACCCGGCTGTCGTGATCGGCGATCACCAGGAACAGGGTGTCCTTCCAGTATTCGGACTGTTTCGCCTTCTTGAAGAACTCGCCGATGGCGTAATCCGCATACTTGGCCGCGTTGTTACGGGTCTGCTTGGGCTGCTCGAAGAGCTCGATGCGATTGTCCGGGAATTCGAACGGATCGTGGTTGCTGGAGCTGAACACCAGACTGAAGAAGGGTTTGCCCTCCTTGTGCAGCGCCTTGAAGGTCTCGTCGGCTTTGGCCATCAGATCTTCATCGGAAGCGCCCCATGAGCCCTTGAACACCGGATTGTCGAAATCCTTCTGCTCGACGATGGTGGTGAAGCCGTTGCCGAGGAAGAAGCTGCGCATGTTGTCGAAGTGGCTCTCGCCGCCGTAGATAAAGCTGGTGTCATAACCTCGCTGTTTGAGCAGATCGGCGATGGTGAAGAAGTTGGTCTGGCTCTTGCCGAGTTTGACCACCGCCTGTGCCGGAGTCGGTGTGAAACCGGTCAGTACCGCCTCGATACCGCGCACCGAGCGGGTGCCGGTGGCGTAGAGCTGCTCGAAGGCCCAGCCCTGCTGCGACAGAGCATCGATGTTGGGGGTGAGCGGCAGACCGCCGAGGGAACCGACAAACTGGGCACCCAGACTCTCCTGCAGCAGGATCACCAGATTCTTCGGTTTACCTTGGAAGCTCGCCTCATTGAAGGTCTGGCTGGGCAGTAGTTCGGAGTTGAAATCACTGGCCGGACGGCCACTCTCCTTGCGCATGACCTCGAGCACCTTCTGCTCCGTCATCTCGCCGTAAAACTGGCCGGCATCCTCCTCGGCGCCCATCTGTTTGATGGCAAAGAAGAGGGAGTAGGCGGAGTTGACGGTGAGCGAGTTGACCAGCGGATCTTCGGCAAAGGCGACCATGGCCGGGTTCAGGGCGCGGTGGCCGAGACTGGAGCGGGCACCGAGAAAACCTATGGCCAGAATGAGCAGGGCGAAGGCAGGACGCAGATACCAGCGGGGGAAGCTGAGGCCACGCACCAGACGGCCGCTCAGCCACCAGCCACCGGCCAGCACGGCGCCACTGAAGAGTAACGCCAGCAGCAGCTCGGCTTTGCGCCCCGCCCACAGCATGGCGAACACCTCTTTCGGATAGATGAGGTACTCCACATAGAGACGGTTGGGACGCACGCCATATTCGGTGACAAACGAGGGGGTGGAGATCTCGAGGAACAGCATCAGCCAGAGCCCGACGGTCAGCCAGACGCGCATCAGTTGCAGCCAGCCTCGGCCGATGGCATGGGGGCCTGCCAGCAGCAGAGTGAGCATGGCGGGGACACCCCAGACCCAGCAGAGGGTCGCAAAGTCGACCCGGATCCCTTGCAGCAGCATCTCCTGCCAACCGGCCACGGCATCCACCCGTTCCAGTTGCCAGAGACCGAGGGCGATTCGGCTGAAAGAGAGAGAGAAAAGCGCGAGCGCGCAGAAGACGGCGAAGGGCCAGAACGGGCCGAGTCGATGTTTTAGATTCGTCATGTTTGTTCCTGAATGAGACTCTAAACGTCTGTCCACAGACGTTTTTTTAGTTGTTGTGAGGTTATGACAGATCGAATTGGTTAAGGTTGCATTCAAGTTTGTTAAAAGTCGGCATTAACACATTTATCATCTAAAAATGTGATGTCGCGCCACTAATGAGCACAGCATAATCTGCTGGGCAAAATGTGAGCCACAGCGTGTATGGATGGGGAACTGGTGTTTATAATTGCCGCGAATTATCTCAATCGGAGCCGAAGGGATGCCGGTCTTTATCGATGTCGAGTATGTGCGGGGATGGCGCCTGTTTCTGGTGTTATCGGATGGCACCACGGGTGTGCTGGATCTGACCCCCTGGCGAACCCAGCCGCTGTTTGCAAAGCTGGAGAGCGAGCGTCACTGCGCCCGGGTCTTCATCAACCGTCACCACCAGCTGGAGTGGCCTGTTGGCTGCACGCTATCCGCCCATGAGGTCTATCACCTCATCTCTCCCATCGATGAGCGGGAAGCCTTCAGCTAATCCCCATTTTTTGTGAGCCAACGCCAGATTCCTGTTACTGGAATGTTTGCCCGTTTGCCTTTCTGAGCCAACTTGGGTAAAACCTGCGCAACATTTTGCCAACTTGCCTTCGCTTCACCTGACAGAGGCTTGCCGCTTTCGCGCCGCAGGCCTTTTTTGCGGCCTGATGGCAAACCTTTCCCTTGCTGAAATGTTTGGTCGGTTGAATGAAAATAACAAAATAAACAAATACATAAGGAAAATGTATGGCTTGTCATATGCGCACACCTCTTGCCCTGCTGGTGGGCGGGCTCGCCTGTCACGGCGCTGCCGGTCAGGAATCGGTTCAACAGCTGGATCCCATGGTGGTGGTGGCAACCCGCCCCGCCAGCACACTTGAAGTGACGCTGGATCCCAAGAAGCCCGGTTCCCCCATGCCTGCAGCCGACGGCGCCGGTTATCTGAAGAATGTCACCGGCATGAGCATGGTGCGCAAAGGGGGGCTCGGTGGCGACCCTGTGCTGCGGGGGATGGGGATGTCCCGCCTCAACGTGCAGATGGATGGCGGCATGCTGGCCGGTGGGTGTGGTGGCCGGATGGACCCGCCCACGGCCTATGTGTTCCCCCAATCCTTTGACCGGATCCGGGTGCTGAAGGGGCCGCAATCCCTCGAGCAGGGTGCCACCCTGGCGGGAACCGTACTGTTCGAGCGGGACAGACCCGAGTTCACCGCACCGGGCCTCAAGGCCGATGCCTCGGCCCTCTATGGCAGCTTTGGCCGTGATGATCAGATGGTGGATATGACGGCGGGCTCGACCGACGGCTATCTGCGCGGTCAGTTCACCCACTCCGACAGCGACGATTACCGCGATGGTCACGGTAACAAGGTGCGATCTTTCTATCGCCGCGAGAACGGCACCGCCCAGCTGGGCTGGACGCCGGGGGAGCACACCTGGCTGGAGCTCACCGCCGAGCGCAGTAACGCCCGTGCCGCCTATGCGGATCGCACCATGGATGGCCCCATGTTTGATCGCGAATCCTTCGGGCTGAAGCTCAAGCAGGAGCAGATCACCACTCACTGGCAGCGCAGCGAGCTGACCCTGTGGGACAACTACATAGACCACATCATGGACAACTTCAGCCTGCGGCAAAACAGCAGCACCAAATCCCTGAGCAACCCTGATCGCCGCAATACCGGCGGCCGCTGGGCCAACGATATCGCCCTTCCTGCCGACTGGTTGCTGACCGCCGGGCTAGACAGCAACCGGGATCAGCACCGCAGTCGGAGTGGGGTCGACTATGCCACCAAGGATCGCCAGCGCACCCTGCGTTTCGAGCAGCAGGGTGGCTTTGCCGAGCTGGGTCGTCAGCAGGGGGCTCACAGCTACAAGGGCGGTTATCGTCAGGATAGGGTCGAGACCACCCGCTATGGCGCCGGTGAACAGACCCTCTACAGCGATACCCTGAGTCTGAACAGCGGGTTTGGCCGCTACGAGTACCAGTGGTCGCAACGCTGGTCCAGCTATCTGGCGTGGGGGCAGGCAGAGCGGGCGCCGGACTACTGGGAGCGCAGCAAGGACAGCACCCCGTTCACCCTCAACCCGGAGCGCAGTCGCCAGTGGGATGCGGGGTTGGCTTTGCGCAGCCGCGAGCTGGACCTGACCCTCTCCCTCTTTAGCGCCGATATCAAGGACTACCTGCTCTACAACAGCAAGTCGAACAAGGTGCGCAATATCGATGCCCAGACCCGGGGTGGCGAGCTGGAGGGGCGCTGGCAGTTTGCCGAGCAGTGGCGTCTCGATGGTGGTTTGGCGGTGGTCTACGGCGAAAATCAGAGCGACAACAAGCCGCTGGCCCAGATGCCGCCGCTTGATGGCAAGCTGGCATTGGGCTGGCAGCCGGACGAGGCGCTGAGCTTTACCTTGCTGGGGCGCGCGGTGGCGGCGCAGGATCGGGTGGACGTCGGTTCCGGCACGGTCGCGGGTCAGGATCAGGGGGAGACTCCGGGCTTCTTCACCATGAACCTGAGCGGCGCCTGGCAGTTTGCCAAGGGGTGGCAGCTCTCGGCCGGGGTGGACAACCTGTTCGACACCTTCTACTACGAGCACCTCTCCAAGTCGGTGCACGCCAGTCAGGCGGGGTTGGGCTATGAGCAGAGCGGCCGCATCCCCGAGCCGGGCCGTTCCTACTGGCTCTCGCTCAACTACCGTTTTGCTTCGGCAGGGGTGCTATAACCAGTTGAGTCAGATAACGTTTTCAGTCACAGACACCGCTGTGTGAGCATCGCTATCATGGTGGAAAACAGGCGTATCAGACGCCTGCTCTCACAGCGGGAATATAACAATGAAACAGGGAACGTTACGCTATGGCGGCCTGCTCGGGGCCGCCCTGTTACTTGCGGCTTGCGGCGGCAGCGGTAGTTCAGGCGGGGAGAGCTCTCCCCCCGTCGTCAATCCGCCGGTCACCCACCCTCCGGTCGCGACGGCCAGTCGTGCCTGCTATGGCGACGATCAACCCGCCTGCAACCTGCGCATCTATCAGGTGATGGTGGAGTCGTTTGCCGATGGTGACGGCAGCGCCAACTACGGCGTCGGCTATGGCCCCTCCCAGCACAACGGCGATCTGCAGGGGATCATCGATAGCCTCGACCACATCAAGAGTCTCAACGTCAACGCCATCTGGCTCACCCCGGTGTTCGACTCCTGCGCTGGTCAGGGCGGTGATAACAAGCTCGATGCCACCGGCTACTTCGCCTGCGACTTTTTCACCGTGGACCCCAACTTTGGCAGCAATGCCAAGCTCAAGCAGCTGGTGGACGGGGCGCACCAGCGTGGTCTCTATGTCTTCCTCGACGGGGTGTTTGGCCACGTCAACAAGGTGGGGGTGAGCAAGCCCTCGCCAGAGGGGCGTCTGCCAGCCCTCACCAGCGGCGGTGCGGGTTATCCCGGCCAGCTGGTGGATTACAGCAAGCCGGAGAGCCTCGCCTACTTCAAGGAGGTAGCCCGCTACTGGGTAGAGCAGTACGGCATCGACGGCTGGCGCCTCGATCAGGCCTATCAGCTTGGGCTGGATGATTGGCGCGCTATTCGCAGCGAGGTGGAGCAGGCCAGCGCGGCGCGCAAGGCGGCCGGTCAGCAGTGGGGCACCCTTGGCTACATGGTGGGTGAGGTGTGGAAGGGGGCTGACGACATTCGCGCCCAGGCTTACGGCAGCAGCGACAATCCGGCGCTCTCCTCGGCCTTTGACTTCCCGTTGCGCTACGGCATCGTGCAGGCGCTGGCGGTGGAGGAGTCCGGCAAGGGCGGGCAGGGGGCCAGCGTGCTCGATGCCAGCTGGAACAAGGTGGAGAACTACCCGAATCACGCCATGCCGAATCTGATGCTGGGCAACCACGATCTGGTGCGTTTTGGCGATCTGCTGGAACGCGGCAACTTCAAGTCGGCCGAGTACTGGCAGCGCCACAAGGCGGCCTTCAGCTTTATGGCGGCTCGCTCCGGCCCCATCACCTTCTACTATGGCGAGGAGTTTGGCGACGAGGTGCCGGGCTTTGCCGCCAAGGTTGGTGGTGACTGCGCAGCGCAGGGCTTGTGCGACGATCATGTGGCCCGCAGCGACGGCAAGGTGCCCGCTGTCACCGGCTTTGTGCCAAGTAGCGAACAAGCCGAGCTGAAAGAGTGGCTGGCCCAGCTACTGGCGATGCGTGCCGCCCACCCCGCTCTCTATCAGGGAGAGCGAGTCAAACTGGTGGCCGAGGGCAGTCTCTATGGTGACATCAAGCAGACGGCGGGGGAGCAGATAGTCTACCTGCTCAACCTCTCCACCACGGCACTCAGCTACAACCTGCCGACGGGCAAACTGCGCAGCGGTAGCGCGCTGATGGATCTGCAAAGCGGCGAGAGTCTGGCCATCGGCGGCAGCAGCGTGACGGTGGAGATACCGCCCTTGAGCGGGCGTTTCCTGCGTCTGCAATAAGTCAGCCACAGCACGCGTTGATATGAGAGAGGGCGCCATCGCGGGGCCCTCTCTGTCATTGTGGGCGACAAAGTCATGGCGGGTTATGCGGTGGTCTGGCCCCTGTTTTCCAGCCGCTGGCGAAAGGCGCGGGCCAGTCGTTCGTAGAGATCCTGCGCCTCCATGTCTTCGATATCGCCGCGGATCCAGGGGTTATCGACGATCTCCAGCAGCACGCAGTCGCGCCCTTGCTGGCGCAAATCGAGCCCGTAGAGGCCATTGCCGAGCTGATGGACTGCGCGGCGGGCGGTCTGCAGTACCCGCTCCGGCACCTCGTTAAGCGGCAGCGCCTCGATGCGGCTCATGTCGAGGGGGTGCTTGCGGCGGCGAATGCGGTTGCCGGGTTCGGGCCGGTAGCGGCGACAGGCGAACAGCGGCGAGCCGTCGAGAAAGCCGATGCGCCAGTCAAACTCGGCGGGGATCCGGCTCTGCACCAGCAGCAGGGCGGAGCGGCCCAGCCCCTCGTCCAGCAGGCGGGCCAGCTGCTGCTCGTCGCTGGCCAAGGCGAGATCGCGCCCCTGTGCCCCGTCGGGCACCTTCACCATCAGCGGCAGGCCGAGCCGCTGTACCAGCTCGTCCACATGGTGGCGGCCGCGGCGGGTCACCACCATGGTGGGCGGCATGGGCACGCCGCTGCGCACCATCAGCTCGTAGAGGTAGAGTTTGTTGCTGCAGGCGAGGATGGCGCGGGAGCTGTCGATCACCGGCATCTTGAGCTGTTCGGCACGGTGGGCAAATTCGAAGGTGTAGTGGCCGACTGCGGTTTCGGCACGCAGCCAGAGGGTGTCGAACTCCGGCAGCCGCTCTATGGCCGACGGTGGCAGGATCTCGGCCCGGATGCCCTGGGCTGCGGCAGCCCGGATAAAGCGCTCCAGCGCCAGCCCGTCACTGCTGGCCCGGCCATCATCGGGATCCACCAGAATGGCGAGCTGATAGAGCGGCGCCGCCTGCTCCTCATCACCGGTCCCCACCAGCGCCTGGGCGTGGTGCAGCATCAACTCTTTCTCGCTTGGGCTCAGCTCCAGCGGTGACAGGCTCTGCTGCTGGCGTACCGACCAGCCGTGGCGGCCGCGCTTGAGGGTCAGCTCCTGCAGCGGCAGCTGGCTCAGGCCATAGTAGTAGCGGGCCAGCCCCGCCAGCTCGCTCTGTTCACACTGGCCGAAGATGGCGCGCACCCGGATCCGATCCTCGCTCTGCTGGGCCAGCCACCCCTGTGCCTTGCGCCACAGTTTGGCCGGTGGCTGCTGGGGTTGCAGTCGGCTGATGGCCTGCAGACCCGGCAGGCAGTGGTGGCCGCGGGCTTGGGCCAGCAACGAGCAGTAGTAGCCTGCGCTCAGGTGCTCCAGATTGCGGCAGAGGTTGATGATGCGGGGTCGGCCGCCGGTGGTCGGCACGCCATGTTGCAGATAGGTGCGGGCGGTCAGCAGATAATCGGCATGGCAAGGCCAGTCGCCCAGCTCTTCGACGATGACATAGGTACTCATATTTTCGGCTCCACAGATCAGACTGCCTGAACAGGCAGGATCCCCAGTGGGCTTCGATGCACCGACAAGCACGACAATGGCGCGAGGGGAAACAAGAGGTTACAGTGCCTAATATGACGCCTTGGTAACTTGTGATACAAGTCGCATTTTTGGTGCTGAGGATAAATAACCGAACAAGGACTCCCCGTGTTGACCGTACGTGCGGCCCGAACCGATGATCTGGGCGCCATCGTTAATCTGGAACGCTACTGTTTTCCCCCCGAAGTCGCCTTTGGCCGCAGCCGCTGGCACTATCTGCTGGCCCACGCCAAGGGGCGCACCCTGTTGCTGCTGGACGAGAAACATCAGCTGATGGGCTATCTCTGCCTGCTGGAGCACAGAGGCTGGGATCGGCTGGTCATTCAGGCACTGGCTATCCGCTGGACGGTGCGCCGTCTCGGCTGGGCCCGCCGCCTGCTGGAGCAGGTGATCCGCGAGGGCAAGGCCGCTGGCTGGGGGGCGATCCGGCTGGAGGTGGCGGATGCCAACGAAGAGGCGCTGGCGCTCTATCAGGGGTTGGGATTTCGTCCCCAGCAGCGGCTGGCGGACTACTATGGCCGCGACCAGCACGCCCACCGACTGGTGCTGCCGCTGGTGAGCGACGAGGAGCGTGAGCGGCGCAGAGTGGCTCGCACTCAGGCGCGCAAGCCCTCTGCGCGGGCCAACTGATCATGTTGAACGAGCAGAATCGAGGAGCAGGATGAGCTGCGACAACTGCCTTGCCACCGCCATCAGGGCCAAGCTGGGGCGCTGTCCGGTCTGCGCTGGCCAGACCTTCGTCATCGGCCTGATTGGCTGGCTGGTCTGGTGGTGGTGCGGCGCCGACACCTCGGTCAACGCCCTCACCGGCCTGTTGTTTGCGCTGGGGGGCTCGGGCCTGCTGTTGCTCCATCTGGTGGTATTTGTCTGGCGCAAGGCGACCGGACGTGAATTGAGCGATGAATGAATCTTAATAGATTCAAACAGATAAATAACAATATCGGTGTAGATATGGAGGTTCAGATGATTGCAATGGTAACGGGCGCCTCGTCCGGTTTTGGTGAAGCCATCAGCCGCCAGCTGGTGCAGGCAGGCTACAAGGTGATCGGTACCGGTCGCCGTGCCGAGCGGCTGGCCGCGCTGGCCGACGAGCTGGGCGAGCAGTTCCTGCCGCTGGCGTTCGACGTGCAGGACAAGGCGGCTACCCGCGCCGCCATCGCCAGTCTGCCGGTCGCTTGGAGCGAGGTGGATCTGCTGGTCAACAACGCCGGTCTGGCGCTGGGGTTGGAGCCGGCCCACAAGGCGGATCTGGAAGATTGGGAGCAGATGATCGCCACCAACATCAGCGGTCTGACCCTGCTCACCCGCCTGCTGCTGCCGGGCATGGTGGCGCGCAATCGCGGCCACGTCATCAACATCGGCTCCATCGCCGGCACCTATCCCTATCCGGGCGGCAATGTCTACGGCGCCACCAAGGCGTTTGTGAAGCAGTTCAGCCTCAACCTGCGTGCCGATCTGGCGGGCACCGCCATCCGCGTCACCAACGTGGAGCCGGGGTTGTGCGGCGGCACCGAGTTCTCCAACGTGCGCTTCCACGGTGACGATGCCAAGGCGGCCTCCGTCTATCAGGGGGTGGAGGCGATCCAGCCGGAAGATATCGCCAATACCGTGCTCTGGGTGAGCCAGCAACCGGCCCACGTCAACATCAACAGCATCGAGATCATGCCGGTGGCGCAGACCTTCGGCCCGCTCAATATCAGCCGTCGCTGATCGCTGCATTGGTTGAAACAAAGAGGCTCCCGTGGGAGCCTCTTTGCATTGGCGAGCCGATTAGAGGCTCATGATCTTCTTGAACTCCTCCGGCGAATACTTCTTCTCGCTGCGCTTGGTGAGATCCGTCATCAGCTTGTAGCGCAGATCTTTGGCCATCTGATAGGTCTGCTCCAGCTGCCCATAGGAGTAGTCGGCGGCCAGCCCGATGGCGGTAGCCTTGTCGCTGGCGTAGGCCTGTTTCAGGCTCTGGTCGAGGACGGCGACCTCCTTGTAGAGCTTGTTGATCTCCTTGCTCCAGACGCCGCGCAGCAGCGGTAGGTATTTGTCTGGAGCGGCGCTGGCCAGCGCGGTCAGGCTGCGGAACTGCCAGTAGGCGGAATCATCGGAGTAGCTGTCGTTACCGGTGCGATAGGGCAGGGGGTAGGATTCCAGCGCGTTGTAGAGCGGCACCATCACAGATTCGGCCAGCACGCCATAGCTCTGCCAGATGAGCCCCTGCAGCTCTTTGGGCATCTCCTTGCGCAGTTGGATGACGTGGGATTCCAGCTGGCGATCGACGCGGATCGGCCGCTCCGCCTTGCCCGCGAGCGGCGTGCCGTCATAGGTGGCGCTCAGCACCCTGGCCACGTCCGGCACGGCGATGGGGGCATCCGGCTTCATAAACAGTGGATATTGCGCCTGCCGGGTCGCTTGTTTGTGGGAGGCGGTCAGCATGTTCTGGCCGAGCCACTCCCGATCCACGTTGTAGGGATCGGCAATCACTCCGAACGCCTTGGCGAAGTTGAACTCTTTCGGGTCGGCGTTATCCAGCAGTTTGTGCTCGCGCACGAACTCCAGCAGCTTGGGCGAGTGCAGCACATCGGCGCTGTCGAGATTGACGCCGTGGATGCGCAGACCGTTGGCCACCATGGCGTAGCTGTCGTCCGGTACCCGCACCGCAATCCAGTGGTGGCCGGAGCCAATTTCCATCAGCCAGGCTTCGTTCACATCTGCCAGATAGAGGCTGTTGCCCTCACCGGCGCCATATTGCTCCACATAGCGTCCAAGCAGCTCGACCCCCTCTTTGGCTGTTTTGACCTGCGGCAGGATCAGGGTCGGGATGATGGCTTCAATCACTCCTTTCTCGATCAGCGGATCGGCTTTCCGGGCCTTGTCGTTGACCTCGGCACTGGTGGTGGCCGAGATGGCGACGTTGAACTCGTTGATGCCGCGCTCTTCATAATATTTGCCTGCCGGATCGCTGGTGGTGGCATCCCAGTCGTGGATGGCGGAGTAGGCGAAAAATGCTTTGGGCATCGGCACTTCCAGCCCGTTGCCCAGTTTCCAGACCTTGCCCTCGTTCTGCTGCGCGGGCCGGAAGGCGAGGTACTTGTTCCAGTTGTTGACGCCAAAATCCTCGTTTCTGGCGATCATCACGCTGCCGTCCAAGCTGGCTCCCTTGCCGACAATAAGGCCGGTACAGGCGTCGGCACTGGTGCTAAGCAGGGTGAGCAGGGTGGCAGAGAGAAGACTCAAGGTGTGTTTTTTCATAGGTGTACCCGAAGGGTTGCGGTGAGTGAGAGTCAGACGAGGGGATGAGGTGTGGGGAGGCTGCAACTCCGAACTGGCAGCGGAGTGAGCACGGCAGATTGGTCTGCCTGTTATTGGTTTTTCGAACAGATCATCCATGACACGGCTGGCTGGTTGTGATGTGCGCCAAAATTGTATTCCCGAGTGGTTGTTTATTTTGTGATCGAGCTGCGGTTCCTGACTTTTCTCTGGCGTCGTGGCGCGTGGACGGCGAAATGTGCCAAAACAGCGAGAGCCGGCAGCAGATGAGTCATGATTCTGACGCCAGCCTTGCGTGTGGGGCGTGGTGAGATCCGCCATAGCGCGGGATCTTGCACCATCTGACAAGTTGGCCTGTAACTTGCTGGTTTAATTGATAATGGTGGGGCCTGACGCCCCATGTGACCGGATCAGCCTGTGCCCATTGCCGCAGATGCGCACTGAATTGGAGCCCCCATGGATATCAAACCCTACAGCCAGCAGCTTGCCCAGAGCGCATCCAACAACCGTGCCCTCGCTACCCTCAACAGTGCCAGTAGCGGCGGTCAGGGCGGTGGCTGGGAGGAGATGGTCAGCCTCTCCACCCAGCGCATGACCGGCCAGGCCCAGCAGGTGCTGACCTACGAACATCTGGCCAAGAACAACAAGTTGCCACCGGCGCTCGATATGAGCTCCGACAAGGGGGGCGTGGTGCAGCAGCTGGTGGACAAGGCGCTCGGTTTCGATCGCAAGAAGTTCAACGAGATCGAAGAGAAGCTCAAGACCATCGCCGATAACAAGAAGCTGACGCCGGAAGAGCGGGCGGAGCAGAGCAAGCCGCTCAACGAGCAGCGAGAGGCGATGCTCAAGGAGGCGATGGATCGCCTGACCGGCAAGAAGAGCTCATCCACAGATGAGGCCAAAACCGCCTGATCCTGCCGCTGTTCTGAGATCTACCCGGTCGGCACCGATGGGCCAGTGTCGACCGCCGATGGGCAAGCTTCTGCCACCTCTTTTGACCTCACCTCCCCACAGGCGCACAATGTCCGCGCATTGAGTCAGTCGAGGAGTCCGCCGTGTACAACTTCCAATATGCCAATCCGACCCGTATCTGTTTCGGCGAGGGGCAGATCGCCAGCCTGCCCGAACTGATCCCGCCCGGCAGCCGGCTGCTGGTGCTCTACGGCGGAGGCAGCATCAAGCAAAACGGCGTCTATGAGCAGCTGACCCGGGCGCTGGAAGGGGTGACGTGGCAGGAGTTTTCCGGCATCGGCGCCAACCCCAGATTCGAGCTGTTGATGGAGGCGGTGGCGCAGGTTAAACGCGATCGCATCGACTTCTTGCTAGCCGTCGGCGGCGGCTCGGTAGTGGATGGCACCAAGTTTGTTGCGGCCGCCGCCTGCTACGAGGGGGATGATCCCTGGGATATCTGCGGTAAACAGGCGAGTGTGCACAAGGCGCTGCCGATGGGCTGTGTGCTGACCCTGCCAGCCACCGGCTCCGAGAGCAATCCTACCTCGGTGGTGAGCCGGGGGGATGTGAAGATCTCCTTCAGAAGCCCGCTGGTGCAGCCGCAATTTGCGGTGCTCGATCCGGCGACCACCAACAGTCTGCCGCCGCGCCAGACCGGTAATGGAGTGGTGGATGCCTTCGTCCATATTGCCGAGCAGTACCTCACCTTTCCGGTGGGAGGCGAGGTACAGGATCGGCTGGCGGAAGGTTTGCTGCAGGTGCTGGTGGAGAACGGCCCCAAGGCGCTGGCGGAGCCGACCAACTATCAGGTGCGGGCCAATCTGATGTGGGCGGCCAGTCTGGCGCTCAACGGGCTTATCGGTTGCGGAGTGCCGCAGGATTGGGCCTCTCACGCCATCGGCCATCAGCTGACGGCGCTTTACGGGCTCGACCACGGCCAGAGTCTGGCCGTGGTGCTCCCCTCGCTGCTGCGTGAGCGGGCGAGCCAGAAGCAGGACAAGCTGGCCCAGTTTGCCGAGCGGGTGTGGCATTCGACCCGCGAGGACAAGGCCCTGCGCATCGAGGAGGCGATCATCCGTACCGAGCAGTTCTTCCAGAAGATGGGATTGGGTACCCGGCTGGCTGACTATGGCCTCAGCGAAAGTTGCATTCCGGCGGTCTGCTCCAACCTCAAGCGGGTGGGGCGCACCGCGCTCGGTGAGCAGCAGGATATCGACCCGGATCGGGTGGCACGCATTCTCGCCCGCGCGCTATAAGCCGGCGCCGGTTTGTGTCCCTGGCTGATTCATTTTCCCAATTAAAGAGGGCCGCTTGTTGCGGCCCTCTTGCATGACGGGTTAGCCGATCACTCGGTGCGTGCCTTCAGATAACCGGCGTAATCCGGGATCTGTACGCTGAACGCTTGCCGCATATGGGGGCTGTCCATGATGAAGTCGGCGGTCGCTTCGTTGGTGGCTACCGGGATGTTCCAGACTGCCGCGAGGCGGAGCAGCGCCTTAACGTCCGGATCGTGCGGCACCGCATTGAGGGGATCCCAGAAGAAGATCAGCACATCGATCTTCCCTTCGGCGATCAGGGCGCCGAGCTGCTGGTCGCCTCCCATGGGGCCGGAGAAGAGGCAGGTGATGGGCAGTTGCGCCTTCTTGCCGAGCATGGTGCCGGTGGTGCCGGTCGCATAGAGATGGTGGAGCTTGAGCTCCTCCTTGCGGCGCATCACCCAGTTCAGCAGAGGGTTTTTCATGTTGTCGTGAGCCACCAGAGCCACCCGTTTGTGGGGCGCCATCTCGCGTGCAATCTGTTCCATGGAAATCGTCCGTAGCATTGTTATTGGAAGAGAGCCGTATCCTAATCGAAAGCGGCGCCCGTTGCCTTGCTGGGCGCCGTAACTGTGATCACTTCGACTGTTCAATCCACTGCTTGTTCTTCTGCTCCAGCACCGAGATGGGCAGCATGCCGTATTCCAGCACATGGTGGTGGAACGCCTTGAGGTCAAAGCCTCCGCCCAGTGCCTGCTCGGCCGACTCCCGCATCCGGATCAGCGCCAGCTGGCCCGCTTTGTAGGAGGTCGCCTGGCCAGTGTAGGCCATGTATCGCGGTACCTCGGAGCTGATGTCCCCAGCACCCAATGCCGAGTTCTCCTTCATGTAGTTGACGGCCTGATCGTGGCTCCAGCCATACCAGTGGATACCGGTATCCACTACTAGCCGCATCGCCCTGAGCATCTCCTCGTTGAGGCGGCCAAAGTATTGCAACTGGTTGTTGAAGGCGGAAGACCCCTCGACCTTCACGTCTCCCACCGCCGGATCGTAGAGACCGCGCCCCTGATAGAGCCCCATGTCGTGATCCGCCAGATACTCGGTGTAGAGCGCCCAGCCCTCCGCATAGGAGGTGTAGGAGGCGTTAGCCACGTACTGCGGGAAGTCGGGATCCTTGGCGGCTAGCTCCTGGGCGATGGTGATCTGGAAGTGGTGACCCGGCGCCGCCTCGTGGGCCAGCAGGGTGCTGATGTTCCAGCTCTGCAGACCATAGGGGTAGTATGTGTTGAGGAAGAACTGCCCCTTGCGGCCGGTCTGCGGGTTGCCGTCCTGATACCAGGCTACCCCGCCGTATGGCGCATCTTCATAGGAGACGGGCACCACCTCGTAATCCAGTTTGGGAATGGTACGTTCGGCATCGAAGAAGTCTGGCAGCACCAGTGCTGCTTTGCTCTTGAAGACGTTGTACTCCTGCAGTGCCCGCTCGTGTTCGGCCAGCGCCTGCTGCTGTGGCCCGCTCAACGTCGCCCTGGCTGCATTGTCCGGGTTGAGGCCGGCGGACCAGACCTCTAGCGGGTTCTGATAGAAGAAGGTCGGCTCGTTCAGATAGCGGAAGAAGGCGTAGATCTGGCCGCTCTGCTTGCTCTGGCTCACGTCGTCGCTGTCACACTTGCCGACGGAATGGCATACCTTGACCATGGCAGCGAAGATCCGCTCTACCTCGCTCAATCCCAGCTCATGTACCTGCTCGGGTGTCATATTGGTGGTGGTGTGCTTCTTCAGCAGCCAGCGATACCAGTCTCGCCCGTTGGTCATGCCGCAGAAGCCATCATCACACTCGCCACTACCCAAGCGCACTGCATAGGCGCCGCCATGCTGGTAATCCAGATAGTCGCGCAGCGCCAGATAGCGGGTGTTGATGCTGTCCAACACGGCTTTGTAGTCTGCTCGCAGTGTGGCATCGGCATCCCCCGGCAACTGCTGCCAGCCGAGGTTGGAGCCGGCGATCGCCTCCCCATCCAGCTTGCTGTTGAGCTGGGCCAGCAGCCGGTCTACCAGCTCATCAGGCAAGGTGTTGCCTTGAACACTGGCCAGCTCGAACTGGTGTTTCACCTCGGCAAGATAGACATCATAGGCCTTGAGCCAGGTGAGGTGTTCCTGATACCAGGCCAGCGGGGTCATTGTTGTCTTTGCTCGAGTTGCCATTGCAAGTGCCGGAGCTGTGTCTGTGCGGTCGAGATCCCGTCGCCATGCGCCATCACCCGGCGTGACCCTGTCGGCCGAGCTGTGCTCGAAATAGTCGAAGTCACCGCTGACGGTGCGAGCCGCTTTGCCGCTGGCAGGGGCTGCTCCGACGTCATCTGCCAGATCCACCACGCGGTTGCGGAAGTGATGGATCGGGATCTGGGATTGGGGTAAATCGTATCCTTCAAGATTGATCTGCAAGTCCCAGCGGATCATGTCGTAGAACAGCCGATCCCGCTCACTTAGCACCGTGGGATCCAGAGCATTCAGTCGTTGGAGCAGTGAACTGTCGAGTGCTTTGCGCTTGGCGATGCTGGTGGCATCGATGGCAAAACCGTAGGGGTCGAGCGATTGGCTCTCGCGCAGGGCCTCATCCATGGTTTGCATCAGGGATGCTTTGGTGGCTGCGGGATCTGCAGGTGCGTTCGAGCTGTTGTCATTGCAGGCGGCAAGAGACAGGGCAATGGCGCAGGCTAGCGCGAGCTTGTTGGGTAGGAAGTGCATGATTTAGTCCTTTCACATGTTGTTATTGTATGTCCCTGTGAGGGGCCCCAATAGTGCAACTGCCAAGCGTCTGTTTTTGCGATCTGAATAGCAAAAATACGCTTATTTTTCATGCTGATAAGTGGTGTGAAAAGCTATGCAGCCAGACATTAAAAAACCCGCCTTAGCGGGTTTTTTAACCGTTTTTTCATGCCATAACTATTCAGGATGAACTGTGGTGCAGTTGCGACTGCTGGTAGTTCTCCAGCCCGATGCGATCGATAAGATCGAGCTGGGTCTCCAGCCAGTCCACGTGCTCCTCCTCATCCTCCAGGATCTCCTGGAACAGGTCGCGGCTGATGTAGTCCTGCACCGACTCGGCATAGGCGATGGCTACCTTGAGGTCGGGGATGGCATCCATCTCCAGCGACAGGTCGCAGCGCAGCATCTCTTCCACCGTTTCACCGATACGCAGCTTGCCCAGATCCTGCAAATTGGGCAGCCCTTCGAGAAACAGCACCCGTTTGACCAGCTCGTCGGCGTGTTTCATCTCATCGATAGACTCGTGATACTCCTTGTGCCCGAGCGCCTTGAGGCCCCAGTCATCGTAGATGCGGGCGTGCAGGAAGTATTGGTTGATGGCAATCAGCTCATTGGCCAGCACCTTGTTGAGGTGGGCAATGATCTTGGGATCTCCTTTCATCGACAGTGCTCCTTGGTTCGTGCCTGAGGCTTCGATCGTTAGAGCTTAGTCCAGAAAAGTGACAACAAGAGGTCTGGCGAGCCAGCTCGCCTGAGAAAAGGGGTGACCCTGTTGGCGGGTCGCATCAGAAAAGAGGTGTCCGGATCAGGCCACTTCGTAGTAGAGCACGGGTTGCTCCTGCTCCATCTTGTCGAGCTCGGCGGCAATGATCTCCATGGTCATGCGCACGCATTTTCCACATTGGGCGCCCACCTCGAGCGACTGCTTGAGCTGGCGGAATTCGCTTTTACCTGACTGCACCGCTTTGCGGATCTGGGTATCTGTGATGCCGCGGCACAAACAGACGTACATGATGGTCACCTCTTGTGGAATGAGATGAAATCTAAATGAGAATGGTTCGTAGTGCAAATAACCATTGGTAATAAGATCCCCTGCTTGCCACTGTGCAACCCCTTGGGGACAATGCTGGCAACCAGAGGAGATCACCATGCTCAAGAAACTGTTCAGCGCCCTGTTCGGGGGCGAGCCGACCAAGGCGCCGGAAGTCACTCCCACCGAATATGCTGGCTATCTCATCTATCCGGAGCCCATGGCAGAAGGTGGCCAGTACCGACTGGCAGGGCGCATCACCAAGGAGCTGGACGGCGTGCTGCAGACTCATCGCTTTATTCGCTCCGATCTGTTTGCCAATCCGGCCGATGCTGAGCGTTTCATGGTGCAGAAGGCCCACACCTTTATCGATCAGATGGGAGATCGCATGTTCGAGCCCCGCAAACCGGCTTACAGCCAAGCTTCATGACACTGCAAGAGGTCACCCTGCTGCGCGAGGCGCTGGCCCGCGCCGGTGAGCGGCGACTGATCTGGCTGGAGGGGGAGGAGGGCGAGTGCATTGCCCGCGCCCAATCCCTGCTCGGCGAGACCGTCTTCTGGCTGGGTGCCGGGCCCGAGAGTTATGCCCCGCAACCCGCCGCCAAGGCGCTGCTGCGGCTCGGTCAGGAGTGCGACACGCTGGTGTTCAACGCCTTCAGCGGCTTTCACCCCGATGCCTTTGGGGCGCTGGCGGGCACTCTTCGCGCCGGAGGCTTGCTGTTGCTGCTGACCCCACCCAGAGCGCAGTGGCCCGCATGGCCGGATCCCGACCGGATCCGGCTGGTGGCCCAGCAGGAGGAGGCGAGCCGGGCGGGCCACGGCTTTATCGCCCGGCTGGTGCGGTTGTTGGAAGGTGATCCTGCCCTCTCTCTGGAGCCGCCGGTTTGTTCGCAGCCGTGGCAACCGATTGGGCCGGAGCGCAGGCTGAGCTGCGATCAGACACGGGCACTGCCCGCCATCCACAAGGTGTTGCACGGCCATCGTCGTCGGCCACTGGTGCTGAGCGCCGACCGCGGCCGAGGCAAGAGTGCGCTGCTGGGGCTGGCTGCCGCCGAGCTGCTGCGCCAGCAACCCTCGCTGAACATAGTGGTGACGGCCCCCTCGCAGGCAACGGTAGCGACCCTGTTTGCCCACGCAGCTCGCGGGCTAGATACCACGCCTGGACAGCTGGCTGGGCTGAGCTACTGTTCGCCGGATCGGCTGGTGCACGAGGCGATTAATCCCGATCTGCTGCTGGTGGATGAAGCGGCCGCCATTCCGACCCCGCTGCTCGAGGCCATGCTGGCCCGCCACAGCCGCATCGTGTTTGCCACCACCGAGCATGGTTACGAGGGGACGGGGCGCGGTTTTCACCTGCGCTTCAAGCGTGTGCTCGATAGCCAGACCCCGGAGTGGCAGGAGATCCACCTCTCTGAGCCCATTCGCTGGAGTAAGCGTGATCCGCTGGAGCCGCTGATTTTCCGCCTGCTCGGCCTCAATGCCGAAGTCGCAATGCCCTTGCCGCCGACCAGCCCGAGCTGGCGTCTGGTCAATCAGGAGGTGCTGGCGAGCGACGAGACGTTGCTCAACCAGCTGTTCGGCTTGCTGGTGCTGGCTCACTACCAGACTACGCCGAGCGATCTCAGATCGCTGCTGGAGAGCCCGGATCTCGACATCCATCTGCTGGAGCAGGATGTGTGCCTGCTGGGAGTGGCGCTGGTGGCGCGGGAAGGGGAGATAGATCCCGAGCTGGCCGAGGCGATCTGGGCCGGGCGTCGTCGTCCGCGCGGCCATCTGCTGCCCCAGTCGCTGCTAGCTCATGCCGGTTTCAAGACTGCGGGGGGGCGCAGCTACGCCCGGGTGATGCGTATCGCCATCCACCCCGAGCTGCAACGGCACGGTCTGGGTTCACTGCTGCTTGGCAAGCTTGAGGAGCACTATCGCCAGATTGGCACCGACTACCTCGGCTCGGCCTTTTCGGCCAGCGCCGACCTGCTCCCCTTCTGGCGCAAGGCAGGGCTGGAGGTGCTGCGCATCGGTCTGCAACGGGATGCCGCCAGCGGCTGCCACGCAGCCCTGCTGCTAAAGGCGCTGAAACCCGAGCATGAGCCCGAGCTGGATCAGTGGCAGCAGCGTTTCATTCGCCAGTTGCCTACCCTGCTGGCTGGTGAGTTGAGCGAGCTGGATCCCGAGCTGGTATGGCAATGTCTGCAAGGCAGTACCGCTACCGCAGCGGAGCTTGGCGAGTTCGAGCGCGATGAGGTTGAGTGCTTTGCCCTGCATCACAAGCCATTCGAACTGAGCCAATCCAGCTTGCAGCTGTGGCTGGCGCGCCATCTGGCTGTGCTGGCTTCACTGACTCCTGACGAGCGTTATCTGCTGATAGCAGCCATCTGGCAATATGCCGACTGGGGAAGACTGGCTGCGAGGTTGCAACTGGCGGGCAAGCCGGCCGTGATCAAGAGTTTGCGGGCGCTGCTGGCGCGTCTCTTGAGTTCCTCTACCACTCGATAGGGTTGCCCTGCCAGTCGAGAAAGCTCAGTTCGCCATCCGGTTGTAGCCGGTTCATCAGGTTAACCAGATGGTTGGCTACCTGCTCGGGACTCTGCACGTTTCCCGCCGGTACATTGGCGTGAAACGGGCGGGAGAGCGGGGTATCCACTGTGCCGGGATGGAAGGCCAACAATTTGACGCCTGGGGCCCGCCGGGCCAGCTCGATGGCGGCACACTTGAGCAGCATGTTGAGGGCAGCCTTGGATGCGCGATAGCCATACCAGCCGCCCGCTCGGTTGTCGCCAATGCTGCCGACCCGGGCACTGAGAACGGCCAGAGTGCAAGGCTCGCGGCCAAACAGCGGTAACAACTGGCTGAACCAGCACAGCGGCAGCAGTGCGTTGGTCTGGTAGAGACGGGTCATGGCATCAAGATTGAGTGATTCGAGCCGCTTCTCCGGCTGGATCTCCCCCTGATGCAGGATGCCGTTGCAGATCACCACCCTGTGCGGTTTCGGTGCCAACTCCGCGATGCGGGCTACCGCAGTTGCCATCTGCTCATCGCTGTAATCACAACATAGCCAGTGCAGGGCTGGCGAAGAGGCTCCTGCTGGTGCGGGCTGACGGCTGATGGCAATCACTGGCCCGACACCCGCCGCCAACCAGTGTGTCACCAGAGCCGCCCCGATCCCGCCAGAAGCGCCAATCACGACGATACCTTCACTCATCTCAGGCTCCTTGTAAGTACATGATGGATTTCACCATCCGCCAATGTTGTCCTGATTGGCAGATACGATCCCGCCAGCCTGCGGGATCAAGCGGTTAACGATGCAATCTTGCCGAGATCCGAGCCGTTGGGTGAATTCCATTCCTATACTGAGGGAAAACCGCAGCGGTCTGCTGCCCGCGCAACCAGAATGAGAGTCACCATGATGTCCAAAGATGGGGAAGAGCGTAAATCTATCCTGACCGAAAGTGGCACCAACGAGCTTGAGATCATCGAGTTTCACCTCAAGAAGCAGCTACCGGACGGCCGTGAAAAAACCGCTTATTACGGGATCAACGTCGCCAAGGTGCGCGAGGTGATCCGGGTGCCGGAGACCACAGATTACCCCAACGCCCAGCGTCATATGGTGGGGGTCTTCTCCCTGCGGGATCGCCTCATCCCGCTGGTGGATCTGGCAGGCTGGCTCGGCATCAAGACCAACCCTGACCCCAGCCACAAGGTGGTGATCGTCACCGACTTCAACAAGATGGCCAACGGCTTTCTGATCGATAGCGTCAGCAGGATCCACCGGGTATCCTGGGAGGATGTGGAGTCCCCCAGCCAGTTTCTGGAGGCGGGGGAGAACGACTGCGTGGTGGCCGTGGTCAGGCGCGATGGCAACCTCATCATGATCCTCGATTTCGAGAAGATCATCGCCGATATCAACCCCGAGCTCAGCATGGAGAAGTACGACGTCACCCAAGATCGCAAAGTGCTTATCGACGATCGCATGATGGCGCTGCGACAGGGCAAAACCATTCTGGTGGTGGACGACTCGGCCTTTATCCGCAAGATGATCGAGACCACCCTGCGCACCGCTGGCTACAACGTGATCACGGCCAAGGACGGGGGAGAGGGGCTGGAGATGATGACGGATTTCGATCGTCTGGCCCAGGAGGAGAGAATGCCGGTGACCGGCTTCGTCAATGCGGTGATCACCGATGTGGAGATGCCGCGCATGGATGGTATGCACCTGCTCAAGCGGCTACGGGATACCCCCTCCTACAAGGATATGCCCATCGTGATGTTCTCCTCTCTGATGAGCGATGACAACCGCCAGAAAGCGCTGCAACTGGGGGCCAACGATACCATCACCAAGCCCGAGATAGGGCGCATGGTGGGGATGATGGACCATATGCTGCTGGGGATCGCCCCGCCTTCGCCAGCCAACAACATCTGACCTGCCGTTAACTTGCCATTGGCCGGTCGAATCCACTGACCGGTGCCTCAAGCGGCCACTCCTTGCCAAGGGGTGGCCGCGCTGTTTTGTCTGTTTGCTGCGATCCCGACGCCCCTTGTCTCCCGGATATGGTTTATGTAATGATAATTATTATCATTTGTTGGTGTGAAGCATATGACAGCAACCTGGGTGAAGGGATGGGTCGAGTCGACCGAAGGTGGCAGCAGCATGAGTCACTGGAAACAGCAGACCCGAGAGGGCAACCGGCTGTTTGACTGCGGCGAGTATCATCAGGCGTTGGCCCATTATCAGCAGGCGCTCTGGCTGGCTCGTCAGCAATTGGTGCAGTGGCATGACGCCGATGAGGCGGTGGCTGCGCTGGTTGTGGCTCACCACAATCTGGCGGATCTGCTGGTGGCCATGACCCTGCCCGATCGCGCCGCCGACCTGCTCTGCTATGTGCACGACTGCCTGCTGGCGACCTGTCACTCCCCCGCTTGCTCCTCTCGCCTGCGAGAAGCCGCGTTGCGCCATACCCGCACAACCCGTGCCGAGTTGCTGACGTTCGTACAGCGCCACGGCAGCCACGCCGGGATCATGCGTTCGCTCGGTCACTGCCTGTGTCAGAGCGAGCCCTCATCCCGGCTCCATTAATCCGAACAGAGGTCATCATGAGCCATACCCTGCCAGCCCTGAACTATGCCTACGACGCACTGGAACCCCATATCGATGCACTGACCATGGAGATCCACCACAGCCGTCATCACCAGACCTATATCAACAACCTCAACGCCGCGCTGGAAGGGGCGCCAGAGCTGGCCGCAATGCCGGTAGAGGCTCTGCTGCGCCGCTTCGATACTCTGCCTGTCACCTTGCAGGGGGCGGTACGCAACCATGGCGGCGGCCATGCCAACCACTCCCTGTTCTGGCTGGTGATGAGCCCGCAGGGGGGCGGTGAGCCGGGTGGTGAACTGGCTCTGGCCATCGAGCGGGAATTGGGGGGATTCGATGCCTTCAAGCAGGCTTTCACTCAGGCGGCTTTGAGTCGTTTTGGCAGTGGCTGGGCCTGGCTGGTGGTGGACAAGGCAGGCAGATTGCAGGTGGAGAGCAGTGCCAATCAGGATAGTCCCCTGATACATGGCCATACCCCGATCCTGGGGCTGGATGTGTGGGAGCACGCCTACTATCTCAAGTACCAGAACAAGCGTCCTGACTATATCGCAACCTTCTATCAGGTGGTGGATTGGGCCGAAGTGGCCCGCCGCTATCAGGCGGCGCGAGGCTGACCTGTCGCTGGGTATGGGTGTGCAGGCTCACCGCCACAACCCGCGCTGTAATAGCAAGACCCGCCAGTTGGCGGGTCGTCTGTTTATGGTGTGGCTGTGCTGGCGCTGGCGGCTGAAGAGGCCACCGGCAACGTGGGCAAGGCCGCGCTGGGCATCTCGGCGGCGGTTTCTGCCGCGGATTTGGCGGGAGTGACCGGCTCAGTCGTTGCCGCAGCGGATAAAGCTAGCGTGACTTGTTCCGTCACGGCCGAGGCTGATGGAGTAGCAGACTCGGTGGCAACCGCGGCAGAGACTGCCGCTGGCTTTGCCTCATCCACAGCCGGTTTGGGCTGTTTGAGGCAGGGTTGCAGGCTGCCGATGGTGCTCAGTGACTGGCAAGGCACAGGCAGACCGATGGGGACCGGTGCCCCGAGAAACTTGGGCCCCTTGTCCAGTACATAGAGGTCGAGCAACCCCATCAGGCGGGCAAAGACTTCCCGCACCCGGGTGCGGATCCCCTGATAGGCGCTGGGGTCCTCGGCATTGAAGCCGACCGCATCGATACCGAAATGGCGGGCGATGAAAATGGCCCGCTCGTTATGAAAGCCCTGGGAGACCACGGTAAAGCGCTCCTGGCCGAACACCTCCTTGGCGCGAACCACTGAGTCGAGGGTGCGGAATCCGGCGAAATCCATATAGATGGCGGAGGCGGGGATGCCCGCCTTGATCAGGGCGCGGCGCATCTGGCGTGGCTCGTTGTACTGCACGGTAGCGTTGTCACCGGAGACGATGATGAAGTCCACCTTGGCATTGTTGTAGAGCTCGGCCGCCGCCTTGATGCGGTATTTGAAGTAGTGGTTGGGGCCGCCACCAGAGAGATATTTGGAGGTACCCAGCACCACCGCAACCCGGTTGTAGGGCACCTTGTCCACCTGATCGTAGGTGTAGTGACGGGCATCCGAGACGATCCACTCGCTGTAGCCCAGCAGCATGGCAATCAGTGCCAGCAGCAAAACGAGGCAGGCGAGGAGGATCTTGGCAAACTTCTTCATGCGCGGTGCGGTCAGGGTCTGAAGTTGGGAGTGGCTATCGGCATTCTATTACAACTCGGCCGCTGGCGTCAGGCTTGATAACGGGCGGGCACCTCATTCGGGCAGAGGTTGTCGCAGCAGAGGCCGAGGGAGCGAGAGATAAAGCGAGGGGCTGCGGTGGCAGCCCCTCTGTTGGATGAAGGTCTATCAGTGGGCGGAGTCGTTACCCTTGCAGGCGTCTGACTCCTTGTTGGCTTGCCACCAGGGCAGCAGATCCCGGGCGAGCCACGCCTGATAGGCGTCGCTGTCGTTGGCGATCAGCCGGTCCAGCTCCCCTTCGAAGTCGCTCATCGCCTGCTGCCGATCCGGATTGCGCAGCGCCTGTGCCAGCGCCAGCCAGCTGGCACCGCGACCGGTATCGTTGAGGAAGCGGTGCACGGTATAGGACCAGGAGTAGACCATCTCGCCACCCTGCTCGTAGTCAAGGTGGAGGATCGCCGCCAGTGTCGGGCGCTGGTTGGCGGGGCGGTTTGCCACGTTATCCAGACCCCGGGCAAAGCACTGGCCGTGGGCGATGTACTCTGCAATCCCCTCGGCCCACCAAGTGGTGCGGTTGAGCGGATAGTGGCCGAAGCTGCCGTACTGGTTAAAGCGGCCGTCGAGATAGTGAACGTACTCGTGGCGCAGGTTCCACACCTGGAAGGCAGGGCGTTTCCACTCCGCCTCATAGGCGAAGAAGCGGGCCTGATTGCCGGGGCGAGCCGGATCCCCCTCGATATAGATGCCGCCATTGTCGGTGGATACGCCAAAAAGCGCGCTGCCGTAGCGGCCCCAGTCGGCGGAGGAGTTGAAGATCACCAGCTCCAGCGCTTCGTTGTGATCATCGGCCACCGGTTGCCAGCCTGTCTCCATCTGCTGGTGGAAGCGCTGCTCTTCATCACCCAGCTCGCGGCAGATCCCTTCGGCTTGGGCCTGGGTCAGATCCTGGGCGCGCAGACGCAGGGTGGGTGAGCAGGTGTGCTCGAACGGCAGAATATCTTCCATGCGGATCGGGGTACAAAGCCCGGCAAACTCGCCGCTGACACAGGCTTCGCTGGTGCGATCCGTGTAGGTGAGGTAGTAGCTGGAAAGGGTCAGGGAGACCTCTTCCAGCATGGCGGCCGGATGCTGGCCGCCCGGGACCAGTCCCTGCTGGCGCATGATGGCGATGACATCGCGATCCAGTTGTTGGCGGTAGGCGATCGCCTTATCCGGGCTGGTGTGATGGAGGTAGCGCATCATCTGGTAGAGACGGCTATGGGCATCGAGGATGTTGTTGAAGATAAACAGATCCCGTGAGCCATCGCGCTGTTTCCAGAGGGCCAGCTCGCTCAGGCCCAGTTGCAGCAGGCTCTGGCGCAATGCCGCCTCCTGTTGCTGCACAGCTGCGCTGAAGTCTGCCTGCTGACCGTAAGAGGCGCTCTGATCGACCAGATTGAGCAGTTCGAACAGGCCATCGGCCCAGGGTTTGTGGCCATTGATCTGCGCCGCATGTTGCACCGCATAGCCGAGCGCCTGGTTGAGCTGGGCCAGCATGGGGGCGGCACTCTGGCGGAAGGCGGCTTGGCCAAGTTGTCCCTGCGCTGCCACGCTCCAGGCTTCCAGCACTGTGCCAGCCTGATCCTGCGGTTCAGCTCCCAGCAGCAATGGGTGGTTGAGCAGATCAATCATCACCCCGGCCAGTGCCCGGGCGACCTGATCACTCTCTTTGCCAACGCCGCCGTGGTAGTTGTGGGCGCGCACATAGTAGAGCAGCTTGTCCATTGCCGGATGGGTCGGTTGGTTGGCCGCCAGCAGGGCACGCATGCCGCGCACCACCGCCATCAGCTTGGCGTCATCGTGGCCGTAATCCGCCTGCCAGGCAGGACTGTTCTGGCCGCTCACGTCGGCCACCAGTTTGGCGGCATCGCTGTCGAGCAGATCCACATCGGGCTGCTCTGGCTCCGAGCAGAGACGACCGTTGGCACGGCGGCACTCCAGCTGCTCCTCCTTGCTGGCCAGCACGATGGGGCGATTGAGCACCCGGCTCTCCTGCCACTCTTTGCTCTCTGGCAGGGGTTGCCACTCGCCGCCGGCGACCGGGTATTGGTAGCCGCTATCTTGCAACGTTACCTGAACCTCGCTGCCAGCGGGGATCACCTGACGGCAGATGCGATAGCGGATGGTGTTGCTCCCCTCCTTGCGCTCCTGCGGCTCATCACACTCCTGTTGAGGCGTGAGTTGATCCAGCTGCCACTGATAGCGGCGCCAGACATGGAGCTCGCTGACCTGAGCGGCAGCCTGACTGCCTGCCACCGGTTGCAGACGGAAGAAGATCTGCTCCAACCGGCCATCCCGTTCACTCGGGGTCTCTTCAAGTACCTGCAACTGCTGCCAATCCTGCGGCTGATAGTGCCACTCCGACTCGGCGCAGCGGCCCTGCGCGTTGAGCTCGCAACGATCCAGCTCCCTTTCGCTCTGACCCAGGATGATGGCTTGCGGCAGCGGCAGACGATCCTGCCGCTGGGCGGTCGGCGTGCCCGCCAGCTGCTCCCAGCGACCCTGCTTGAGGCCATAACCGAAGTCATAACTGCTGGCGGGAATGAGCTTGCCCGCTGGAATCCGGTCTTCACAGCGCATGAAGCGGATCTGCCAGCCCGCATCTACCTTGAGCTGCGGGTCGCCACACTGTTGCTCGGCCAGTGCGGCGAGATCGCTGTTCTGCCAGTCGAAGCGGCGGTAGACCCTAAGCTGCTGATAGGGTGCATTGCTGCTGCGCGCCTTGAGCTCGTAGGTGATCTCGGTGATGCGAGCGGCCAGCTGCCGGCTCGATTCGCCAGTCAGCTGATACTGTCGCCAGTCATTGGGGGAGTAGTTGGCTTGCGCCGAGGATGTAGCCAAAAGCAGGGGGCCTGCCAGCAGCAGCCACCCGGTACCTGAACGGTTCATTTTTATCCCTTTGTTCTTTTTTGTGTATTGTCTTGCGAGTAATCGCAAGGCAATTTAAACAGTTCCAAAGGGATATCAATTGCCAATTAAAAATCAGATAAATCAATAAGATGGTGACTTTTTGAGTCTGATCGAATTATCGTGGGTTGGCGCCGCAGTAAGGACTCACATGTTTCTTTTTTGTTTTCAAAGAAGATCGGTAAATTGTGAGTCCGATCTCATTCAGCTTGTCGTGCCCGAGTAGTTTGTTGTCGGGCTACCTTGCCCAGCAGTTGGCGGGAGGGTTTGAGATTGCCGCCAAGATCGGGCCAGGGGAGCCAGTGGTCGGGCACCATAAAGCCGGGCAGGGTGCTGCGGATCCAGGCTGCCAGCTCGGAGTCGGGAACCGGCTCGCCGTGCCAGTCGATAAAGGCGGCGGGGCGTTGGCCCCACTCGTCGCTCGGCACCGGCACCACCAGCGCCTGGGCGACAGCGGGATGATCTACCAGTCGTTGCTCGATGGTTTCGGGCTGGATGTTTTCGCCACCCGAGATGAAGAGGTTATCGAGCCGTCCCTCTACCAGCAGCTCCCCTGCCGCAGTGAACCTCCCCTTGTCGCGAGTATGAAACCAGCCTGCGCCATCGAGGGGCAGATCCAGCTCGCCAGCCCGGTAGTAACCGGCAAACAGGGTGGCGCCGCGCACGCAGATCTCCTGCTCCCTGATACACACCTCCCGCCCCGGTAGCGGTTTGCCAACTACGCCTGCATCGCCGGGGATAGCGGTGCAGACCTGACTGCCCATCTCGGAGAGACCATAACTCACCTTGGGTTCGAGCCCCATAGCGCAGAGGCGGCTCACCAGCGGCTGCGGGATGGCGGCACCGCCGAGCAGCAACTCGCGCAGGCTGGTACGGGCGGGATCAAAACCCTCTGCCAGCAGGCGCCAGAGCTGGGTCGGCACCAGCGAGAGATGGGTAATGGGTTGCTGTTCAAGCCGCGCCTTGAGCGGCTGACTGCGATCGTCCAGCACCAACGTGGCACCCGCCAGAAAGACTCGAAACAGGATGGCGTAGCCGCCCACATGGAACAGCGGCAGGGAGAGCAGCCAGCCGCAGGCCTCATCGAGGGGAATGAGGCTGGCAGAGCCGCGCGCCGAGGCCAGGTGGTTGCAGAGCCGGTGCACCACCGCTTTCGGCGTGCCGCTGGAGCCCGAGGTGAGGATCATATTGTTGAGTTGGGTCGATGCCAGCGGCCACGCTTCCTCTCTTGCTGGCAGTTCGCGCGTGAAGTCGAGCTGCAAGGGCTGCCAGTTGCCTGCCGGGATCTCCCCTGCCGACCAGAAGACATCGGCATCGAGTTGCACCGCCAGCTCGCGCTGCTTTTCGAGGGGGAAGGCGGGGTTGAGCGGGCAGAACACCACGCCGCTGCGCACGCAGGTCCATGCCAGCAGCACATCTTCCAGCGCACCGCGCACCACTGCAGCCAGATGATCGCCACGGCGCACGTCGGCCTGTTCCAGCTGTTGGCACAGGCTGTTGAGGCGGGCATCGAGCTGGCGGTAACTGAAGGGCGAGGCGGCGTGGATGGCAATGCGGTTCGGGGCTGTGATTGCCCGGTGGCGTACCGGGCAAGGTGTCTGTTCGGGTGAACGGGAGGGGTCAATCACGGTAATACAGTTGCTCCAGTCGGCTCAGTTCCGGTTTGCCATCTTCCCCCAGCAGGTTGCCTGCCATCCAGCGGCGGGTATCCAGCCCCGGCGCCTGTTCCGGTGCCCACTCGCCTGCCAGATGAAAGAGCTGGTTCAGGCCCAGATCCGATTCGAAACAGGAGGAGATGATCACCTTGAGCCGCAGTTCGCGGGCGCGGGCGATCAGCGCTTCGCAGTTGGCGAGTGAACCGAGCAGGGTAGGCTTGAGCACCAGCGCGCGCAGTTGCGGGATCGGCTCCCACGGCTTGCCTTGTGCCAGCAGCTCGTCCAGCGCCACCGGCATGCCGGTGCGGTTGGCGACAAAGGCGATGTCGGCAAAGTCGGCGCAGGGGTCTTCCAGATACTCGATGCGATTCGGGTCGAGATGGCCGCAGAAGGTCCATGCCTCCTCGCGAGTCCAGCCCTGGTTTGCATCCAGCACCAGCTTGAGGGAGGGGAGGCGGTCGCACAGCAGTCGGATCAGCGCCAACTCGTCACGCATCGGGTAGCGCGCCACCTTCAGCTTGGCCTTGCCGGGCGTGCGGTGCAGCCACTCTTTCCAGTTGCGCAGCAGCTCCTGGGGGGAGCCTTGAATGAGGGGATAGGGCTCCGGCAGCGGGTTGCGCTGCTCGGGCCATGTCCGGCGCGCGCAGTCGAGGCCAAATTGCACCGACGGCAGCACGGGGTTCGGGGTATCGCCGGCGGCCAGGGCCGCCAGCGTGGCAAGGGCTTCTGCCTCTGCCTGTTGCAGACTCTCTTTCGAGAAGCCGGGCAGGGGGGCGATTTCCCCCCAGCCGTCGTTGATGCGTACCAACAGCCCCTCTCGCGCCACCTCCACCTTGCCGTGAAAGGTCAGGGGCTGGGTAAAAGGCAGTTGATAGCGATACAGGGCGAGTGTCATCAGGGGTTCCGCTTGTATTTGGAGAAGTCGGGGCGACGCTTTTCGTTGAAGGCGTTGCGGCCTTCCTGACCCTCTTCGGTCATGTAGAACAGCATGGTGGCATTGCCCGCCAGCTCCTGCAAGCCCGCCTGACCATCACAGTCAGCGTTGAGGGCCGCTTTCAGGCAACGCAGCGCCATCGGGCTGTTTTGCAGCATTTCGCGGCACCAGCGCACGGTTTCACGCTCCAGATCCGCCAGCGGCACGACGGTGTTGACCAGACCCATGTCGAGGGCTTGCTGGGCATCGTACATGCGGCAGAGGAACCAGATTTCGCGGGCCTTCTTCTGGCCGACGATGCGAGCCATGTAGGAAGCACCCCAACCACCATCGAAGGAGCCCACTTTCGGGCCGGTCTGGCCAAACTGGGCGTTGTCGGCAGCGATGGTCAGGTCACACATCATGTGCAACACGTGGCCACCACCGACCGCGTAACCGGCCACCATGGCCACCACAGGTTTCGGGCAGGTACGGATGTCGCGCTGGAAGTCGAGCACGTTGAGGTGGTGAGTCCCCTCGTCATCCCGGTATCCACCGTAGTCGCCACGGATCTTCTGGTCGCCGCCGGCGCAGAAGGCTTTCTCGCCAAAACCGGTCAGGATGATGGTGCCGATCTGATCATCATAACGGGCATCGGCCAGCGCCTGCAGCATCTCTTTGACGGTGCGGGGGCGGAAGGCGTTGCGCACCTGGGGACGGTTGATGGTGATCTTGGCAATGCCATCGTTGGACTTGTGATAGAGGATGTCCTCGTAACCGGCGGAGCAATCTTGCCATTCAACAGGTGCATACAGTTCAGCTTCCGTCATTGCTTCAATCATGACTCGTCTCTTCTTGTTGGTTGACCCACTCCGCGAGGAGTCGGGCAAAGTTATCAGGCTGATGGGCGTGCAGATTATGGCCGCCATCCAGCACCAAGTGGTTGATTCTGCGATTTTGGTTCGCCAGCTGGCAAGCCAGCTGATGGAATTTGTGATCCCGTTTGCCACTCACATAAGTAACCGGCAGCTGGCTCGCCATGAGCCAGGGGGCGAGATCCGGCTGCTTGCCGAGCGAAGTGGCGCGCAGCATGGTGGCGATGCCTAGGCCGTCGTTGCCAAGGCGGTGGGCGATCTGGCGGGCCCGGGCCGCGTCGTCGAGATCGGCAAACACCCCTTGCCGGTACCAGTCTGCCAGCACGTCAGCCAGGCGCTCGCGCTCGAAGCGCCGCGCCCACTGTTCATCGTGCTGGATGCGGGCGGGCCGCTCATTGTCTGGTAGCCCCGGGTGGCAGTTCTCCAGCAGCAGCCCCCGCAGCCCGGCGGGCTTGCGGCTGGCGTGATAGAGGGCCAGTCGCCCCCCCAGCGAATAACCCGCCAGCAGATAGCGTTCAATGTTGCGGCTGGCCAGCTCGGTGACCAGCCACTGGTGGCTCTGCTCAAAGTCGTTGACGTTGAGATCGCTATGCTGGCCGTGACCCGGCAGATCGAGGGCGATGCAGTGGATGGCGGGCAGCCGGTCGATCACCGGTTGCCAGTCGCCGCCATCCCCCAGCAGGCCGTGCAGCAGCACCAGCGGCACATGGGCATTTTTATTTGCCACGGATGGCGGCCCCCAGCGCCTTGAGATCATCGGCCACCTGCTCGCTCGGTACCCGGATCTCGATCAAGGTAACGCCATGTTGGAGGGCGGCGCTGTAATCCTGTTCGAACTCGGCCAGTGTGGTCGGCGCCCGATAGGCGAGGCCAAACATGGCGGCGGCATGTTCAAAGCTGAGACCGTGGGGCAGCCGGTAGTAGCTCTCCAGCAGCTCCCCTTCGGTGGGCACCGGCAACATACGAAAGATGCTGCCGCCATCGTTGTTGAGCAAGATCACCACCAGCGGTCGGCTTGCCTTGCTGAGCAGCGCGAGGCTGTTGAGATCGTGCAGGGCGCTGAGATCCCCAAGCAGCAGGGTGGTGGGTTGGTTGCTGCTTTGCGCAAATCCGTAAGCAGTGGCGATGAGGCCGTCGATGCCGGAGGCACCGCGGTTGGTCATCACCCGGCTCGGCCCCTTGCCCGTTTCGCCGAGCATATCCATCAGTCGAGCAGGCATGCTGTTGCCGACAAACAGTTGGCCTTCGATCAGGCGGTTGAGGCGATGGCAGACCCCGAGCTCGGAGAAGTGCTCGCAGGCAGCGGCGATCTGCTGACTGGCATTGTGTTGCAGCTTGGCCAATGTGTGCCAAGGGTCTTGTATGGTGGCCGGATGGGCCGCAGCGAAAGCGCTGGCGCTGCAGAGCAGCCGGTTGCGCAGCCGGTAGTCGGGATCGAGCCGCGCCGGTTGCGGATCCACCAGCCAGTAATCCTGCCATGAATGGTGTTTGATGAACTGGCCGAGCCGCTTGGAGACAAGCCGCGCGCCAAATTGCAGCAGCACCTCGGCCCGGCCCAGCTCGGCGACGAATTCAGGGTCGTTGAGCGCCATATCCATGTGGATGAGGTTGCGGCTGTCGAAGCGGATCTGGCTCTGCAGATCCGCCAGCAGCGGCCAGCCGAGTTGCTCCGCCAGCGCGGCGGCGGCCTGTGCCTGCTTCGGGTCAGTAATGCGGCCAGCTACAACGATGCCGCGCTGTTGCCGAAAGCTTTCCCACTCTGCCTGAGGTGGGCAGCTCGGCTCGTTTTGCTGCCACGGGCTCCATGGCTTGCGCGAGCCGAGCCAGTCACCGAGGGGGGCCAGATAGTCGGAGAAATCCTGATAGTGCTCGCCCGGGTAGAGGGGCTCGGGGTACATGCAGTTGAAGTGCACCACCCCGGGGGTGAGCGCCTGTTTGGCCAAGGCTTGGTCCACCGAACTCAGCACAAACGCCGCCGGAATGGTCGGGGTGGGGCTCGGCAGGTTCTGCTGATAGACGGGGTAGCGGCCGAAGATCCCTTGCTGGTCGATCGCCTGATTGGCGCCGTTGTCGATAAGTTCGTGAGGACGATCGGCGGAGAGAATAATCAGCGGCACGCCGGTGAGCTGGGCCTCTGCCACGGCGGGCCAGAGGTTGGCTACCGCGGTGCCCGAGGTCATGATCACCGCCACCGGCCGGTTGCTCCCCTTGGCTAGCCCCAGCGCCATAAAGCCGAGGCCGCGCTCGTCAAAGTGCAAGTGACGACGAAAGCCCTGATGGGCCGCGGCGGCCATGGTCAGCGGCGCAGAGCGGGAGCCGGGGGCCAGCGCGATGTCGCGCACCCCGAGGCGAAAGAGCTCCTCCAGCAAGAGGGAGGACCAGACGTGGTTGAAGGTGGCGTGCTGGCTCGAAAACGGGGGGCAAGCAAACTCTTCGCTGGCAGGCTCTTTACGGGTGGGCATAGGGGCTCTCGTAGCGTGAAAAGGGTGAATGACTATCCCAGCAGGGAGAGCACATTGGCGATCTTGTTGTCGAGTTCGGCCCACTCTGCGGCAGGCTCGGAACCGGCGACAATGCCGGCACCGGCAAACAGGGTGACGCTGCCCGGCTGAATTCGGGCGCTGCGAATAGCGACCGAGAACTCCGAGGTCTCCCGGCTCAGCATGCCGCAGGCACCGGCGTACCAGCCCCGATCGTAGGGCTCGAACTCGCGGATAAAGGCGAGCGCTGCCTCGCGCGGGGCGCCGCCCACCGCCGGCGTCGGGTGGAGGGCGTCGAGCAACTGCCAGTCGCAGACCCCGGGCTTGAGCTCGGCTTCGATATCGCACTTGAGGTGTTGCAGCAGCCGCAGTTTCAGAATGCGCGGCTCGGTCAGGGTGGCATCGTGGGTCAGTGGCGCCAGACGGCTGAGGATGTCGGCATGTACCAGCCGGTTCTCCAGCCGGTTCTTGCTGTCGGCCAGCAGCTCGGCAGCCAGTTGGGCATCCACCTCTTCATCGCCGGAGCGGCGGATGGTGCCCGCCAGCGCCTCGGTAAAGAGGTGGCGATCTTCCCGGCGGTAGAGCCGCTCGGGGGAGCAGGCGATAAAGGCCTGCTCGGGGGAGAATTGAAAACCGAAGTGGAAGCAGTCCTGGGCGTGGCGGGCCCACTGGTCGAGCATGGCCCAGGGATTGATATCCGCATCATGGTTCGGACTGGTCAGCAAGCTCTCCCGCGACAGCACCACCTTGGGGGTGTGGGCCTGAAAATCGGGGGCGGTGACGCGCTCCACCAGCGTCTGCCACTGGGCGGGGCCGGGGCAATCCTGTCGCTGCCAGGGCTGCTTTTGCAGGGCGGGCAGCGGGGCTTCCGGGCGCAGGGCATCGAGGGCGGCTTCTGCCGCCTGCAGTTCGGCCTCGAGATTGTCGTCATCCAGCCAGAGGTTGAGGCAGAGGCTGACGCACTCGCCACGGCGCACCAGCTCGATGCGGGGCAGCACGAAACGGCAGGAGCCAAACCCTTGCCAGCCGGATTGGGCCGGATCAAACGCCAGTCCGCCATAGTAGCGGGGGCTGTCGTCATGATGCTGGTTGGCTGTGTTAGTGCACACCTGCTTGATGGCGTGCGGCTTGGTCAATTCATGGATGGCGCCCAGCGCGACATACTCGGGACGAGCCTCTCCACGGGCCTGCCAGTAGATGCGGGGATAGAGGGTTTGCGCCGCGAGCCAGCCCAGAAAGGAGCGGATTTCGATCGCCACTCGCAACCGTACGAAGCCGCTGACGTTGCTGTGACGCAGGGCGTCCAGTTGTTGCTTGATATGGGTCTGAGCCAACATGGATTCTTTTCTGAGCCGGGTAGTAACGAGCGATCCGGTAGCTGGATGCCGTAGGTTTATGCCAAAGGGCGATGATTTCCTATATATTATCTGCCCATTCGTCCATGTAAATCGCCCGCGGGAGCTTCACTCTCCGGGGCCAAGTATACCCAAATCCGGTTCGATAACCCTTAACACGATCAATATCCGATTGTTTGGCCATCACAAAATGACAAATACCTTCTCTGTTTGGTTGCTGGCGGCGCGTTTGCGAACATTGCCGCTCGCCTGCTCTTCCATCCTGCTGGGCTCGGGGCTGGCTGCCAGTCGTGGTGCCTTCGATGGCACCATCATGGCGCTCTCCCTGTTGACCGCCATCTTGCTGCAGATCCTCTCCAATCTGGCCAACGATTACGGCGATGCGGTCTCCGGCGCCGACAACGGCGAGCGGATCGGCCCGCAGCGGGCGGTGGTCTCCGGTCTTATCACCAAAAAGCAGATGTGCGTGGCGATGGGGCTGACTGCGCTGGCGGCGGTGGCCAGTGGCCTGCTGCTGCTGGGCTGTGCCTTCGGCGGCCAGTGGCTGCAGATTTTGGCATTTGTGGTGCTGGGGGGGGCGGCCATTGTCGCGGCGGTGACCTACACCGTCGGCAAGACCCCTTACGGCTATCGCGGGTTTGGCGATATCTCGGTGTTCCTCTTCTTCGGTCTGCTGGGGGTGCTCGGCTCCTACTACCTCTTCACCAAGACGCTGGAGTGGGATCTGCTGCTGCCCGCCACCGCCTGTGGCCTGCTGGCCACCGCCGTGCTCAATATCAACAATGTGCGCGACATCGAGACCGACGCCGCCAGCGGCAAGATCACCCTGGCGGTGCGCCTTGGCCGCAACCGCGCCATTGCCTATCACTGGGTACTGCTGGGGGCGGCGCTGCTGGCAACCATCGCCTTTATCCTGATCCAGCCCGCCAGCTTCTGGCCGTGGATCTTCCTGCCCGCCATGAAGCCCCTCAGCGATGCGGCCAAGACTCTTCGCGAAAGCTACGATGGCGAGGTGCTGACCGGTTCCCTCAAGAAGACCGCCATCAGCGCCTTTCTGTTCAGTCTGCTGCTCTCCATCGGGTTGGCGCTCTCCTGACAGCTGGTCGCAGCTCGCCAAGGCGAATAATGAAAAGGGCTCCCGAGATGGGAGCCCTTTTTGGTTTTGGCGGGTTTAGCTGGCGCGCGCCGCCCTGAGCGGGTGACGGGAGAAAATCAGGGTATCCAGCAGCCAGATGGCGATCATGGATGTGCCCACCAGCGGGAAGGCGATCCCCAGCAGGATCAGCAGGGCGATGGCACCGCGCATCGGCGGGAGTTTGGCAGGCAGTGGCGGCGCGGCGAGACGGCCCTGCGGACGGCGGCACCACCAGATCCACAGACCACTCACGGCGCTGGCCAGCACCATCAGGCAGATGGTCAGCATGGCCAGCTGATGGGGCCAGCCGTAGAGCTTGCCCATGTGCAGCATGACGCCGCTCTCCACCGTCTTGGCAACCGTGCCGTAATCCTGCCAGCGCACATCGGCCAGCACCTTGCCGCTGTATTGATCGATATGCAGGGTGGCGTCGTTGCGTGGATCGTCGGCAAACAGGGCGATGGTGTAGACGCCGGTGGTGCCGACCGGCGGGGTGATGCTGTACCCCGGACTCACCTTCCGGGCAGTGGCGATATCCACCACCTGTTGCAGCGGGATCCGCTGGCTGGCCATCACCATTCCCTCGTGCTCGCCGTGGTTCATGGCGCCGTGATCGTGCCCCTCATCAACAGGCTGCGAGCTGGGCATAGGGGTGTTCTCCACCGCCCAGGGGACGGTCTGCTCGTGGGCCTGATTGAGGCTGCGAGCCAGCGGTGCCGATTTGGGCACCTCGTTCCACATGGCGGCGGGGAAGCGGTTCCAGACCGCGGCAAACTGATCGCCCCAGAAACCGGTCCAGGTCATGCCGCTCAACAGCAACAGCAGCAGGAAACCAGCGCCCCAGAAGCCGACCACTGCGTGCAGATCCCGCCACCAGAGGCGTCCGCGCTGGCTGACTCTGGGCCAAAGAATGCCACCCACCCCGGGCCCCTTGCGTGGCCACCAGAGGTAGAGGCCGCTCAGCAGCAGTACTAGCCCCCAGCCTGCCGCCAGTTCGATCAGCCGATCCCCCGTGGTGCCGAGCAGCAGGTCGGCGTGCAGGGAGCGAGCCACCGCTTGCAGATTCCACTTGTTATCCATGGTGCCGAGCAGGGCGCCGCTGGCGGGATCCATAAACAGGGTCAGTTCGCGCTCCCCCTGATTGACGATGAACTGAGCGCTCAGGTCGGGAGCGGCAGGCGGCAGGTATTTACGCAGGCTGGCATCGGGCATGGTCATCATCGCCTTGGCCAGCAGCTGGTCGGCACTCAGGGTCTGGCTGGCGGGGGCGACCTCCATCAGCTCTGGGTACATCAGGTTGTCGAGCTGGGGTTTGAACAGATAGACGATCCCGGTCAGTGACAGCAGGATCAGGAAAGGGGCGACAAAGAGACCGGCGTAGAAGTGCCAGCGCCAGATCCGTTGGTGATGACTCGAGTCCCTGTTTTTCATTGCACATCCTTGTTGAGGTGCCAAACCTTTCGGCAGGTGGAATGTTTGTGGCGGCGCGGATAATAGCAGTAACGTTTCGTTAACTGCAATCGCACATCTTGAGATCGATTCAGTGCGGGCTGCCGGTAACATGAGGTGCCGACGGTTTGCTGGATAGGATGAGCACGCTTTGGGAAAAGCCTGTTTGCTGCTGGACTTTTCCTTATAAATTATTACCTTGTGGTAACAATTTGCAGGCGATGGTGGTGGTAACGGAATGGGAGCAGTCATGCAGCCACATGGGCAATTCGACATGGAGCGCAGGGGCCAGATGCTGATCTGCCGCCCGAGTGGCCCCTTCAATCTGGCAGGTGCCATGGCCTATGAGGCGCGCTTTCGTCACGAACTGGCCGGATTGATGGATGGCCCCTGGGGGATTGTCGAGGTCGCGACCGAGTTTGAAGCGGCCGGGCCCGAGGTGCTGGCCCGTTTTCGTCGCCAGTTTGGCTGGTGTGCCGAGAGTGGGTGTCAGTTTCTGGCGGTGGTCTTCGTAGGGGGCTTCAAGCGCTATCTGGCGGATAACATCTTCAAGGGATTACCCTTTCGGGCGGTACGTTACTTCGAGCAAGAGGCAGCGGCCATCCAGTGGCTGGGAGAGCAGCTCAACACCGCTCCCTGTGAACCTGCGAGCGCTTGACCACCCGTATCCTGACTGGCCTTGGCTCAATCCAGCTTGATAAACCACTTGTCCCGTTCGTCAACGCAGTCGGGTTCACCCATTTCGAATTCGCGGCAGATCAACGGCCGCACCTCGTACTCGTACATGGATGGGGCACATCATCGTGGTGAGTGCATTCGAGGATCCTGGTCAATCCAGCTTGATAAACCACTTGTCCCGTTCGTCAACGCAGTCGGGCTCACCCATTTCGAATTCACGGCAGATCAGCGGCCGCACCTCGTAGATACGGCACATCATGGTGTTGCGGTCGAGGGCGGCGCACCAGCCATCGTCCAGCCGGCGCATGACCGGTATCTCGCCATCCCGTTCCAGTACATAACGGTCCGGCACGCCGGTATCGGTAAAGAGCATCACTTCGAGGCGGCAGCAGCAGGCTTCGCAGTTCTGGCAGCTCACATCGGTTTGGATTGCTTGGGTCATGGTGCCTGTCTTGCCGCATGGCGGCATCGGAGATATGAAACAGGCGCCTGTCAGGCGCCTGTGGTCTGGCTAACGGCTTGCAAAGAACCTTAGCCCAGTTTGCGGGCGCGGTAGCTGCGACCCTTGATCTTGCCTTCCTGCAACCGCTTGAGGGCGGCGCTCGCCACGCTGCGCTTCACCGCGACGTAGGAGTACTGTTCGGAGATCTGGATCTTGCCCACGTCGGCGCCGGCAATGCCGCCTTCACCGGTCAGGGCGCCCAGAATGTCACCGGCCCGCACCTTGGTCTTGCGGCCTGCATCGATGGAGAGGGTCACCATCTGCGGGGCGATCGGCTTGATGTCGCGGCCGATGCTGTCGAGATCACCCAGCGGCATCGGAGCCTGCTGGTACTCTTCGATAAAGTTGACGCGCTGGGCCTCGTTCGGCTGATAGAGGCTCAGGGCCAGACCCTGCTGGCCAGCACGACCGGTACGGCCGATGCGGTGTACGTGCACTTCCGGATCATAGGTCAGCTCGTAGTTGATGACGGCGCCCAGCTCCTTGATGTCGAGGCCGCGGGCCGCCACGTCGGTGGCCACCAGAATGGTGGCGCTGCCGTTGGCAAAGCGCACCAGCACCTGATCCCGCTCGCGCTGTTCCAGATCGCCGTTCAGCGCCAGCGCTGAGAAGCCCTTGGCGGCCAGATGGTCGGCCACGTCGTTACAGGCGCGCTTGGTGTTGCAGAACACCACGCAGGAGCTGGGCTGGTAGTGACTCAGCAGCCAGGTGAGGGCGTCGAGGCGCTGACCGGCAGGCACTTCATAGAGCTTCTGTTCGATGGCGCTCCCCTCGTGCAGGGACTCCACGCTCACCTCGACCGGATTGCGCTGCACGCCGCGGCTCATCTGGGCGATCCCTTCCGGATAGGTCGCGGAGAAGAGCAGGGTCTGACGCTGTTGGGGGGCATAGCTGATGACCCGGTTGATATCTTCGCCAAAGCCCATGTCCAGCATGCGATCCGCTTCATCCAGCACCAGCGTCTTGAGGCCGGAGAGCTCCAGCGTACCTTGCTCCAGATGTTTGAGAATGCGACCCGGGGTGCCAACAGCGATGTGGGCACCAAAGCTCAGGGTGGCGGACTGCGGTGCGGTCGGGGTGCCGCCGCACAGGGTCACCAGCTTGACGTTGGGCAGGGCGCGCGCCAGACGACGGATCTCGGTGGCCACCTGATCCGCCAGTTCGCGGGTCGGGCAGAGCACCAGCGCCTGCACTTCGAGGCGGTTGACGTTGAGCTTGGCCAGCAGGCCGAGGCCGAAGGCGGCGGTCTTGCCGCTGCCGGTTTTTGCCTTGGCGATCAGGTCTTTGCCATCGAGCACCAGGGGCAGGCTCTGGGCCTGGATCGGGGTCATCTGCAGGTAACCCAGGCTGGTGAGGTTCTCTTGCAGGGCGGGGGAGAGATTGAGGCTGCTAAATTCGCTGTTGTTCACAAAAGGACTCTATTTCGGAGAAAACGGGGATGCGCGAGCGCTAAGGCCGCGCATCATACCAGAATGTGGCACCGGATGTGGCGGATTTTTGAACGGCTGGCCATGGGGGGCACATTATGGGGGTATTTGTTGCCAGATTGGTTGTGAGCAATATGTGAAAGGATATCGGGGTAATTATTCAAACATGCGTGTAATTATTTATTGCGGATAAACGTTTGCCATTTCTGTTGTTTAAATATAATGGTTGAAAAATATTCTATTGGCGAGTGTGGCATTAAGCACAATGTTGCGAAAATGATATAAAGATATTTTGGAGGGCCATGAAAATGCCATTTTAATTATGTAATATCATGTTTTTTAATGAATTTGTCGTCGTCAAAGTTGTGCGATTAATATCAGGTTGTTGCGTAATTAATTTAAAAACGTTTGTATTATCCTGCATGCATATTATTACACGGGATTGTGATGACTCTCTGATTTTTAAATGTGCAAATGTCTATGATGGCGCCGGTCGAAAATTACAATTCACTCAGGTGCTACAGGTATGGAATACGTTCACTTTGTGCTCGGACTGGTGATGGTCCTCGCTCTTTCTCTGCTGGCTAACCGCCACAACTGGAGACAGATCAAGCTGCGTTATATCGGCCAACTGCTGGTGGTCGAGCTGGCGCTGGCCTGGTTCATGTTGAACTCGGAAGTGGGTCTGGCTGTGGTGGGTGGCTTCGCGGCCGGCTTCACCAAGCTGATGGAGTTTGCCAAGCAGGGAACCGACTTTGTATTTGGCGGCATGATGAATGAAGGTTCATTTACCTTCTTCCTGATGGTGTTGATGCCCATCGTCTTCATCTCCGTGTTGATCGGTATTCTGCAGTACATCCGCCTGTTGCCGCTGGTGATCCGCGGTATCGGTACCGTGTTGGCCAAGATCAACGGCATGGGCAAGCTGGAGTCCTTCAACGCCATCAGCTCCATGATCGTCGGTCAATCCGAGAACTTCATCGCGCTCAAGAACATCCTGCCGCACCTGAACGAGAAGCAGATGTACACCCTGGCGGCGACGGCGATGTCCACCGTCTCCATGTCCATCGTCGGTGCCTACATGCAGCTGATCGAGCCGCGTTACGTGGTGGCTGCGCTGGTGCTCAACATGTTCAGCACCTTTGTCGTGCTGTCGCTGATCAACCCGTACGACCCGGACAATACCGTGACCGATGCCAAGGCGCTGGCCGAGGGCGACGAGCACCATACGCCGAAGAGAGAGAACTTCTTCGAGATGCTGGGCGAGTACATCATGGCCGGTTTTTCCGTTGCCGTTATCGTGGCGGCCATGCTGGTGGGCTTTATTGCCCTGATCGCCCTGGTCAACTACCTGTTCGAGCTGACGTTTGGTGTCAACTTCCAGTACGTCATGGGCTACCTCTTCTATCCAATCGCCTGGATTCTGGGTATCCCGAGTGGTGAAGCGCTGCAAGCGGGCTCCATCATGGCGACCAAGCTGGTGACCAACGAGTTCGTGGCCATGATGGATCTGGGCAAGATTGCTGCCGAGCTCTCCCCGCGTACCGTCGGCATCCTCTCCATCTTCATGGTCTCTTTCGCCAACTTCAGCTCCATCGGCATCATCGCCGGTGCGGTAAAAGCGCTGAACGAAGAGAAGGGCAACATGGTTTCCCGCTTCGGTCTGAAGCTGGTCTACGGTTCAACTCTGGTCAGCCTGCTCTCTGCTGTTATCGCAGGCATCATGATCTGATCCTCTAGTGGCATCTGCCACGGTTTGAGCCCCTGACCTCGTCAGGGGCTTTTTTATTTCTGGCTTACAGGCGCCAGCCGCACCACCAGCCGGCAACCAGCAGGGTGAGGGTGCAAAAGCCGGTTTCGATGGCGCCGCCACTGCGCAGCGGCCAGCCCGGCAGGCGGTAACGGCGCTTGATGGGCCAGAAGAGCGGAATGCCCGCCGGGGTGAGCCAGTCCCCCAGCAGATGGCTGAGGTAGCCGACGATCAGGGCATCCTTGACCCCCATGGGCAAGGTGTCCGGCGGCAGGCTCTGGTTCAGCCCCCAGACGGCGGCGGCGACCGCCAGCAGACTGTGGGTGAAACCGCGATGGCCGAACAGCCGCGACAGAGGTTTCGAGATCCACGGCAGTCGCTGCCCCAGCACAGATTTGGGGTGGTCGAGGTCGGGCAACAGGGCGCTGGCCAGCGCGGCAGGGATGGTCTGCCACAGACTGGCATCTGCCAGGGCCGGAGTGAGCTGCAGTTTGTGGGCGATCAGGGTGCAGGTAACGGAGAAGAGCAGGTGCCCTTGGGCGGTCATGATGATTACGGCGTGGACAAGATGGCGGCGCATCTTACCAGCCTGACGGTTGTGGTCAGCTCTTATTTTAAAAATCAGGATGTTACGGCGAAAAAGCGCCCAAATTGGGCGCCTTTATAGCCTATTTATAACTTGCCTTTGACCAGCCACTTGTCGAGGGCGTTGGCGAAGCGCTGCTTGTCGGCGGCATTGAAGGGGGCCGGGCCGCCGGTTTGCACGCCGGCCGAGCGCAGCTCTTCCATAAAGTTGCGCATGCCGAGCCGCGCCTTGATGGTCTCGCGGGTGTAGATCTCGCCGCGGGGATTGAGTGCCTCGCCGCCAGCATCGATCACCCAGGAGGCGAGGGGGATATCACCGGTGATCACCAGATCGCCGGGCTGAACCTGCTGGGCGATGACATGATCTGCCACATCGAATCCCTTCTCCACCTGCTGGGTTTTGATGAAAGGCGAGGGGGGCACCCGCAATCCCTGATTGGCCACCAGGGTGGTGACGATCTGGGCGCGGTGGGCGGCGCGGTAGAGGATCTCCTTGACCGGAATGGGGCAGGCATCGGCATCAACCCAGATGGGCATGGCATGGTTTCCTGTAGTGAACGCGGATGGAAAACGAGAGCTGGCATGTTAACACAGGCCTCCCCTTCCCGGCGCGGGGCTGAGTCGGCCCCGCCTTTGGTGTAAGCTGGGGCCAGCATATGAAACGAGAAGGAGACGAGATGGATCGGGTGCCCGGTGAAGTGATTTATGCCCTGACCCTGGATGGCAAGGGTGGCATGGCGCCGCTGACGGCGGGAAGCGAAGTCCCGGCGGCACATCCCGGCTGGCTGCATCTGGATTACGGCAATCCCGATTCGGCGCGCTGGCTGTTGCAGACCCCTTTGCTCAGCGAGGCGGCCAGGGAGTCGCTGCTCGGCCAGAGCAATCGTCCCAAGCTGGTGCGGATGGGGGAGACGGTGCTGCTGATCCTGCGCGGCATCAACCACAACAAGGATCACAGGCCCGAAGAGATGGTGGCGCTGCGCATCTTCATCACCCCGGATCTCATCATCAGCAGCCGTCGTCGTCCGCTGCTCTCCGAGCAGGATGTCTTCAACCAGCTCAAGCTGGGGGGCGGCGCCGATACCCCGGCCGACTGGCTGGTGGAGATTTGTGATGCCCTGACCGATCGGGCGGGGGAGTTTGTCGAGGAACTGCACGACAAGATCCTCGATCTGGAGGAGATGGTGCTGATGCGCGACATGCCCGCCAATGGCCGCTTGGCGCTGATCCGCAAGCAGCTCATCATGATCCGCCGCTACCTCTCCCCCCAGCGGGATCTGGTGGCGCGCCTTGCCAACGAGAAGATCAGCTGGCTGGATGAGGATGATCGCCGTCGTCTGCTCGATATCGCCGATCGGCTGCGGCGCTGGCTCGACGACCTCGATGCGGGAGTGGCACGCACCGCTGTGCTGGCAGACGAGATCAACAATCTGATGGCGGAGGCGACCAACCGCCGCGCCTACCAGATGTCGGTGATGGCGCTGCTCTTTTTACCTGCCAGCTTCCTGACCGGCCTGTTTGGCATCAACCTGGGGGGCATTCCCGGGGCCGAGAATCCGACCGCCTTCTGGGTCTTCTGTGGTTCGCTGGTGGCGCTGGCCAGCGGGCTGGCTATCTGGCTCAAACATCGGCGCTGGTGGTAAGGAGGCATAACCCATGTGGCAATCAATTGGTCTGACCCTACTGCTGTTGCTGGGGCATACCCTGATCCGGCGGCTGATTCACAAGAGCCTGCTGGCGCTCGGTCAGAGCAGGCAGGTGAGCGAGAACCGGGTGCTCTACGTGGCCCATGTGTTCCACTTCCTGCTCGGCTGTGCCACCTTGCTGGTGCTGGCCGGGGTGTGGGGGCTCGACTTCTCCCGACTGGTGGTGCTCGCGTCCTCCTTCTTTGCGGTATTGGGGGTCGCCATGGTCGCCCAGTGGTCGATCCTCTCCAACATCACCGCCAGCATCACCATCTTCTTCGCCTTCCCCTACAAGATTGGCGACCGGATCCGCATCCTCGACAAGGATGATTCGGTCACCGGCGTCATCACCGAGATCGGCCTCTTCTATGTGCGGGTGCGTGATGACAACGGCGATCTGGTCACCTATCCGGCCAACCTGATCCTGCAAAAGCCGGTCAGAAAGCTGGAGGGCAAGGTGGCGGAGCCGTTGCAACCGGAGTAGCAGGACATTTGCTGCCGGGGGGCTGGGCGTAGCGAGGAGTGATGCTCTGGTGTAAATCCACCACGCCTTCATTCGACACAGGCTATTGTGGATGCGTGCTGCGGCCACAATAGCCAGAACGACTCAACAGTTGGCTCCGCAGCTAGATCTCCTGTTGTGAGAGATCGGCCTGCGGCTTGTGTTGCCAGATTGCGCCGAGCAGCAACTTGAGCAGCAGTCCGGGCGGGTTGTCCAGCAGTTTGCCGGACTCCAGCAGCAACTGGCCATCGGCGCGAAATCCGAGGCTGGCATCTATGGTGCCATCCTCCGAGACCACCTGGATCAGGCCATTGAGGGCGGAGCGTTCACCGGGCTGACAGCGCAGCCGCAGTTCGCGGGGTTCCCCCAGCAGAGTGAAGGCGCGGCTCAGCGGGGGTGAGTCTTCATAATCGGGCCAGTTGAAGAAGTGATACTGTTCGGCCAGGGCGCCAGCCTGCTGGCAGAACTGGTCGAACAGCTGCCCGATCGCCTGATACTCCTGATCGAGTCGTCTTGCCTGCTCTTCAATCCGTTTCATTGCTTACTCCTTGTCTATCCACTTGATCAGACATTGCTTTTCTGACCCCGTGACTGCCGTTTTCCAGATATGAGGCCAAATGGCCGCGAGGTCTGTGAGCCGGATCGAAGTTTCAGTCTGAAAACGTTATCTTGTTGAAACTGGATGGTTTTTTTGCCCTCTCGCTCACATTTGAATCGATTGCCGCTGATTAATATGGCACCGCCTGGCAATGACCGGGTGCTCGACTATCGAGACTAACTACAGCGGGAATTATAAAAATATGGATATGAAAAAGACCAAAGTGGCGCTGGTAACAGCCTCACTGCTCGCGCTTTTGTCTGGCTGTAATGACAACAGCTCTGATGCCTCCGGTGTGAACCCCGTCCCCCCTACACCGCCTACACCTGAAGTCACCGATGGGCCTGTCGCTCGTCTGCCCAAGATGGATCCCCCGAAAGAGTTGCTGGTTGCCGGCGACAATCAGGTGGTCATTGCACTGGTGGATACCCAGTCGGCAGCCAAAGGCGCCAAGGCACCGTTTGACAGCTACAGCCTGCACCTTTGGAACAACGACGCCTGCCAGGCAACGGCAGATAGCGGCCTGAATACCGGGTGGGATGACAAGAGCAAGACACCGGCCACCGCCGACAGCTTTGGTCCGGCCTGGGTCGTTCCGCTCAACAAGGTGGAAGGGTGCATCAACTTTATCGCCCGCAACGGCGATCTGGCCAACCTGACCGGCAGCGATATGAAGGTGATCTTCAGTGAGCACCCGGATCGCACCGTGGCCATTGTCGCGGGCAAGAAAGATCTGTTTGGCAGCCGTGCCGAAGCCTTTACCGCCGCCTTTGGCGTGGCGGGGGCCAGCGCTCATTTGATCGATGGCAATACCCTGATTTGGCAAGGGGGCAAGGACAAGCCCCACGTTCGCCTCTATTACACCGACTCGGGCACCATCAAGGCCAATGCCGATGGGGTGTTCGATTTCCCCTATATCAGCCTGACCGCGACCAGCCTGACTGCCGAGCAGCAGGCCAAATATCCGCACCTCAAGGATGCGGCCGCCTTTGCCCTGCCTGCCGGGAAAGATCTCAAGCCCCTGCTCAAGGGTGAGCTGGTGGCTATCGGCACCGATGCCGACGGTATCCTGCAGGGGGCGACCCTGGTGCAGAGCGCCGGCGCCCTCGATGCGCTCTATGCTCCCGAGGCGACCAAGCTGAGCTATGGTGCCGTGGTGGAGGGTAACCGGGTGACCTTCCGCCTCTGGGCGCCGACCGCCAAGTCGGTCAAGCTGGCCCTCTACAACGCCAGCCACCAGAAGAGTGGTGAAGTGGCGATGACCTTCGACAGCGCCAGCGGCAGCTGGAGTTATGAGGGGGGCAGCGAGCTGATCGGCCAGTTCTACCGCTACGACATGGAGGTCTACCATCCGCTGAGCCGCAAGGTTGAGCACTATGAGGTGACCGATCCCTACTCCCTGAGTCTGGCGATGAACTCCGAGTTCAGTCAGGTAGTGGATCTCGACGATCCGGCCCTGAAACCGGAAGGATGGGACAGCCTCAAGGCGCCCCACAGCCAGCAGAACCCCGCCGACATCACCATCTATGAGGCCCATATTCGCGACCTGACCGGTAACGATGCCTCCACCGATGAAGAGAAGCGCGGCAAGTTTGTCGGTCTGACCCAGCCCGACTCTGTACCGGTCAACCATCTGAAAGCGCTGGCAAAAAGCGGCGTCAGCCACCTGCACCTGCTGCCGGTGTTTGATATCGCTACCGTCAACGAGGATCCGGCCAAGGTAGCCAATCTCGGCGATGACTTCAGCAAGCTCTGTCAGGTCAATCCGGATGTGAAAACATCCAGATTTGGTGGCTATTGCGGTGGCGGTCAGACCGTGGGAGATGTGCTGGCCGACCTGCAAGGTGGCGACAGCAAGGATAATCCGCAGGTGCAGGAGCTCTCCGGCTATCTGCGCGGCGTCGACTCCTTCAACTGGGGTTATGATCCCTACCACTACACCACGCCGGAAGGCTCCTACGCCACCAACGCCGAGGGGACCAAACGTATTCTGGAGTTCCGCGAGATGGTCAAGGCCATCAAGCAGAACATCGGCATGAACGTGGTGATGGATGTGGTCTACAACCATACCAACGAATCCGGGCTCGGCCCCAAGTCGGTGCTCGACAAGATAGTGCCCTGGTACTATCAGCGCCTCAATCCGGAGACCGGCTCGGTGGAGAACTCCACCTGCTGCTCCAACACGGCGCCGGAACACGCCATGTTCGCCAAGCTGATGGATGACTCTCTGGTCACCTGGGCGCGCGACTACAAGATCGACGCCTTCCGCTTCGACCTGATGGGCCACCATCCGAAAGATCAGATGGTGCAGGCGCTGGCCGCGGTGAAGAAGGTCAATCCCGAGATGTACTTCTACGGCGAGGGGTGGAACTTCGGCGAAGTGCAGGATGACAAGCGCTTCGTGCAGGCGACCCAGAAGCATCTGGGTGGTACTGGCATCGGCTCCTTCTCCGACCGCTTGCGCGATGCGGTGCGCGGCGGCAGTCCGTTTGACGGTGGCGATACCATTCGCAAGACCCAGGGCTTTGGCAACGGTGCCTTCGTCGATCCTAACGAAATGAGCAAGGTGGAGCTGGCAACGGCCTTGCACCAGTCCGATCTGGTGCGGCTCGGCATGGCGGGCAACCTCAAGGAGTTCGTGCTGACCGACAAGGATGGCATGCCAAAGAAAGGCGCCGAGATCGACTACAACGGTCAACCTGCCGGTTATGCCCAGGATCCGGTGGAAGTGCAGAACTACGTCGACAAGCACGACAACCAGACCCTGTTCGACAACCTGATCTACAAGGCGCCTGCCGGAGCCGATCTGGTGCGGATGCAGGGGGTCTCGCTAGCGACTGCCATGCTGGGTCAGGGCATTCCCTTCACCCACGCCGGTGTCGAGCTGCTGCGTTCCAAATCCATGGAGCGGGACAGCTATGACTCGGGCGACTGGTACAACAAGGTCGACTACACCCTGGGCGACAACAACTTCGACAAGGGATTGCCGCGCAAGGACAAGGATGGCGACAACTATCCACTGATCGAGCAGGTGCTCGGCAAGCATGCCAAGCCTGGCTCGGCCGAGATGGCGCAGATGGTGAGCTTCTATCAGGAGCTGGCGGAGCTGCGCAACTCCTCCCGCCTGCTGCGTCTGGGCAGTGGCGCCGAGGTGATCAAGCGGGTCGACTTCCGCAATACCGGCCCGGATCAGGTGCCCGGCCTTATCGTCATGACGGTGGATGATGGCGTCAGTGCCGGAGCGGATCTGGATCCGGCCATCGACGGTCTGGTGGTGATGATCAACGCCAGCAACCAGAGCCAGAGCATCGGCGACTTCCGTGACGGTAACGATCAGCCGATCGATCTGAGCGGTATGGTGCTAAGCAGCAAGCATCGCGCAGTCGACAGCATCGCCAGCGGCGCCGCCTATGATAACGGCCAGCTGACGCTGGGGGCCTGGTCTGCCGCTGTGTTCGTCAAGCCGCAGTCTGGTGCACAGGGTGCGGGCCTGCCGGTCAGCAAGAAGACCGACCTGAGCACCCTGCCACCGTTTGGCAACACCGATGTTTATCTGAAGGGGTTCCTCGATGAGTGGGGCAACACCAACCAGATGACCTTCAGCGGCAACTTTATGTACGAGTTCACTACCGAGGTGAGCACCGACAAGCTGGGTACCACCAGCGTCAAGATCGCTGACGCCAGCTGGGGGCCGGTCAACTACGGCAGCTGTAACGCCGGTGACAAGCTGGTGGTTGGCACTCCGCTGACCCTTTGCAAGGGGGGAGAAACCGGCAATATCGGTGTCGATCTGGCCAAGGCAGGCAGCTACAAGTTTGTCTTTACCGCCATGAACAAGGACAAACCGACCCTGAGCGTCAGCTTCACCGAGCCTGTGCAGAGCTGCAAGGTGCTGGATACGGTGGCGGGCAATCCGCTTGGCTACAACCTCTTCGTCAAGGGTGAGCTCTCCGGCTGGGGAGCCCAACCTCAGTACCAGCTGAGCTACAAGGGGATGGACGGCGATCTCGCCATCTATCAGGCGGCGTTCAACTACGCTGGCAGCACCGAGTTCAAGGTCGCCAACGAGGACTGGAGCAAGGAGTACCTGCTCAACGGTGGCGGCGCGGTGAACGCTGAAACCGGCTATTCGTTCGCCTTCTCCAAGGGGGGCAGTGCCAATAACAGCATCACCTTGCCGCAGGGGCTGTGGAGTGTGCTGGTGAAGGTTGACCCGGCTGGCGTCAAGGCAGGTACTGCCGTCATTCAGGAGTGCAGCGTCAAGTAAGCAAGCCATTGAGTCCGGGGGATGGCTCGGCGCCCCCGGGTTGAATTCCACCTTGCCAAGGGTGGGATAACTCCGAGAGAGTAAGCAAAGCGCGACTGCCGACCGGCAGGCGCGCTTTTTCTTTTACGGGGTGCCGTGAGAGAAATGAGAGGAAAAAGAAAAGCCGTCCCGGTTGGGGGACGGCTTTTGGCTGGGATGCCATTGGCTGGCTTAACGCTTGCGCAGCAGCCGCAAGGCGTTGGCGGTCACCAGCGCGGTGGCGCCGGTATCGGCCAGCACCGCAATCCACAGTCCGGTGATGCCGAGCAGGCTGGTGACCAGGAAGATGGCTTTAAGCCCCAGCGCCAGCGCAATATTCTGGTGAATATTGGCCAGTGCCGCCCGCGACAGCCGGATCATCGCGGCAATACCGCCGAGCTGGTTGTGGGTCAGCGCCGCATCGGCGGTCTCCAGCGCCACATCGGTGCCGCCCCCCATGGCGATGCCGATACTGGCCCGCTTCATGGCGGGGGCATCGTTGATGCCATCGCCGATCATGGCAACCTTCCGGGTGCTGGCCAGCTTGGCGATCTCTTCTACCTTGTTCTCCGGCAGCAGACCGGCGCGCCAGCCCATGCCCAGCTCGGTGGCGATCGCCTCGGCGGCACGGGGGTTATCGCCGGTCAACATAATGCTGTTGAGCCCGAGCCGGTTGAGCTCTTGCAGCGCAGCCGCCGCCTCCGGCCGGATCTGATCCCGCAGCGCCAGCAGGGCGACCGGCAGCGCCTGGTCGCCGCTGCTCTGGCATAGCACGACCACCGTCTTGCCCTGTTGCTCCAGCGAAGCAATCCGGGTTTGCTGTTCCATATTCAGGGCCGCCACCCGGCTCGGTGCCAGCAGTTGCCACAGTTCACCGTTGATGCGTCCCTCAACCCCCATGCCCGGCAGTGCGCGCAGGTCGCGGGCCTCCGCCAGCGTCAGCCCCTGTTCGGTCGCGTTGGCGACCACGGCGCGGGCCAGCGGGTGGTGGGAGCCCTGCTCGATGGCAGCCGCCAGTGCCAGCAACTCGGTCTCCGGTTGGCCATTGAGGCTGACCAGCTCGGTCAGTTGCGGCTTGCCCAGGGTCAGGGTGCCGGTCTTGTCAAACGCCACGGTATCGATATGGGCCAATCGCTCCAGCGCGGCCCCCCCTTTGATCAGCGCCCCCTGACGGGTGGCGGCGGCCAGTGCCGAGGTAACCGCTGCCGGGGTGGAGATGACCAGCGCGCAGGGGCAACCAATGAGCAGCAGTGCTAGGCCACGATAGATCCACTCGTCCCAGCTCTGGCCGAAGGCAAGGGGCGGCACCAGCACCACCAGCAGGGCGACCAGCATCATGGCCGGGGTATACCAGCGGCTGAAGCGGCCGATAAAGCGCTCGATGGGCGCGCGCTGGCTTTCGGCCTCCTCGATGAGGTGCAGAATGCGGTCGATGGCGTTGTTGCCGGGTTCGGACACCACCTCAAGGCGCAGCACTCGATCGGCAGCCAGACTGCCGGCCGGCACCTTGTCCCCCTGGCGACGTTCCACCGGAATGGATTCGCCAGTCAGGGCGCTCTCGTCAAACGCACCGAGCTCATCGAGCAGGCGGGCGTCGGCAGGCAAGCGGGCACCCGGAGCGATTTCGATAATGTCGCCGGGACGCAGCTCATCGGCGCCGACCTCTTCCCGCACCTCGCCCTCGGCAGTGGCACAGATCCGCAGCGCCTTCTCAGGCACCAGCGCCATCAGCGCGGTCACTCCGGCCCGGGCGCGTCCGGCGGCGTAGGCCTCCAGATGTTCACCCAGCATAAAGAGCAGCAGCACCATGGCCGCTTCGGCGGTTTCGCCGAGGAACAGGGCGCCCACGGCGGCGACCGTCATCAGGGTCTCGATGGCGAAGGGGGAGCCGCTCTTGGTCAGCGCCCACGCCTTGCGGGAGATGGGCCACAGACCCCAGAGGGTCGCCAGGGTAAAGAGTGGCTGACCGAGCTCTTTCGGCAGCAGGGCGGCAACCAGCATCAGACCCGCCAGTGACAGGGGTTGCCAATATTTGCCCAACAAGTTACCGAATAGATTTCCTTGCAGGGGCTGTTGTGAAGCTTGCTTACGGCCAGCTGCCTGCTTGTCAGCACTTTCCCCCTTGAGCTGGAAACCTGCGGCCAGCACGGCGGCGGTGACGGGATCCGGGGAGAGGCCTGGGGCCAGATCCACTACCAGCTTCTCGGTGGCAAACAGCACGCGTGCCTGCTGCACGCCGCTCACCCGGCAGACGGCTGTCTCGATCTTGCGGGCGCAGCTGGGGCAATCCATCCCCAATACCTGCCAGCTGTGGCGGCTGTTGCCTTGCACCGGCGCAACCAGCGGGTCTGCAGGGGGCATATCGTGCTCATGCTCATGCTCATGCTCGTGAGCTGGTGATAAGGAGGCGCTGCAGCACGCTTGATCGTGACAGCCTCCTCGGGGAGGCTCTTCATCCCCGGGGGATTCATTGCCGTCACGGGATGTGTGCTCATGAGGCGTCTGGGTTGAACAGCAACTGACGGGCGTGGTGTTGTCGCAGCAGTGGCTATCGTGGTGATGTTCACTCTGGCCAGAGGCCGCCTTGCTGACGGCCTTGATGGGGGCGGCGTGCTGATGATTGCAGCAGGATTTGCTCATGATGAGTCCCTCTTGATGGATCCCGCCCCTGCGAGATCCCTGATTACCGAGAAGGAGTCTAAACCTTGGTGTTAAGTCCAAGGTCAACCCCTTTATATCCCTTGTCTTCGCGGGTGTTTGTCTGGTCCCGCCGCCCCTATACTGATCACTCGGATTTTTACTACACCAATAAAGGACATAACACATGAGCAACTCAGTCACTCTGCAAGGCAACCCGGTTTCCGTCGCTGGTCACTTCCCGGTCGCCGGTGAGCAAGCCAAGCCCTTCTCCCTGGTGGCCAAGGATCTTTCCGACGTGACCCTGGCAAGCTTTGCCGGTCAGCGCAAAATCCTGAATATTTTCCCGAGCGTCGATACTCCCACCTGCGCGACCTCTGTGCGCAAGTTCAACGAGCAGGCCAGCGCGCTGGATAACACTGTCGTGCTGTGCATCTCCGCCGATCTGCCGTTCGCCCAGTCCCGCTTCTGCGGCGCCGAAGGTCTGGACAAGGTAGTGACCCTCTCCACCCTGCGCGGTGCGGCCTTTATGGAGGATTACGGCGTTGCCTTCTCTTCCGGCCCGCTGGTAGGTCTGACCGCTCGCGCCATCGTGGTACTGGATGGTGACAACAAGGTGCTGCACAGTGAGCTGGTCGCAGAAGTGGCCGACGAGCCGAACTACGCCGCTGCTCTGGCCGTGCTGTAAGGCTGCAAGCCATAAAAAATCCCGCTTCGGCGGGATTTTTTATGCGGGAATTGTCTGTTCAGGGTGTTGCGGGCGGGGTGGTCGCCGGTTCAGCCTTGGCGGGTGGGGAGGGTTGCCACTCCACATAGGGGCGGTGGATCTTCTCGTAGATCTCGGCCAGTTTGCCGGTGGCGGCGAGTTGCTCAATGGAACGACTTAAAAATTCGTCTATTTCATCCCCGCTCCCCCCTTTCTGGATGATGAAGACATCCTCGAAATCACCAAAGAATTCACGGCGAATATTGGTCAGCTTCAGATTTTTCAGCATCAGGTCCGCCTCTTCTTGTGCCCAGACAAAGGCGTCTATGCGACCCCGAGACAGTTTGCGCAGTGACTGCTCGATACTCATCGAGCGCTGTACCGAGAAGGGCATATAGTCGGGAACGGCTTCAATCAGCAGATCCCGTTTGGTGGGCACTATGCCATAGGCCATATCTGTGGTGACCGGATGGGCAGTATTGCTGTAAATCACATGGGCCACCTTGCCAAAGCTGCGGGTACTGAAACGGTAGGGGAGCATATCGACCTCCCTGAGATTGCGGATGGCGGGCAGACCGAGATCTGCCTTGCCAGCGATCACTCCGGCCATGGCCCGGGCGATGGGATAGATGGTGATTCTGATGGTCACATCGGGATGAAGATCGTCGATGGCGCGCACTAAATCAACGAAAGGTCCTGTCTTGTCGGCATTGATCAGTCCCGGCAGCTCACCGAGATGCGCGTTAAGAGTACGCACCGGTTTGGCCTGTTCGGCCGCACTGTCGCTCGCCGTGCTGCCGGACAGGCCGAGCGAGATGCTGCCAAGCAGCGCACTGGTCAGCAGCAGGATGGGGATGTGTCTGGTCATGACAGTTTTCTCTGTGATGGGTCAGCTCAAGTGTAGTCAGCCCGTTGCAATCCCCCCTTGGCCTGGCCATCATGGATAGGGTTTTACTTCTCGGCCCCCGCTCACTAGACTTCGCCTCCCACTTCTTTGTTGACGTAGCGCCATGACCTTTCGCGAACTTGCCCTCCATCCCGCTCTGCTGGCCTCTTTGTCCACCACCTTGCAGACGCCGACCCGCATCCAGCAGCTGGCGATTCCGGCGGCGTTGGCGGGGCAGGATCTGCTGGCACTGGCCCAGACCGGCAGCGGCAAGACGCTGGCGTTTGGTTTGCCGCTGCTGCAACGGCTCGATTCTGCCTCCAGCCAGGTGCAGGGTCTGGTGCTGGTGCCAACCCGCGAGCTGGCGATTCAGGTATCTGCCGCGCTTAAAGAGGGGGCCGAGGCGCTGGGATTGTGCATCGTGACGTTGTGTGGGGGCGTTGCGCAGGAGCGGCAACAGGCCGAACTGGCGCAGGGGCCACAGCTGCTGGTGGCTACACCCGGGCGGTTGCGGGATCTGCTGACCCAACAGTTGTTGGGGCTGGATGGTCTGCAGCTGCTGGTGCTGGATGAGGCGGATCGTCTGCTGGAGATGGGCTTTGCTCCCGACATCAAGGCGCTGCTCGGCTTTATTCCGGTGGATCGCCAGACCCTGCTCTTCTCCGCCACCTTGCCTGCCGAGCTGGAGGCGCTGGCCAACGGCCTGCTGCGTGAGCCAACCCGTATCGAGGCCACACCCCTCAACAGCGTGGTGAACGAGATCGAAGAGCGACTCTATCTGGTCAACAAGAGCAGCAAGGTGCCGGCGCTCATCAGCCTGCTCAAGGAGCAGGCGTGGCCGCAGGTGCTGGTCTTTATCAGTGCGCGGGATGATGCCGACGGGGTCGCCAGAAAGCTGGCCAAGGCGGGCATTGCGGTGGCTGCTCTCCATGGCGAGAAGGAGCAGGCGGTGCGCGAGCAGGCGCTCAATGATTTCAAGGAGGGTCGGGTGCGGGTGCTGGTGGCCACCGACCTGATGGCGCGCGGCATCCATGTGGAGGCGCTGCCGCTGGTGATCAATCTGGACTTGCCCGCCAGTGCCCCTGTCTACGTTCACCGCATCGGGCGTACCGCCAGGGCTGGCCGCGAGGGGTTGGCCATCTCGCTGGTTTGTCATGGCGAGAGTGACATGCTGCAAGCCATCCGCACCCTGACCGGCCGCGAGCTGCCGCTGGGAGATCTGGCGGGATTCCCGGTCACCGACCAGCCTGCCAGCGGGGAGGGCAAACGCCCCCCTCGTGACAAGCAGGCCAATCGCCGTACTCAGGCCAAACGCAGCGTCAAGCAGTTCAAGGGCAAGACGCCGCGCAGTTGACCGTCAGGCTCTGGCCAGCGGGTAGGTGAAGAGCACCAGATGGGCGAAGTTGAAGGCGAAGTGGATCAGGATGGCCACGGAGAGTCGCCCGCTGAGCTGGAATACCAAGCCGTAGCAGCAGCCTGCCAGGGTCGCAAACAGCGCCAGCAGTGGGCCACCGGGCAGGTGGATGGCTCCGAACAGTAGCGCGGCCACGATGATGCCAATCCAGGGGCGGTAACGCTCGGTCAGCCCCTGCTGAATAGCGCCTCGAAACAGCGCCTCTTCCGCCACGCAGGTGAACAGCAGGTTGTTGAGTGCAAACAGCCACCACCAGTGGGGCAGACCCACTTCTGGTTTCAGTGCCCCCAACTGCCAGGCGATGACCAGCAGGGCACCCAGCGGCAGCAGTAACAGAGCCAGCGGACGCCAGCGGATAGCGCCTCCCTTACCAAGCAGCGTCGGACAGGCCAGCAGCAGCCCAAAGAAGAGCAGTGGCTTGTCGAGGTTCAGATACATGTTGAATGGCACACTGGCGGGGCCTGCCAGTACCTGATCCAGCACCTTGAGATTGCTGAAACCGGGGATCAGGTGCAGGGTCAGTGCCACCGCCCATGCCAGCAGGGCTGACCATGCGAGGGGGCGGCTATGGCCGGAGAAGGTGGGCAGACGCCAGGCCAGCAGCAGGGCTGCCAGCGTCACCAGCAGTGCGGTCGTGGTGATGCGATCCAGCCAGAGCGCCAGCAGCAGAGCCACAGCAAGCAGCAGGAAACCTGGCAGGCGTTGGCGTGCCATACAGAGCAGGGTGGCCAGTGCCAGTGCTGCCCAGATCAGTATGTCAGGTAGGGGTAACATCGGAACTCCTCTGTAATAAAAGCGCTGCACCTTAGCAGGGGCGTTGGCGCAAAGGCAACCAGACCGGGTTATTTGGGTCAGCCTCCTATACTGAACTGGAGAGTAAAGAGAGGGATGGCGATGAAGCACTATGGCTGGTTGTTCTGTTGTTGGTGTGGATGGTTGTCATGCGCCCCCCTGTCGCTGGTAACCGGAGATTTTTCGCCCTATTCCGGGGCCGGGCTGCCTGATGGTGGGCAGAGCACCCGGCTGGTGACGACCCTGCTGCGCGAGGCTGGCTATGACGAGCTGAAGGTGGATTACCTGCCATGGAACCGGGGCTACGAGCTGGTTCGCAACGGCCTGGCATCCGCCACCTTCCCTTATGCCTGGACGCGTGAGCGAGCCAAGCTGTTCTATTACAGCGCCCCCATTCATATCGATCACCTCTCCTGGTTCACCTATCGTGGCAGTGATGCGGTACTCGATGGCAAGTGGCAGGGGTTGAGAGTCTGTATTCCTGCCAGCTGGAGCACCAGTCACGCAGATGAGGTGATTGCCCGTTTTTCATTGCGGCTCACTCGCCCCAAGAGTTTGGTGCAATGTCTGCAACTGCTTGAGCGGAAACGGGTTGATCTGATGCCGATGAATGATGCGGTGACGGCGGCCGCCAGCATGCAGGTGTTCGGCGACCCGAACTATCTGCAACCGCTCCCCTATTTTCGCCAGCGGGATACCTTCTATTTGCTGGTGTCGCGCAAGATGCAAAATGGACGCGAACTGATAGAACGCTTCAACGAAGCCTTGGCTGCGGCACGTGCCAGTGGCCATTACGACCAACTGGTTCCCTGGGGACAGCCACGTCTGCTGCGCTGTGAGCAACCCTGAGTCAGAGCAGATTGGCACCAATTAAAAAGCCGGAGCAGTGGCTCCGGCTTTCTTTATGCCTTCAGGGGCGATTAGCGGCCTGATTCTGCGATCACGCGGGCGATGATATCGGCGCGCTTGCCGGCTTCCAGTTCGCCCAGGGCGATCAGGCCAGCCTTGAAGATGACGTTCTTCGGCAGGCTGACGTCGTCCAGCGTGGCGATCGCTTCAACGTGCATGCCGTTCAGACGGCTGGCATCGCGCGGGCTCAGGTTGACCTGAGTGTTCATCACCTGCTTGCCTTTCTTCTTGGCAGGTGCAGCCGCTTTCTTGGTGGATTCCTGTTCTTCGTCTTCCGGCAGTTCGTCATCAAAATCGTAAATAGACATAGTCAATCCTGTTGAGTTAGGCAAAAGGGCACATTTGCCCGACATTGGGTCAATCAGCCCATATCCTCGTTACGGATAAAGGCGCGCCAGGAGCCGAGCACCTGGGCAAAATCTTCCAGCCCGCACATGGCCAGCTGTTCATCATCGTAGTAGGCGAGATCGTCAAGATCCTCACCCAGCTCGATATTGAGGGCGTTGGCTTTCACCTCCGCCTCTTCATGGGTCAGCAGCAGGGAGTAGTCACCGCCGTTGAGCCGGTATTCGACTCGGGTGCGGTTGGAGAGCTGATCAATGATGGAGAAGAGCTCGTCGAGCTTCTCCTCATCCTTGCCAACCTCGTCGATCAGCCACTGACCGATGGCTTCATGGCCCATGGAGAACCGGGCGCGATAGCCACCAAACGGGTCGCGGCGAAATTCATAATCCATAGCACAGTCCAGATCGGAGGGATGGGCCAGCACGGGCAGGCGGGTGCAAGCACGCAATTCCTGCTCCATGGCGGGGCACACATCGGGTAAAGTGGCCTATTCTAGCGATCCCCCTCTCGCTTGTCTTGATGATGTGGCATCTTTGCGCCCATGTGCCCTGAATCGCCTCGTGGTGACGTAGCCAGGTCAGCCCCTTGTCCGGAGATGTTATGCAGCTAAACGATAACCTTGCCCGCCAGATCGTCGCGCGGGCGATGAAGATCCTCTCCTTTTCGGTCAACGTGATGGACGAACACGGCCTCATCATTGCGTCCGGCAATCCGGAGCGGATCCATCAGCGTCACGAAGGGGCCGTGCTGGCGCTCACTGAAAACCGGGTGGTGGAGATTAGCGAAGCGACAGCCCTGCAGCTCAAAGGGGTGCGACCAGGCATCAATTTGCCCATCTCCTATCAGGGGGAGCTGATCGGGGTGATCGGCATCTCCGGCGATCCGGAGGAAGTGCGTGCTTACGCTGAGCTGGTGCGAATGACCGCCGAGCTGATCCTGGAGCAGGCGGCGCTCACCGAGCAGCTGCAGTGGGACAAGCGCCACAAGGAGGAGCTGGTGTTGCAGCTCATTCGTGGTGAGGGGCGAGTCGATCAATTGCAGCAGGCGGCCCGTTTTCTCGGACTGGAGTTGGCCCAGCCTCGGGTGGTGGCCGTGCTGGCGCTGGAGGAGGCGGATCCGGCTCGTCTGCGAGAGCTGGTCCATCAGCTGGAAAATCCGGAGCGGGACAATCTGGTCGCCATCAACGGGCTCGACGAGATAGTGGTGCTCAAACCGGCGCAGTTGAGTGATGGCGTCTGGCAATCGGCGCAGGAGCGCAGCCGGATCAAGCAGTTGCTGGCCCGCATTCCCCACTTCAAGGTGCATATCGCGGTGGGCGATTACTTCGCCGGGATCGACGGGCTGGCGCGCTCTTACCAGACGGCGCGGGATACCCTGCGCCGTGGCATGCGGCAGGCGCCGCGCAAACAGGTCTACTTCTTTGAGGACTACCGTTTGCCGGTGCTGCTGGGGAGTCTGGCGGACTCCTGGCAGGCGGATCAGCTGCGCGCACCGCTGCAGAAACTGGCCCGGGAAGATGGCAAGGGGGCGCTGCAGAAGACCCTGCGCCACTATTTCTTGCAGGATTGTGATCTGCATCGCTGTGCCGAAGCGCTGTTCATTCACCCCAATACCCTGCGCTATCGGCTGGGGCGGATAGAGCAGATAACCGGGTTGAATTTCAACAAGTTAGACGACAAATTTTTGCTCTATCTCGGCCTTAATCTCGACTTGTGATTGTGAAGTTGGACAAAAAAACACTTTTACATGACGCAATTTTTGGTTTGTAAGCCAAAGCATTCTGATTGCAGATCTCCATAATGGCGGCCATTCACTCCCATTGAAGGTGTCCGTCATGATCCCGGTTACAGCCCTTGGCGCCATCGCGGCGCTCTCCATCGCCATCATCCTCATTTTGAAGAAGGTGCCGCCCGCTTACGGCATGATCGTGGGTGCCCTGGCCGGTGGCCTGATTGGCGGTGCCGATCTGACCCAGACCGTCGCCCTGATGATCGGCGGCGCCCAGGGGATCACCACTGCGGTGATGCGGATCCTGGCGGCCGGTGTGCTGGCGGGTGTACTGATCGAATCGGGCGCTGCCACCACTATCGCCGAGACCATCGTCAAGAAACTCGGTGAAACCCGCGCCCTGCTGGCGCTGGCGCTGGCAACCCTGATCCTGACTGCGGTCGGCGTCTTCGTGGATGTGGCCGTTATCACGGTCGCCCCCATCGCGCTGGCCATCGCCCGCCGTGCCGACCTCTCCAAGGCGGCCATCCTGCTGGCGATGATCGGCGGCGGCAAGGCGGGTAACGTCATGTCCCCCAACCCTAACGCTATTGCCGCGGCTGATGCCTTCCATCTGCCCCTCACCTCTGTGATGGCGGCGGGCATCATTCCGGGTCTGTTCGGTCTGGTGATGGCCTACTGGCTGGCCAAGCGGCTGAACAACAAGGGCAGCAAGGTTGCTGCTGATGAGGTGGTGAGCTTTGCCGGTGCCAAGTTGCCGGGCTTTGCCGCCGCCATCAGTGCACCGCTGGTCGCCATCCTGCTGCTGGCCCTACGCCCGGTCGCCGGTATCGTGGTGGATCCGCTGATTGCGCTGCCGCTTGGTGGTCTGGTCGGTGCCCTGATGATGGGTAAATTCCGCAAGGTGAACCAGTTTGTGGTCTCCGGCCTCGCCCGTATGGCGCCAGTCGCCATCATGCTGCTGGGTACCGGTACCCTGGCAGGAATCATCGCCAACTCCGGTCTGAAGGATGTGTTGATCAGCGGCCTGACCGCCTCCGGTCTGCCTTCTTACCTGCTGGCGCCTATCTCCGGTGCCCTGATGTCGCTGGCGACCGCCTCGACCACCGCCGGTACCGTGGTGGCCTCCAACGTATTCAGCTCCACCCTGATTGAACTGGGGATCAGCAGTCTGGCCGGGGCGGCGATGATCCATGCCGGTGCCACTGTGTTTGACCACATGCCCCACGGCTCTTTTTTCCATGCCACCGGTGGCAGCGTCCACATGGGCGTGGGTGAGCGCCTGAAACTTATCCCTTACGAAACTGCAGTCGGTCTGACCATTGCCACTGTCTCCACCCTGATGTTTGGCGTGTTTGGCCTCGCCTAAGGAATTGATATGAAAATTGTTATTGCCCCCGATTCATTCAAGGAGAGTCTGAGCGCCATGGCGGTGGCTGATGCCATCGAGGCCGGTTTCAAGCAGGTACTGCCGAATGCCACCTACGTCAAATTGCCGATGGCCGATGGCGGTGAGGGCACGGTGCAATCGCTGGTCGATGCCACCGGTGGCCGCATCCTGCCGGTCGAAGTGACCGCGCCTCTTGGCAACAAGGTGCAGGGCTTCGTCGGCCTGCTGGGCGATGGCGAGCGCGCCGTCATCGAGATGGCCGCCGCCTCCGGCATCCATCTGGTGGCGCCCGAGCAGCGCAATCCACTGCTCACCTCCAGCTTCGGTACCGGCGAGCTGATCCTGGCCGCGCTGGAGATGGGGGTGAAGCATCTGATCCTCGGTATCGGCGGCAGCGCCACCAATGACGGCGGAGCCGGTATGATCCAGGCGCTCGGCGGCAAGTTGCTCAAAGCCGATGGCTCTGCCATCGAGCTGGGTGGCGCGGGTCTCGGTGAGCTCGAGACCATCGACCTGAGCGGTCTGGATCCGCGTCTGAGCGAGCTGGTTATCGAGGTGGCGTGTGATGTGAACAACCCGCTCTGCGGCCCGAAAGGCGCCTCTGCGGTGTTTGGCCCGCAGAAGGGGGCAACGCCTGAAATGGTTGTCGAACTTGATGCCAACCTCTCCCGTTATGCCGACTGCATTGAGCAGGCCCTTGGCAAGCAGGTGAAGGATATTCCGGGGGCGGGCGCTGCCGGTGGCATGGGGGCCGCACTGGTCGGTCTGCTTGGTGCCGAGCTCAAGCCCGGCATCCAGATCGTCATCGAAGCACTGAAACTGGCCGAGGAAGTGGCCGATGCGGATCTGGTCATCACCGGCGAAGGGCGCATCGACAGCCAGACCATCCACGGCAAGACGCCAATCGGTGTCGCACGTTGCGCCAAGCAGTTCGGCAAGCCGGTGATCGGCATCTCCGGTTGCCTGACCGACGATTGCGGTGTGGTACACGATCACGGGCTGGACGCGGTATTCGCCGTAGTCAACCGCGCCATGTCTCTGCCGGAGGCGCTGGAGAGCGCCAGCACCAACATTCAACTCACTGCGCGCAACGTAGCAGCGCTCTATCAGCTCAAGGGCTGATCCGGTTCGGCCGATGCGCCCCATCGGCCACTCAATATCCCCGTTTGGGGCATCTCCCATCTCGCGAGATGTCTGACTGCCCTGGCACTTATTTGCCGATCCATCGTGATCGGCTCTTTTCTTTCTGCTCCTTTGTCTTGCCACACTTTTGACTCCATGGGTCAGCGCGGTTTTGATAGGCGCACATCTCCCTTTACGGCATAGTGGTCGTACCAAGTACAAGGAGAGACTCATGTTCCTGCTGACCCTGGGGGTTGCGCTGTTTACCCTGATCCATCTCTACCCCTGTTTTGCGGTGGCCCATCGGGCGCGGCTGCGCGAGCGGCTGGGGGAGAATCGCTACAAGGGGCTCTTCTCCCTGCTGGTGTTTGTCGCCATTGCCTGCATCATCGCCGGTTGGCGCTCGGCCAGCTCGCTGCCGCTCTACTTCCTGCCGGATTGGGGGCCGATGACCATGACGGTGATGATGCCCTTTGCGCTGATCCTTTTCTTCTCCGGCCAGGGGCCCAACCATCTGCGGCGCTGGCTGGTGCATCCCCAACTGCTCGGTACCCTGCTCTGGGCGGTGGCCCATCTGCTGGTCAACAGCGAGGCGCGCTCTCTGGTATTGTTTGGCGGCATCGGGCTCTGGGCGCTGGTGAGCATGGTCTGGATTTCGGTGCGGGACTGGCAGCGATATCCCCGTCCGGCGGCCAACTGGACTGGCACAGGCATCAGCGTCGGGGCGGGCCTGGCTGCCACCGCGCTGCTGGTGTTCTGGGGCCACGGCTGGCTGACCGGCATTCCATTGCATTGAGAGTGAACTGCGGCTCTGGTAACCGCGTATGATGGACAAAACAAAAGGAGTCTTGGCGATGAAATGGTTCACTCTGTTGCTGTTATTGGGGGCTGGCGCGGCCTCTGCGGCGTGCCCAGATTATTTCAATGTGGAGATGCGGGAGCTCAACAATGCCCAGCGCCACAACCTCTGTCAGCTGACCGAGGACAAGGTAGTGCTGGTGGTCAATACCGCCTCCTATTGCGGCTACAGCGGCCAGTTCCGAGATCTGGAGAAGCTCTACCAGAGCTACAAGGATAAAGGGCTGATTATTCTGGGCTTCCCCTCCAACGACTTCTGGCAGGAGGCGGGCAACGAGACCAAGACCGCCGAGGTATGCCGCCGCGACTATGGCGTCACCTTCCCGATGTTCAATCGGGTAGCGGTGCGGGGCTCCGATGCTGTGCCACTGTTCAAGGGGTTGGCGGCGGCCGCTGATGGGGATGAGCCGAACTGGAACTTCCACAAGTATCTGGTGGGACGCGATGGCAAGCTGATCGCCAGCTACGGCGCCAACCAGAATCCGGCTGACGACCCCCTCAAACTGCAGATCACCCGGGCGCTGGGGCTCTGACCCTACCCCTTGGCGGGCGGCTCTGGAATAATGGGCTACCGCCACTCAATCCGGTTATCCTGTGCTGCAACGTCTTCCTCAAATGGTGATCTTCGATGCGCTGGTGCGCGAGCAGGGGATCTCTGCCGCCGCCCGTCGTCTCGGGGTCTCCAAATCCCATATCAGCAAGCAGCTGGCGCTGCTGGAGACCACCCTTGGCGCCCAGCTGGTGCAGCGCACCACCCGCCGCTTCGTCCTGACCGAGCTGGGTCAGGAGTATGCCCGTCACTGCCATGCGCTGGTGGCGGTGGCGCAGGAGGCTGACTCCATGATCGCCGAGCGGCGTGGCAAGGTGAGTGGCGTGCTCCATCTCGGGGTGGGCCAATCTTTTGGTCGTCTGCACGTCATTCCTCATCTCAAGGCGTTTCAGGATCGCTATCCCGAGCTGGAGCTGGAGGTCTCGCTGTTCGACCACAGAACCAATCTGGTGGATGAGGGGCTGGATCTCTGGCTCACCACCTATGAGGACAAGCCGGAAGGGCTGGTGGGACAGCGGCTGGCCGACATTGGCTTCGTGGTGGCGGCTTCGCCGGATTACCTGCTGAGCCACGGTACGCCGCTCCATCCCAAGGATCTGGCCCAGCACAACTGCATCACTTACCAGAGTCGGGAGCGGCGCTATCACCAGTGGTCGTTTCGCCAGGGCAAGGAGCGCCAGACGGTGCAGGTGGCGGGCAACTATCGGGTGGATATGGCGGAGGCGGTGCGGGATGCGGCACTGGCCGGGCTCGGCATCGCCTATATCGCCAACTACTTGCTGGACAAGGAGTTACAGAGCGGCAAGCTAATCCCGGTGTTGCCAGGATGGCGACCGAACCAGCAGATGGCGGTACACGCCGTTTATGCCAGGCGCGAACATCTGGATCCCAAGATCCGTCTCTTCATCGATTTCCTCAAGGCCAGATTTGGCCCCGAACCCTATTGGGAGCAGCGACTGGTCCCCTGGCTCGGGGGTAAATTGTCCGGCAGTGAGGAATGATTGTTTCCATATAAAAACTCTCGATTTCTCCTGATACTAAAACCGAACCAAATCAGCCAGTTGGCGCAACCGATATCGTGCAAACGTTTTTTCTAACAGGCTTGTAACCAAGCGGACTTGCAGTGACGGGGTGAGAGGCGCAGAATCCGCGCCCATCTTTTGCCCCACCTGATGGAGTCCCTATGATTGCCCTGCTCGGCATCCTGAGTATCCTGGCGCTTGCCGTCATCTGCTCTGATAATCGTCGTCGTATCCCATTGCGAACAGTTGGTCTTGCCCTCTGTCTGCAAGTCATGTTTGCCGGTCTGGTGCTCTGGCTGCCTGCCGGTCAGCACGTGCTGAACGGGGTCAGCGAGAGCGTAAGCAGCGTGATCGGTTATGGTCAGGAGGGGATCGCCTTCCTGTTCGGCGATCTGGCCAAGTTCAAGCTGGGCTTCATCTTTGCCTTCAACGTGTTGCCGGTCATCATCTTCTTCTCCGCGGTGATCGCCATCCTCTACCACATCGGCATCATGCCGCGGGTGATCGCCCTGCTGGGTGGTGGCTTGCAGAAATTGCTGGGCACCGGCCGTGCCGAGAGCCTCTCCGCGACCGCCAACATCTTCGTCGGCATGGTGGAAGCGCCGCTGGTGGTCAAACCCTACCTCTCCAAGATGTCCGATTCCCAGTTCTTCGCGGTGATGAGCTGTGGTCTCGCTTCCGTCGCCGGTGGCACTCTGGTGGGCTATGCCAGCCTCGGGGTTGAGTTGAAATACCTGATCGCTGCCGCCTTCATGTCGGCCCCTGCCGGTCTGGCGATGGCCAAAATCCTGGTGCCGCCGGGAGCTGAAGAGGTCGATCACCATCAGGATGTTGAGATCCCCCGTGCCACCAACGTGATTGAAGCGGCGGCCGATGGCGCCATGTCCGGCCTCAATATTGCGGTGGCGGTCGGTGCGACCCTGCTGGCCTTCGTTGGTGTGATCGCCATGCTCAATGGCCTGCTCGGCTGGGCTGGCGGTCTGGCAGGGCTGGATCTGAGCTTCCAGATCATTCTGGGCTGGCTGTTTGCCCCCGTCTCCTGGCTGATCGGTGTGCCCTGGGATCAGGCACAAGCCGCTGGCGCCCTGATCGGTACCAAGATCGTGGTCAACGAGTTCGTCGCCTTTATCGGCCTGGTGCAGGATCAGACCCTGAGCGAGTCGAGCAAGGCCATCGTGACCTTCGCCCTGTGCGGCTTTGCCAACATCTCCTCCATGGCGATCCTGATCGGCGGTCTGGGCTCCATGGTGCCGGAGCGCAAATCCTTCATCGCCCGTTACGGCATGCGCGCCATTCTCTCCGGCGTGCTGGCGAACCTGATGAGCGCCTGTCTGGCCGGTCTGTTCCTCGCCCTGTAACAGTCGCGGTACGGAATAGATGTAACAAGGGCGCCCTGATGGCGCCCTTGTCATATGGATAAAATGAAGCCCCGGCCTTGGTCGGGGCTTCTTGTTGCTGCTCAGTCGACGTAGAAGGTCTGCTGGAAGCTGAGGTTCTGTTGCTGCCCACCGCCCATGATCTTCAGGGTGAACTGATAGGTATCTTCGTTGCGGTAGGGGAGGGTCGCCAGATAGTAGATGGCATCGCCCTCTTTTACCTCCTGAAAGTTCAGGGTGCGGATGGTGCCGGTCAGGTTCTTGGCCTCACCGGTGATCCCCACGGCTTGCGCCACTTTCTGCTTGTCCTGTACCGCGATATTGATGATGGCGTTGTAGCGACTGCGCTCCAGTCCATACGCTTTGGCGACCTCCGGTGTGAGGAAGCTGGAGTTGAAGGCGTTGTAGTGTACCAGCCAGGGCCCCAGCTCCTTCATCTGTTCTGCCTTGAGCGGCAGGGTCATCAGCAGTGCCAGCAGGCCACTCATCCAGGCTGTTTTCATCTGTCATCCCTCTCATATCTACGGTTGGCGCAGGCCGATTCATTCAACCTTGCGTGTCATTCAGCAGTGCACTCACTTCTTGCGGCAACTGTTTGGGACTGTCGATGGCGACGGTTTTGTGCCGTCCAAGCTCGCCCCGCACTATGGTGATCTGTCCCTTGGCCACCTTGAACTGCTTGGCCAGAAACTTGATCAGATGGCTGTTGGCTTGGCCATCGACGGGCGGCGCCGTGATGGCCACTTTCAGCTCTTCGCCATGCAATCCGATGATCTGATCCCGACTCGCCTTGGGCTGGATCACCAGATGCAGTACCAGTTCATCCCCTTGTTGCAGGACGGCTGGCATCAAATCATCCACCACAGCTGGCCAAACAGGTCACCCAGCAGGTAGTTGATGGCTTGCAGGCCGATAAAGGCGACCAGCACCGAGAGATCCAGCCCGCCCAGTGCCGGCAGTACGCGGCGGATAGGGGCGAGGAATGGCTCGGTCAGCTGATGCATCACGTATTCGATGGGGTTGCGGCCCTGGCTGACCCAGCTCAGGATGGCGCGGATCAGCAGTACCCAGAAGATCATCGAGCCGGCTTTCTTCAGCACGGTCAGCGCGGCAAACAGGCTGATGCTGAGCCAGTCCGCCAGCAGTACGTTCATGCTCTTGAGCAGGGCCAGCTTGGCGAAGGCGATGGCCAGCGCCAGCACCACGGAAGCGAGATCGATGCCGCCCAAGCCCGGGATAACGCGGCGCAGCGGGATCACCAGCGGATTGGTCAGCTTGACCACCATCTGGCTCATCGGGTTGTAGAAGTCAGCGCGGGCCCACTGCAGCCAGACGCGCAGCAGGATCACCATCAGGTAGAGATCGAAAACGGTGTTAATCAGAAAGTAAGCAGTGTTCATCTGGGCTCCTGTTAGAAGAGGGTTTCCATTTCGGTGGCACGAGCAACGGCCGCCTGCATGGCTTGCGCAGTCAGCGGCATCAGCCCCTGCTGCTGGAATGTCTTGATGGCTTCGGCTGTGGTGCCGCCCTTGCTGGTGACCTGCTCACGCAGGGTTTGCAGCGACAGCTCAGGGTTCTGCTCCACCATGGCGGCTGCGCCCAGCGCGGTCTGCTGCACCAGCAGGCGTGCCTGATCGGGCGAGAAACCCATCGCTTCGGCCTCTTCGGCGATGGCCTGCATAAAGAGGAAGAAGTAGGCCGGAGCACTGCCCGCCGCGGCGATGACGCCGTTGATGCCAGACTCCTGCTCCACCCAGAGGGTCTTGCCGACCGCCTGCATCATCTGCTCGGCAAACGCGCGATCACTGGCTCCAATATGCTCGGGGGCGTAGAGGCCGGTCATGCCCAGACCCAGCAGGGCAGGGGTATTGGGCATGGTGCGGATGATGCGGTCGTGGCCACCGGCCATCTCGCCAAGGCGCGCCACCTTGATACCGGCCGCGATGGAGATGAGCAGCTTGCCTTCAAGGGAGCCCAGCTCTTCAACCAGTGCTGCCAGCATGCCGGCCATCAGCTGCGGCTTGACTGCCAGCACGATCACTTCGGCGTCGCGGGCCGCCTCGGCATTACTCTGGGTGATGCGAATGCCATGTTCGCTCGCCAGCGTCTCCAGCTTGGGCAGACTGGGGTTGGCGGCCGTGATCTGCCCGGCGGGATAACCCGCCTTGACCAGTCCGGCGATGATGCTGCGGCTCATGTTGCCCGCGCCTATAAAGGCCAGCGTTCTATGCTGCATCAGATGCTCCTGTAGCACATGGGGTCGCGGCGGGGTTGGCGCTGCCTGCACCACCTGACGCCAGAATTCGGTGTTCCATCAAACGCTCCTGTTGATGAAGTCGGGCAAGAGGCGGACGTATGGGTTATCCGCTGGCCTTGCCTATGAGTAGTCACGGGCGCCGAAGATGGCGGTGCCGACCCGCACCATGGTGCTGCCGTGGGCGATCGCCAGTTCAAGATCCTCGGTCATGCCCATCGAGAGGGTATCCACCGTGGGGTATTGTCGCGCAAGCTCGGTGAACAGAGTCTGCATGCGGGTCATTTGGGCGGCCAGTACGCGCTCGTCACTGGTGTGCTCTGGAATGGCCATCAGTCCCCGCAGCACCAGTCGCTCACTTTGAGAGACCTGCTCGGCAAGGCGGAAAATCTCTTGTTCCGACGTTCCGGATTTGCTGCTCTCTCCGCTAATATTGATTTGCAGACAAACATTTAGCGGTGCCATTGTAGTTGGGCGCTGGTTGTTGAGGCGGTCGATCAGCTTGTCCCGATCCACGCTCTGCACCCAGTCGAACCGTTCGGCGACCAGTTTGGATTTGTTCGATTGCAAAGGGCCGATAAAGTGCCACTCTATGTCGCTATATTCCGGCTGCTGGCGCAAGGTATCGATCTTGGCCGCTGCTTCCTGAGCGTAGGATTCGCCAAAGCAGCGCTGACCTGCGGCATGGGCGGCCATGATGGCCTCGACCGGCTTGGTCTTGCTCACGGCCAGCAGGCGGATCTGCTGCAGGTTGCGGCTAGCCCGTTCGGCGGCCTGGGCAATACGTTCCTTTACCTGAAACAGGTGCTGGGCAATCTGGTTCATATTTCGTTAGTGATCTTGTGATGGGAGAATGACAAGTCTATGGATATCACAGAGTTATTGGCTTTCAGTGTAAAGCATAAAGCCTCGGATCTACACCTCTCGGCCGGGGTTCCCCCGATGATCAGGGTTGATGGTGAGGTTCGCAAGATCAATTTGCCCGCCCTGGAACACCGGGAAGTGCATGCCCTCATTTACGACATCATGAACGACCATCAGCGCAAGGAGCTGGAGGAGAACTTCGAGGTCGATTTCTCGTTCGAGGTGCCCAATCTGGCCCGTTTCCGGGTCAACGCCTTCCAGCAGGCGCGCGGTTCGGGCGCGGTATTTCGTACCATCCCCAGCACTGTGCTGAGCCTCGAAGATCTCGATGCGCCGGAGATCTTCCGCAAGATTGCCGAGTTCCCGCGGGGTCTGGTGTTGGTGACCGGCCCGACCGGTTCCGGTAAGTCGACCACCCTGGCGGCCATGGTCAACTACATCAACGAGAACTTCCATCACCACATCCTCACCATCGAGGACCCCATCGAATTCGTCCACGAGAACAAGCGCTGCCTGGTGAACCAGCGGGAAGTACACCGTGATACCAAGAGCTTCAGCAACGCCCTGCGCTCGGCACTGCGGGAAGACCCGGACATCATTCTGGTGGGCGAGATGCGCGACCTTGAGACCATTCGTCTGGCCATGACTGCCGCCGAAACCGGCCACTTGGTGTTTGGCACTCTGCACACCTCGTCGGCGGCCAAGACCATCGACCGTATCATCGACGTCTTCCCTGGTGCGGAGAAGGACATGGTACGCTCCATGCTCTCCGAATCCCTGCGGGCGGTCATCTCCCAGACCCTGCTCAAGCGCATTGGTGGCGGTCGGGTGGCAGCGCACGAGATCATGATGGGCATTCCGGCGGTGCGTAACCTCATTCGGGAGGACAAGATTGCCCAGCTTTACTCGGTGATCCAGACCGGGATGACCCACGGCATGCAGACCATGGATCAGAGCCTCAAGCAGCTGGTGAGTCGTGGCGTGGTGGCATCCCTCGATGCCAAGGCCAAGGCCGTTGATCCCAACAGCATTTAAGCGACTTGTACCCAGGGAGGGATAAATGATGAATCTGGATGATCTGCTGAGCGAGCTGGTCGAGCGAAAGGGATCGGATCTGTTTGTGACGGTGGGCTCGCCGCCCACCCTCAAGGTAAATGGCCATCTGGTGTCGCTGGGGGGAGACGCGCTCGACAAGAAAGGGGCGCTGACGCTGGTCAGGGATACCCTCAGCAGCGATCACTTCGAGCGCTATGTCCGCACCAAGGAGGCCAACTACGCGATTTACCGCGAGGCGCTGGGTCGCTTTCGGGTCAGCGCCTTCTGGCAGCAGGAGCTGCCCGGTATGGTGATTCGTCGTATCGAGACCCGCATTCCCACCTTTGAAGATCTGCAGCTCCCCAGGATCCTGCAGGAGGTGGCGATGGCCAAGCGCGGGCTGGTGCTGTTTGTCGGTGCCACCGGGGCGGGTAAATCGACCACTCAGGCGGCGATGATCGGCTATCGCAACCAGCATGCCGATGGTCATATCCTGACGGTGGAAGACCCGGTGGAGTTCGTCCATCAGCATGGCCGTAGCCTGGTGACCCAGCGGGAGGTGGGGATCGACACCGAGTCGTTCGATGTAGCACTGAAAAGCTCGCTGCGTCAGGCACCGGACGTGATCCTGATCGGCGAGATCCGAAGTCAGGAGACCATGGAGTTTGCCCTTCAGTTCGCCGAGACTGGCCATCTCTGTCTCGCCACTTTGCATGCCAACAACGCCAACCAGGCGCTGGATCGCATCCTCCATCTGGTGCCGCAGGAGAAACATCGCCAGTTTCTGTTCGATCTCTCCTTCAACCTCAGAGCCATTGTCGCCCAGCAACTGGTGCCGAGTGTCGATGGTTTGCGGCGCAGTGCGGCATTCGAGATCCTGCTCAATACCCCGCTCATCACCGACATCATCCGCAAGGGAGAGATGCACCGTCTCAAGGAGGTGATGACCAAATCTGCCGAACTGGGCATGCAGACCTTCGATCAGGCGCTTTTCAGCCTGTTCTGCGCCGGCCAGATTGGCTACAGTGAGGCCCTCGCCCATGCCGACTCGGCCAACGACCTGCGGCTGCTGATCAAGCTCTCCGGTCGCGAGCAGCTGGGGTCCGGCACACTGGAAAATGTGACGCTGGATGAATGAAACATGGGGCCGATCCGCTGTTCGGCCCCTCGCCAGAAAGGAACGTTATGCTGATTGTGGTTTCCCCGGCCAAGACGCTGGATTACGAGTCACCGCTGGTGACCCCCCGTTTCACCCAACCCGAGCTGCTGGATCACTCCGCCGAACTGATTCGCCGGGCCCGCCAACTGAGCCCTGACCAGATCGCCACTCTGATGAAGATCAGCGACAAGCTGGCCGGTCTCAATGCCGCCCGTTTTGCCGAGTGGCAGCCAGATTTCACCCCCGCCAATGCCCGTCAGGCGCTGCTGGCTTTCAAGGGGGATGTCTACACCGGTTTGGCGGTGGAGGATTTTAGCGAGGCCGATTTTGACTTCGCTCAGGCACACCTGCGGATGCTCTCCGGCCTCTACGGCGTGCTTCGCCCCCTCGACCTGATGATGCCCTATCGACTGGAGATGGGGACCAGGCTCAACAATAGTCGCGGCAAGGATCTCTACCAGTTCTGGGGGGAGGTGATCACTCACCATCTCAATGACGCGCTGGCTGCGCAGGGGGATGAAGTGCTGATCAATCTGGCCTCCGACGAGTATTTCAAGTCGGTACGACCCAAGAGCCTGAAAGGGCGGATTGTCACACCGGTGTTCAAGGATGAGAAGAACGGCCAGTTCAAGATCATCAGCTTCTACGCCAAGAAGGCGCGCGGCATGATGGCTCGCCACATCATCAAGCACCGTCTGACCGAGGTGGAGCAGCTGACCGGTTTCAACGCCGAGGGCTACTACTTTGTGCCGGAAGAGTCGGACGCCAATACCCTGATGTTTAAACGCGCCGAAAATTAATTACAAAAAGAGGGAACCAATCTTTCGACCCGCGGGTCTGAATATTTGAATCCTCTGTTGTAAGCACTTTTTATTCGCCGACGTTTGATACGTCGGCTTTTTTATTGCCGTTTTTATTGTCCATCGATTGCCTTCGCCGGGACTATGTGGTTCAGATAGACTCAAGACAGGGAGCGAGTTGTCGTGAGGTGAATATGGAACAGAAAAATGCCATTCGGCAGGTTGCCGTCCCTTGGGCTCCGTCCCGCCAGCTCCCGCCCGGTCTGGTTGTGGCCGAGTTGCATCAGGATCTCTGGAGCGACTCCCTGACCATCATGCTGGGGCGGGCGCGCAGCATCGATCTACCCCCGCAAATCCTCTGCAGGGTCTATTTTCGCCATATTTATGCCCTGCGGGTCATCGAGGATTGCGATCTGGCTGAGGGGAAGGATAGCCACGCCATCGAAGAGCAGATCCAGCTCATCACTCCATCCCGTTTTGCCAGCTGGTTCCATCAGGAGTCGGACGGCCTGCATCTGGATGAAGATCTGCAGCACTATCGCATCTCCACTTGGGATTACTGCGCCGATGTGCTGACCTCTTCTGCGCCAGAGCTGCAGTTCCTGCCCCAGAGCGAGTAGCCAGCGATAACGCCAGAGGCCAAGGGGGATCCTTCGCCTCTTGTCTTTGTGGAGGTGCAGAGCGTGCGATGCTCAGGTCACTCAGTCAGAGGGTGGCCTGTTGTGTTGCCACAAAAAAAGCGCCTCAGAGGAGGCGCGGGGAAAAAGACAGATTGGAAGCGTCACATGGGTGCTACTTGAATCAGCGAATGAGCCGTGCCATTCAAGTATGGAGCCATCATGCCAAGCTCAATCTGAAGTAGTTCTGAGGCGATTCTTCATCTTCTGTTCATCTTGTCAGCAAGGCGTGGCCACTGATTGAAAGCCTTTTCATTCTGGTCGCGATATTGTCCCGTTCCTCTCCGGGGACGCTCATTGTCTCATGGGGCCAGCTCGAATGTTGTGCCTGCCTGTTCCAGTGCCAGCAACCAGCGCTTGATGGGAATGCCGCCAGCATAGCCGGTTAGATCGCCGCTGCGTCCGATCACCCGATGGCAGGGTACTATGATGCTCAGCGGATTGCGGCCATTGGCAGCGCCTACTGCTCGCACTGCCTTGGGATTGCCGATAGCCTGGGCAATCTCGAGATAGCTCACGGTCTCGCCATAGGGGATATCACACAAAGCGTTCCACACCGTTTGCTGGAACGGGGTGCCCTTCGGTGCCATGGGCAGATCGAACTGCTGCAATTTTCCGGCAAAATAGGCGGTGAACTGCTCGACGAAAGGAGCAAGAGCCAGGTCATCACGCTGCCACTCATTGGTCGGAGTTACCGGCTGCTCCCCCCGCACGAACTCCACATAGCGCAGACCATCCTGATCGATGGCGACCAGCAGGGGGCCGCGGGCGCTGTCGCAAAAACTGTATCTCATCGGCTGACATCCTTTGGGGGCTGGCTCAGTCCAGAACCGGTTTGCCGCGGGCGGATTTGATATCCCCCTTGCGCTTTTTGGCATCGACCCGTTTGCGCTGGGTGCTGCGGGTCGGCTTGGTGGCATGGCGAGCCTTGGGGCGCCAGGCTGCTTTCTTCAGCAACTCCACCAGACGGTTCATCGCCTCCTTGCGGTTCATGTCCTGGCTGCGATGGCTCTCGACCCGGATCAGGATAAAGCCATCGTGTACCCGGCTGTCGCTCAGCTTGTCGAGACCCTCCTTGTAGAGGGGCGTCAGGCTGGGAGAGTTGCGGTAATCGAAGCGCAGCCAGACGGCGGAGTCGGTCTTGTTGACGTGCTGTCCACCGTTGCCCTGTGCCCGCATGGTCTGAAATTGCAGCTCATGCCAGGGAATCGTGACGCTGTTGGAGATAACTAACATGCTGTTTTGCTCTTGTTTGGTGCATACCCGCTGACCGCTGCAGCATGGTGCCTCATTATGGGGCGTGCTGGCCGGTTATGGGGATGTGCCTGACGAATGGCGCAGGCATTAAACTCTATCTATATGAAATAAAACAATAAAAATACTTGGCATAAGAATTGAAACCCGATTCATGACACACCATGGATTGGGAGCAACCAGATGAAGCTGATTAGTGCGATTATCAAACCGTTCAAGTTGGACGATGTCCGCGAGGCTATTGCCAACCTGGGGGTGGAAGGGCTGACCGTGTCCGAGGTCAAGGGATTTGGCCGCCAGAAGGGACACACCGAATTATACCGGGGAGCCGAGTATCAGGTCGACTTCCTGCCCAAGGTGAAGCTGGAGATTGCTACCGCCGATGATAACGTGGAAGGGGTGATCGAGGCGATCTGCAAGGCGGCCTATACCGGCAAGATCGGCGACGGCAAGATCTTTGTCTATGACTTGCTGCAGGCGGTGCGCATCCGCACCGGCGAAAGTGACGACGAGGCGCTGTGATGAACCGCATCCGTGACGTACAGATCTGTTGACCTCCCGATCTCGGGGAATCCCGATGGAGTGAGCGCTTATTGAAGCCTGATCAACATAACGTTTTGCTCAGAAGAGGCCGAATGGGATTCCATCCGGCCCTTTTCAATTATGGGCGATTAAATATGTGATGTGGCGACGGCGAGCTTTCTTGATCCGCTTATAAGATGTATGCAGAATGCAAACGGAAATCGTTATCACTATGTATAGCTAATCAAGGAATGGATGATGAAAATGAAGATGTTGGCACTGGCTTTCTCTGCGTTGGCAGCTCAGTCGGCATTGGCGGCCGGGGAAGTGAATGTCTACTCCAACCGGCAGGATGAGCTGATCAAGCCCATCATCCAGCAGTTCGAGAAGGAATCTGGCATCAAGGTGAACGTGGTGTTCGCCAAAGAGGGATTGAACGAGCGTCTGGAGCGGGAAGGCAAGCTCTCTCCGGCCGACCTGATGCTGACCGTCGATATCAGCCGTCTGACCGATCTGGTGGACAAGGGGCTGGTGCAGCCGGTAGACAGCAAGATCCTGCAGGAGAACATCCCCGCCATCTATCGTGATCCGGAGAATCGCTGGTTCGCCCTGACCACCCGGGTTCGCGCCATCTACTCCAGCAAGGATCGCCTCGGCAAGCTCGAGACCATCAGCTACGAAGACTTGGCCAAGCCTGAATTCAAAGGAAAAATCTGCACCCGCAGCGGCAAGCATGAGTACAATGTGGCGCTGGTCTCCTCCATGATTGCCCATCACGGTATGGCCGAGACCAAAACCTGGCTGGAAGGGGTCAAGGCCAACCTGGCGCGCAAGCCGCAGGGCAACGACCGGGATCAGGTCAAGGCGATCAAGGATGGTATCTGTGACGTGTCACTCGGCAACAGCTACTATCTGGGCGCCATGTTGAAAGATCCGGCGCAGAAGTCCTGGGCGGATGCGGTCTATATCAACTTCCCGAACCAGGCTGACCGCGGTGCCCACGTCAACGTGAGCGGCGTGGCCATGACCAAGTATGCCAAGAACAAGGCCGAGGCCCAGAAGCTGATGGAGTTTCTGGCTGGCGACACCGCCCAGCACATGTATGCGGACGTGAACGCCGAATATCCGGTCAAGGCCGGAGTCGAGCCTTCCGCCATGGTCAAGTCCTGGGGCAGTTTCAAGTCTGACGCACTACCGGTCAGCGATTACGCCAAGCACCGCAAGGACGCCTTGCAGTTGCTGGATGAAGTGAAGTTCGATTTGTAATCAGATGGGGCCAACGGCCCCATCAACATCTGTGGTCTCATGAAAAATTTTGGATGGATGACCGGCAGCTGGGCCATCGCCCTGCTGCTGGGTTTACCGGTTATAGCCCTGCTTTTCTCTGCCTTCTCGGCTGAGGGGGAGCTGTTTCGCCACCTCGCCGATACCGTGCTGCTCGATTATCTCGGTAATACCCTGGGGCTGGTGGTCGGCGTAGTATTGCTAAGCCTGCTGTTTGGCGTACCCACCGCCTGGCTGGTGGCCATGTGTCAGGTGCCGGGGCGCCGTGCCCTGCAGTGGGCCTTGATGCTGCCAATGGCCATGCCCTCCTATATCGTCGCCTACGTCTATACCGACTTGCTCGACTACTCGGGCCCGCTACAGGCCGGGTTGCGAGCACTCTTTGGCTGGAACAGCCCTGCCGATTACTGGTTTCCTGCCATTCGCTCCCTTGGTGGCGCCGCCTGGGTGCTGGCGCTGGTGCTGTTCCCCTATGTCTATCTGCTGACCCGCGCCTCTTTTCTCGAGCAGTCAGTCAGCCTGATCCACTCCAGCCGCCTGCTCGGCTGCACCCCGTGGCAGAGCTTTCGTCGCCTCAGTCTGCCGCTGGCGCGCCCCGCCATCATGGTGGCGGTATCGCTGCTGGCCATGGAGACGCTGGCAGATTTTGCCACCGTCCACTTCTTTGCCATCAACACCCTGACCACGGCGGTCTACGACACCTGGCTCGGCTACGGTAGTCTGGCCACCGCGGCCAAACTCTCCTGCCTGATGCTGCTGGCTGTGGTGCTGCTGATCGCGCTGGAGCGCCGCTCGCGCAGTCGGCAGCAGGTGTTCCAGAAGTCCATGGGCCATGAGCAGCCGCTGCGCTATCCGCTCAAGGGGATTGGCCGTTGGTTGGCCGGTCTCTGGTGCTGGGGGCTGGTGCTTGCCGGTTTCGGCCTGCCGTTCGTCATCCTGCTCGATTACGGGGTGCGCTACTTCGAGTTGTCGTGGACACCGGAGTTTGTCCGCTTCGCCGGCAACAGCTTGGCTATCTCGGCGCTAACCGCCCTGCTGGCGATGGGCATCGCCCTGCTGCTCGGCTTCTTCCGCCGCCTCGATGGCGGTATAAAGAGTCTGTTGCCCCTGCGCATCGCCGCCATGGGTTACGCCATGCCGGGCACCGTGCTCGCCATCGGGGTGCTGGTGCCGCTCACCGCCCTCGACTTTGCCATCAACGATCTGGCCGAGTGGCTCGGGCGTCAGGGGCCGGGCTTGCTGCTGACCGGCACCATTACCGCCATCGTGTTCGGCTATTTGGTGCGCTTCGTGGCCATCGCCATCGGCTCGGTGGAGAGCAGCATGGGCAAGATCTCCCCCAGTCTCGACATGGCAGCCCGCTCCTTGGGGCAGGGGGATGGCGGCATGCTGCGGCGGGTCCATCTGCCGCTGGTGCGCCGAGGTCTGTTTGCCGGTGCCATGCTGGTATTCATCGAATCCATGAAGGAGCTGCCCGCCGCCCTGCTGCTGCGGCCGTTCAACTTCGATACTCTGGCGACCCACGTCTACCAATTCGTCTCGGACGAGATGCTGGAGCGCGGCGCGCTGGGGGCCATCGTCATCGTGCTGGTGGGGCTGTTGCCGCTGATCTGGGTCAACCGCAGTCTGGACAGTCCGGGCCACTGAGTCGCCACGTCGGCCAATGAAATTGCATGCGGTGCGCTGAACCAAAAGGCTGCGCGCCGCCAGAAACGAGAGGAAGTCAGCCTTGTCCTGTTTGCAGGTTGAAAATGTCAGCTGCCGTTACAACGGCCGCAATGTGCTGGAACAGCTCTCCCTGACGGTGGCAGACAACGAGATCGTCTGCCTGCTGGGAGCCAGTGGCTGCGGCAAAACCACGCTGCTCAAGGCCATCGCCGGGCTGCTGCCGCTGGCCGATGGCTCGATTCGCCTCGGCGATACCCTGCTCGACGGGCCGGGTGCCAGCGTGCCGCCCGAGGCGCGCAACATCGGCATGATCTTTCAGGATTACGCCCTCTTCCCCCACCTGACGGTGGCCGACAACGTCGGTTTCGGTCTGACCAAATTCGATCGCCGCGCCCGCCAGCAGCAGGTTGACGAGGCGTTGGCGCTGGTCAATCTGCAGGGGCTGGGGGATCGTTATCCGCACCAGCTCTCCGGCGGCCAGCAGCAGCGGGTGGCCATCGCCCGGGCGCTGGTGTGCAAGCCACGGCTGATGCTGCTGGATGAGCCCTTCTCCAACATCGATACCCAGGTGCGGATGAAGTTGATCCTCGAGATCCGCGCCCTGCTCAAGCAGCAGGGGATCGGCGCTATCTTCGTCAGCCACAGCAAGGAAGAGGCGTTCGCCTTCGCCGATCGGCTGGCGCTGTTTCGCGCTGGTCACATCGAACAGGTGGGCCAGCCGGAGCAGCTCTATCGCCGTCCGCAAAACCGCTTCGTGGCGGAGTTTCTCGGTGGGGTCAACTATCTGGCTGCCGAGGTGGTGGACAGCCACTGCGTGCAGACGGCGCTCGGGGTCATTTGTGGCAGTGAGCCTCATGGCCGGGCGGTGGGTGAGCAGTTGCAGCTGATGCTCCGCCCCCAGCAACTGCTGCTGGAGAGCGCCGCAGATGGCGAGCTTAAGGTGGTGGAGCAGCAGTTCCTCGGTCACCACTGCCGGGTGCTGTTCGAGTGTGGCGATCTGCAACTGGAGGCGAGCATTGGCGAGCCCCTTGATGGGATGCGGGCACGGATCAAGGTTGCCCCCCATGGGTTGGTGTTATTTGCCCCTTTGCCCTGAACGCGTGATATCGTCGTGAAATCAAAGAACTGGATCCACTCTGGTTTATAATCGCGCAACGCAAATAGCCCGTAACGCTAACGCCTATTCAGGGGAGAGATATATGAAAGCCCAAGCCGGGATCTGCGCAGAGCCGAATCTGCACGCCCTCTATCTGATGTTCAATCGTACCGGCGATGCCGCCGAACTGGTCGGCCGTCTGGCCAAACTGCCCGCCCTGTGGCAGGCGGTCGCCGCCGATTTCCCTGATGCCGGTTTCAGCGGTCTGGTTGCTGTTGGCGCCGACGCTTGGGATGGTCTCTACCCTGCCGCCCGTCCACCCCAGTTCCGCAGCTTTATGGCGCAATCCGCCAATGGTCAGGAAGCGCCCAACACCCCGTTTGATCTCTTTATCCAGCTGCGCGCCGATCGGGTGGATGTGCTGCACCACGCAGGTCACCGTGTGATGGCACTGCTGGCCGGACTGGTCGAGCTGGCCGAAGAGGTGCGCGGTTTCCGCAACCTGGATTGCCGTGACCTGACCGGTTTCGTCGATGGCACCGAGAACCCGCAGGATGAGCACCGTGCCGAAGTGGCGCTGGTGGCGGAAGGCGAGTTTGCCGGTGGCTCCTACATTCATGTCCAGCGCTGGGTCCATGCCATGAGCGACTGGGAGAAGCTGGCGCAAAAAGAGCAGGAAGACATTATCGGTCGCACCAAGCCCGATAACATCGAGTATGAGTCTGCCGCCAAACCGCTGACCGCCCACATCAAGCGGGTCAATCTCAAGACTCCGAAGGGAGAGTCCATGGAGATCCTGCGCCAGAGCATGCCCTGGGGCACCATGACCGAGCAGGGGCTCTACTTCATCTCCTGCTGCCGCACTCCTCAGCACTTCAACGCCATGCTGGCCAGCATGTACAAGGGGGAGGGCAGCCACTTCGACCACCTGCTGCGCTTTACCAAGGCGGTGACCGGCGCGGCTTTCTTCGCCCCATCGGAAGGTTTTTTGATGGCGCAGGGCAAATAAGCCCGCCTGACGAAGACTCAGAAAACAAAAATCCCGGCCTTGGCCGGGATTTTTCGTTCTGGCGTGACCGCTATGACGCGGTAGCGGCCATTACGGAGTCTGTTCGAACAGCTCGAGGGCGGAGAGGTAGAGCTCTTCGATATCGGTGTCGCTGGTCGGGGTGATGAAGATGGTGTCATCACCGGCGATGGTGCCGAGGATCCCCTCTGCCTTGCCGAGGGAGTCGAGCAGGCGGGCGATCAGCTGGGCTGCACCCGGGCTGGTGTGGATCACCACCAGTGCGCCGTTGTGATCGACGTCCAGTACCAGATTCTTGAGCGGGCTGGAGGTGGTGGGCACGCCCAGTTCCACCGGCAGGCAGTAGACCATCTCCATCTTGGCGTTGCGAGTGCGAACGGCGCCGAAGCGGCTCAGCATGCGCGATACCTTGGACTGGTTGATGTTCTCGAAGCCCAGCTCTTGCAGGGCGGTGACGATTTCTGCCTGGGAGCCAAAGCGCTCTTCTTTCAGCAAGGCTTTAAAGGCCTTGGCCAGTTTTTCTTGCTTGTCGTTGTGTTTCATCTTGGTCTCACGAATGAGGAGGTGTGGCGGCCTGCGCGATACAGGCGGCAGATACGAACAGCGGGGCCATTTTGCATTCATATGCCGTTTTTTGCAAGGAAGCGGCGCTTGTTCTGCATATTGATTCAAAAATGGCTTGCATCAACCTTTATTAGGGATAGAATCGGGATGAAATTTTGAAAACTTATTCAATTGGGCTGTATGGGTATTGAATTAATAGGTATCGAGAAGTCTTGGCACAAGGTGCCGGTTCTGCAACAGGTCAGCTTTCGGACATCCCCCGGTGAAACCTTGGTGTTGCTGGGCCCGAGCGGTGCTGGCAAGAGTTCCCTGCTACGGATGATGAATCTGCTGGATACCCCGGATGCGGGTGTTCTGCGGATTGGCGAAAGTGAATTTTCTTTCCCGAACTCCCTCTCTGCTGCCGAATTCAACCGCCAGTCCCAACTGCTGCGCCGCAAGGTGGGCATGGTGTTCCAGCAGTACAATCTCTGGCCACATCTCACTGTGATGGAGAATCTGATTGAAGCGCCGGTCAAGGTGCTCGGCATGAGCAAGGAGGCCGCCATCGAGAAGGGGGCCTACCTGCTGGCCCAGCTGCAACTGGCCGACAAGCGCGATGCCTGGCCTGCCCGTCTCTCTGGCGGTCAGCAGCAGCGGGTGGCCATTGCCCGTACCCTGATGATGGACCCGGAAGTGCTGCTGTTTGACGAGCCGACTGCAGCCCTCGATCCCGAGATCACCAAGGAGGTGGCCGAGATCATCCGCAACCTGAGCCAGACCGGCATTACCCAGGTGGTGGTGACCCACGAGGTCGACTTTGCCCGCAAGGTGGCCAGTCAGGTGATCTATCTGGAGAAGGGGCGGATCATCGAATCCGGCACCGCCGCCATTTTCCAATTCCCGCAAACCAGCCGGTTTGCCGAATTCTTGATGCATTGATATTGAATCGATAAGGAAGCTGTCATGAAAAAGAGTCTGTTGTTGGTTGCTGCCATGGGCCTGTTGAGTACCTCCGTCATGGCCAAAGAGATCAAGTTCGCCACCGAGGCCACCTACGCACCGTTCGAATACCTGGATGACAAGAACGAGTTTCAGGGTTTTGACATCGATCTGGCGCGCGCCATCTGCGAGCAGGCCAAGCTGGAGTGCAGCTTCCATAACCAGGCCTTTGACAGCCTGATCCCCAGCCTCAAATTCCGTCGCTATGATGCCGCCATTGCCGCCATGGACGTGACCCCGGAGCGCTCCGCTCAGGTCGATTTCTCCGACATCTATTACGAGAACTCGGCAGTATTCGTCGCCAAGAAAGGGGCCTTCAAGGGGCCGGAAGAGATGGTCGACAAGACAGTCGGTGTGCAGAACGGTACCTCTCACCAGTCCTATCTGGTGGATAACTGGGTGAGCAAGGGTCTGCTGACCGTGCCGTACGCCAGCTACCAGAGCGCCTTCCTCGACATGATGAATGGCCGTACCGACGGTGTGTTTGCTGATACCGCTGTCGCAGCCGACTGGCTGAAGCAGCACAAGGAGTATGCGGTGGTGGGTGCACCGGTGACCGATGCCAAGTACTTCGGTACCGGCTTTGGCATCGCGGTCGCCAAGGGCAATCAGGCGCTGCTGACCCAGCTGAACAAGGGGCTGGCCGAGATCAAGGCCAACGGCACCTATCAGAAAATCTTCGACAAATACTTCGCGCAGTAAGCCATGTTGAGCCTGTTGTTGGATGCAGCCTGGATGACCCTCGGGCTGGCCTTGGCATCACTGGTCGGGGGCATGGTATTGGCACTGGCGTTCAGTGCCGCCGAGCTCAGCAAGCAGCGTGCATTGGTGTGGCCAGTGGCCACCCTGACCACGCTGATCCGTGGCCTGCCCGAGTTGCTGGTGGTGCTGTTCATCTACTTCGGCTCGACCCAGGTGTTGTTCCTCATCACTGGCGAGTATGTGGAGTTCAGCCCGTTCGCCTGTGGCGTGCTGGCGCTCTCCCTGTTGTTCGCCAGCTATGCGACCCAGACCCTGCGGGCGGCGCTCAATGCGGTGCCTTCAGGTCAACGGTTGGCGGCGCTGGCGTTGGGGTTGAGCAAGAGCCACATCTTCTTTCGCATCGTGTTGCCGCAGGCGTGGCGTCATGCCCTGCCGGGCCTCGGCAACCAGTGGCTGGTGTTGCTGAAAGATACCGCGCTGGTGTCGCTTATCGGGGTCAACGAGATGATGCGTCAGGCCCAGATGGCCTCGGCCAGTACCTATGAGCCGTTCACCTGGTATGCCGCCGCCGCCCTCATCTATCTGGCCATCAGTCTGGTGAGTGAATATGGCCTCGGGCTGGCTGCCCGCTACACCCGCCGCTACGGAGGCTGACTGATGCAAGAGTATCTCGTTACGTTGCTGGGCGGTCTGGTCACCACGCTGGAGCTGACCCTGTTCAGCCTGCTGCTGGGGATTGTGTTGGCAGCCCTGATGACCTGGGTGTTGGAGCTGCGCCTGCCGGTGGCGACCCAGCTGGTGCAGCTGTGGGTGCTGCTCTTTACCGGCACGCCGCTGCTCATTCAGATCTTCCTGATTTACTACGGGCCGGGTCAGTTTGAGTGGCTGAAAGCCAGCCCGCTCTGGCCGCTGCTCAAGCAGCCCTGGTTCTGCGCCGTGCTGGCGCTGGGCCTCAACACGGCGGCCTACTCCACCCGGTTGTTCAAGGGGGCGCTCGATGCCATCCCGGCTGGTGAGGTGGAGGCGTGTCGTGCGCTTGGCTTTAACGGCCGCCAGACCTTGTGGATGAAGGTGCGCCATGCCGCCCGTCATCTGGTGCCTGCCTACTCCAACGAGGTGATCCTGGTGCTCAAGGGGAGCTCCCTCGCCAGTACCATCACCATCATGGACATCATGGGGCTGGCGCAGGGGTTGAACGCCCAGACCTACGATACCCTGGCGGTGTTCGGGGTGGCTGGCGGGCTTTATCTGGCGATGAACGGATTGTTAACAATTGGTTTTCGCTGGTGTGAAAAACGGGCGCTGGCATTCCAATCCTGAGACCCTCAGATCTACCTCTTTATGGTAAGGAGAAGTGCAGAAAAACTGTGCTTCTCCTCCAACTTTTTGTATTTCCCTCCAATTTTTGCTCCCGCATGTTTCGTGGCTCACAGAACCCGTGACTGCAACTGTTATCAGATTGTTTTTTATGGGGGGATCCATTAAGGTTGGGCGCACAACAACAAACAACCTTAAACCTACGCTTAAACATGGAGTTGATCATGAAAGTTGCCGTTCTGGGTGCCGCTGGTGGCATCGGTCAAGCCCTCGCTCTGCTGTTGAAAAACCGTCTGCCGGCTGGCTCCGAGCTGAGCCTGTATGACATCGCCCCGGTTACTCCGGGTGTGGCCGTTGACCTCAGTCATATTCCTACCGACGTCGCCATCAAGGGCTTCTGCGGTGAAGATCCGACTCCTGCGCTGGTTGGGGCCGATGTGGTGCTGATCTCCGCTGGTGTGGCACGCAAGCCGGGGATGGATCGCTCCGACCTGTTCAATATCAACGCCGGTATCGTCAAGAATCTGGTCGAGAAGTGCGCGGCCACTTGCCCGAAAGCACTGATCGGCATCATCACCAACCCGGTCAACACCACCGTTGCCATCGCCGCCGAAGTGCTGAAGAAAGCCGGTGTCTATGACAAGCGTCGCCTGTTCGGTGTCACCACCCTGGACGTGATCCGCGCCGAGACCTTCGTGGCCGCTGCCAAAGGGTTGAACATCGACAAGGTACGCGTCAACGTGATCGGTGGTCACAGTGGCGTCACCATCCTGCCGCTGCTCTCCCAGATTGAAGGCGCTTCCTTCACCGCTGAAGAAGTGGCAGCCATGACCAAGCGCATCCAGAATGCCGGTACCGAAGTGGTGGAAGCCAAAGCCGGTGGCGGTTCTGCGACCCTCTCCATGGGTCAGGCGGCTTGCCGTTTCGGTCTCTCCCTCATCAAGGGTCTGCAGGGCGAAGCCAACGTTGTTGAGTGCGCCTACGTTGAAGGCAACGGCGAGCACGCCACCTTCTTCGCACAGCCGGTACTGCTGGGCAAGAATGGCGTCGAAACCGTACTGGATTACGGCAAGCTGAGCGCGTTCGAGCAGGAAGCGATGGAAGGCATGCTGGCTACCCTGAAAGCCGATATCCAGCTGGGTGTCGATTTCGTCAAGTAAGCGGGTCAACCGTGCCAACAAGGGAGCTTCGGCTCCCTTTTGTATTGATGAGATCCGCCCGGCAGGCTAAGGGGATGGGGCTTGGTGCCGATAACAGAGTGCAGCAGGAGATCCTTATGATGAAACCCCTTACCCTTCTCATTCTTGTCGGTACATTCACCGCGCCCCTCTATGGTGCCGAGGCGGTATCGGCTGCCGTATCGAGCGATGTGCCTGCAGCAAGTGCATCGGCACCGACAGCAAGCAGTGCTGCGGTGTCAACGGCCCCTGTCTCTGCTGCTACGCCAGCGCCCTCTGAGGCAGTCCCCGTCTTGCTCCCGGCCGAGCCGGTCACCCCCGTTGCCAGCAGTGGCGAGGGGGCCGCGCCGCTGCCAAAACCGGTGGAACCTGCTGCTGTGGTGGCGCCTCCCGCACCTCTGGCCGCTGGCGAGTTGCAGGCGGTGCCACTCTATCGTCAGGACGAGTTGCTCAACTGGATTGAGCAGGGGCGTCACCTCACTCAGGTGAAGCAGGATCGCTGTCAGCTGACTCAGGATATCGAAGCGCGCGCCTCGGTGATGAAGATCCCGGCCTATCAATTCCTCTGGGGGGATATGCTGGCGTGGGGTGTCTGTACCAAATCCAATGCCGAACTCGGGGTGCAATATATGTGGGAGGCGGCCAATCAGGGGTTGGCGCCAGCGCTGGAGCAGCTGGGGCGCTACTACTGGAAAGGAACTTTGGTGCAGAAGGATTTGGTGCGAGCCGAAACTCTGATGCGCGAGGCGGCCAGCCTCGGTTTTCTGCGGGCTCGCATCGAGTGGGTCGAGATGCTGTTGCAGGGGATGGGCAGTCCGCTTGATTATGAGGACGCCTATCGCTGGCTCCATGGCTCCGTCATAGGTGACAAGGCGCTGCACCAGAAGGCGGCGAGTCTGCTCAGCCGTCTTGGCAACCGGATGCCGGCCAACGTGGTGGCCCGCGCCAAGGCGATGCACTGATCCAAAAAAATGACCCACAGATCTGCACCTGTGGGTCCGGTTCCAGCCGCCGTGCCATGACAAGCCGGAACCTCCCTCTGTTATATGGCTGCCTGCGCCTTAGAGATCTTGGTGGGGGCCAAAAACTTCGTAATGGAGCTGCCCGGCTGACACCCCAGCCGCCAGCAGCTGCCGCTTGATCTCTTGCATGAAGCCGACAGGGCCACAGAAGTAGTAGTGGGCCTGCGGCGTGATGCGCTCTTTCACGGCAGTCAGATCCATGGTGCCGGCCAGGTCATAATCTTCACCCTGTACATCGCTGGCCTCCGGCTCCCGATACCAGACCCGGCTCAGCAAGTTGGGATGCTGGCGGGATTTTTGCTGAATATCCTCCCGGAAGGCGTGTACAGCGCCCTGTTCGCAGGCGTGCAGCCAGGTGATCTCGGCCTGATGAGCACTTTCCAGCAGCTGGTTGAGCATGCTCATCATCGGCGTCACGCCGACACCGGCTGAGAGCAGTACCACCGGGGTCTGGCTGTCGGCTTTCAGGTAGAAATCGCCGGTAGGAGGCATCACCTCGATCTTGTCACCCGCCTGCAGGTGATCGTGCAGCAGGTTGGAGACCTGACCCTGCGGCTCACGCTTGACGCTGATGCGGTAATCCTGCCCGTTGGGGGCATCGGAGAGGGAGTACTGGCGGATCTCCTGATATTCCAGCTCGGGGTGAACCAGCTTGATGCTGAGGTATTGGCCCGGTTTGAAGGTCAGTACCGGCTTGCCATCTTCCGGTGCCAGCAGGAAGGAGGTGATGAGGTCGCTCTCGGCTCGCTTCTCCTTGATGATGAAGGTGCGGGTACCTTGCCAGCCGCCATCCTGACTTGCCTTCTCCTGATAGATCTCCCGCTCGCGGCCGATGAAGATGTCTGCCAGCACGCCATACGCCTTGCCCCATGCCTCCAGCACCTCGTCGGTGACCGCACTTCCGCCCAATTCTTTGAGCGTGGCCAAGAGATGACTACCTACAATGTGATATTGTTCTGGCTGGATCAGGAATCCGGTATGTTTGTGCGCAATCCGCTCGACCGCACCGGCGAGCGCTCCCAGATTGTCGATATTCTTTGCATACGCGGCGACTGCATTGAACAGGGCCAGCGGCTGGCCGCCACTGCGTTGGTGGGCCAGGTTGAAGATATCTTTCAGCTCCGGGTTATGGCTGAACATCCGTTGGTAGAAGTGCTGGGTGAGGGCAGGACCTGCCGATTCGAGCAGCGGAATGGTGCTTTTGATGACGGCAACGGTGGTTTGATCTAGCATAGGGGCCTCGTTCTAATTGAACATATAAAATGTCATTTAATAAGTGGCATCCTAGATGTTTATTTGATTTGAATCAATACTCCACTTTTCGCATCGCGCTAATCAGGTTTTATGAGACTAACCAGTTATACAGATTTCGGATTGAGAGCCCTGCTCTATCTTGCCACCCTGCCGGAAGGGGAGTTGTCGAGCGTTGCCAAGGTATCAGCCCTGTATGGTGTTTCCCGCAACCACATGGTGAAGGTGGTCAATCAGCTGGTGAAGCTGGGCTATCTGCAATCCCAGCGGGGCAAGAATGGCGGTATTCGCATGGCTTGCGATCCCGCTACCATCAATATCGGGCAGGTGATAAGGGCGCTGGAAGGCAATCTGGACGGCATTGACTGCGGCTCGCCCGCTTGCCACATCGTCTCTGTCTGTCTGCTCAAGAGTGCGCTGAAAGAGGCGATGGATGCGTTTCTGGCGGTGATGGACAGCTATACGCTGCAAGACCTGCTGGCCAACCGTGACGAGCTGCAACGGGTCTTCGGCGAGTTGATCCCGACGCTGGTGCTGGAGCCGGATGATGAAGATGAGCAATGACGATGAGCAATAGAAAAGGGCTGCCACTGGCAGCCCTTTTTCAATCTTGCGAATCCGATTCCGCCCGGTACGATGCCGGCATAATCCGCGCCATCTTGACCATGTTGTTCTCCACATCGAGGATCTCGATAGGATAACCGGCCAGCCGGATCCCGATGTTGGGCTGGGGGATCTCCTCCAGATATTCGAGGATCAGGCCGTTGAGGGTACGCGGGCCATCGATGGGCAGATGCCAGTTCATCTCCTTGTTCAGCTCACGAATATTGGCTGAGCCTTCGACCAGATAAGAACCATCTGACTGGGGATGGATCTCGTCGCTCGGCGCTGGCGTCATGGAGGTGGTAAAGTCGCCCACGATCTCTTCCAGAATGTCGTCCAGAGTGATTAGCCCCTGAATATCGCCGTATTCGTCGACGATCAGGCCAATTCGCTCCTTGTTGCGTTGGAATTTGGCCAGTTGCACGTTGAGCGGCGTTCCTTCCGGAATGAAGTAGATCTCGTCCACTTCCCGCAACAGGCTCGATTTGTTGAACTGATCCCTGGCTACCAGTCGCAGGGCATCGCGCGCGTGCAAAAAGCCGACAACGTCGTCGATATTGTCGCGATAGAGCAGGATCTTGGTGTGAGCGCAGTGGGCCAGCTGGCGCTGGATGCTCTTCCAGTCATCGTTGATGTCGATGGCGTAGATATCGCTGCGTGGCACCATGATGTCCTCGACCAGCATCTTGTCGAGATCCAGAATGCTCAACAGCATCTCCTGATGACGCTGGGGGATCAGGTTACCCGCCTCATTGACTATGGTGCGCAGCTCCTCGGTGTTGAGGGAGTCATCCTTGTTGGGATTGATCTTCAGCATCTTGAGCAGGCCGCTGGTGATGCCGTTGATCAGCCAGACCAGCGGTGAGAGCGGCACCATCAGCCCCTTGAGGATCCAGGAGGCGGGATAGGCGATCTTCTCCGGAAACATGGCGGCCAGGGTCTTGGGGGTCACTTCACCGAATACCAGTACCACCAAGGTCAGCCCGAAGGTGGCGATGGCGACCCCGAGATCACCAAACAGCCGGATACAGACGATGGTGGCGATGGCGGAGGCGAGGATATTGACCAGATTATTGCCGATCAGGATCAGTCCCAGCAGGCGATCGGGGCGGGCGAGCAGTTGCTCGACGCGACGTGCGGCTTTGTGTTTGGTCTGTGCCAGATGCCGAAGTTTGTAGCGGTTGATGGACATCAGGCCGGTTTCGGCACTGGAGAAAAAGGCGGAAAGAAGGATCAAGATAACGAGAACAATCAGTAATGTACTCGTTGAGATGCTGTCCAAAAAGGGCTCCTGTTGGATGGTATGGCTAAAAGAGTATAGGTGTCAGCTCAACAGCACTTCTTTGACGAAGCGACTGCCAAAATAGGCAAGAGTCAGGATGAAGCTGCCGATCAGACTGAGAGTGATGACTTTACGGCCGCGCCAACCATAGGTGTGATGGCCCCACAACAGCAGCACATAGACACACCAGGCCAGAATGGAGAGTACCGCCTTGTGTGATTTGCCCTGGGCGAACATGTCTTCGAGGAAGAACAGGCCGGAGGCAATGGAGAGTGTCAGCAGGAACAGACCCGCCGAGATGAGCTGGAACAGCCGCTTCTCCACCGTCATCAGTGGCGGCATGGCTGGCAGGTTGCTGATTTTTCGAGATTTAAGCTGCTTGTCCAGACAGGCAAGCTGCAACGCAAACAGGCAGGCGATCATCAATACCGCATAGGCCATCAGGGCTAGGCCGATGTGCAGCAACAGCTGGGGATGGGCCTCCAGATGGGTGATGTAGCGACCCGGGATCAAGGCGCTGGCAGCCAGCAACAGGGCCGAGAAGCTATAGACTACCGGCAGCAGGATCCAGCCGTTGAAGCGACGGGTGACGCAGGTCATGAAGCAACTGATGATCAGGCTCACCAGCGAGGCGACGTTGAGCATGCTCAGGTTTTGACCGGAATGGGTCACCATTACTTCGCTGGCAACAGATGCACCATGGGCTACCAGTGCCAGTCCCACGCAAGCGAACAGGGGGGTGTACCCGACTTGTTTGGCATTGAGCAGCAGGTGCAGTGAGGCGATGATGGCCAGCAGATAAAACGCCAGGGCCAGAACAGAGATCACGATCATAACCAGGTCGTTGTTACACAAGCATTTAGGGATATAAGAGGAGCAGTATACCTTGCACAAGATGTGCTCGCCAGTTGTGCAATGGCCGATCCGCCCATATATAGGGACGAAGCATAGATGAGCGACGGTGCGGTGAATAATCGTCCTCGCGGCTGCTCTGGGTTATAATGCCCCCTATTTATTACGCCAAGAACCGGAATGCGTCATGTTTGAGAATTTGACTGAAAGACTCTCGCGCACCTTGCGCAATGTCAGTGGCCGTGGTCGGCTGACCGAAGAGAACATCAAAGAGACCCTGCGCGAAGTCCGCATGGCGCTGCTTGAGGCGGACGTCGCCCTGCCGGTCGTGCGTGATTTCGTGGCGCGCGTCAAGGAGCGTGCCGTCGGGCAGGAAGTGGCCAAATCCCTGAGCCCGGGTCAGGCATTCATCAAGATAGTGCACGGCGAGCTGGTCACCGTGATGGGGGAGGCCAATGAACAGCTCAATCTGGCTGCCCAGCCGCCCGCCATTATCCTGATGGCCGGTTTGCAGGGGGCCGGTAAGACCACCACGGTCGGCAAACTGGCCAAACTGCTCAAAGAGCGCAACAAGAAGAAGGTGTTGGTGGTCAGTGCCGACGTTTATCGCCCTGCGGCGATCAAACAGCTGGAGACCCTGGCGGGTGACATCGGCGTCGACTTCTTCCCGAGCGATGCAAGCCAGAAGCCGGTTGCCATCGCGACTGCCGCTATCGATCAGGCGCGCAAGAAATTCTATGACGTGGTGATCGTCGATACCGCCGGCCGTCTGCATGTTGATAGCGAAATGATGGCCGAGATCCAGGATCTGCATGCCACCATCAAGCCGGTCGAGACCCTGTTCGTGGTGGATGCCATGACCGGTCAGGATGCCGCCAACACCGCCAAGGCGTTCAACGAAGCGCTGCCGCTCACCGGTGTCATCCTTACCAAGGCGGACGGCGATGCCCGCGGTGGTGCCGCCCTGTCGGTGCGCCACATCACCGGTAAACCGGTCAAGTTCATCGGTATGGGCGAGAAGACCGATGCGCTGGAGCCGTTCCACCCTGATCGCCTCGCCTCTCGCATTCTCGGCATGGGCGATGTGCTCTCTCTGATCGAAGAGGTGGAGCGTAACGTCGATAAAGAGAAAGCGGCCAAGCTGGCCAGCAAGGTCAAGAGCGGTAAAGGCTTCGATCTCGAGGACTTCCGCGAGCAGTTGGCCCAGATGCGCAACATGGGCGGCATGATGGGCATGCTCGACAAGCTGCCGGGCATGTCCGGCCTGCCGGACAACATCAAGGATCAGATGGATGACAAACTCACCGTGCGGATGGAGGCCATCATCAGCTCCATGACGCCGAAAGAGCGTGCCCATCCCGACCTCATCAAGGGCTCTCGCAAGCGTCGCATCGCTGCAGGTTCCGGCATGCAGGTGCAGGACGTGAACAAGCTGCTCAAGCAGTTCACCGAGATGCAGCGTATGATGAAGAAGATGTCCGGCAAGGGCGGCATGCGCAAAATGATGAGCCAGATGAAGAACATGCTGCCACCGGGATTTGGTGGCGGTCGCGGTCCGTTCTGATTATCCGGAGTTAGGTATTGAGCGAGGGTCTGCGAGTTGCAGGCCCTTTTCATTGCAGCCCTGCGCAAAAAATGGCTGGCTTGGTTGCAATTATTACGAATCCAAGTAGAATTATGCGGCTTATTTTAAGCTAGGGTCCGCGTGTTTGCGGGCCTTGTTCATTAGATGTTAATGAGGACGATATGGTAACCATTCGTTTACAACGTGGTGGCGCGAAAAAGCGTCCGTTCTACCAGGTAGTAGTTGCTGACAGCCGTAACGCCCGCGACGGTCGTTTCATCGAGCGCGTTGGTTTCTTCAACCCGGTTGCTTCTGGTCAGGCTGAAAAGCTGAACCTGGACCTGGCTCGTATCGAGCATTGGGTTGCTACTGGTGCCGCTGTTTCTGAGCGCGTTGCCAAGCTGATCAAAGACGCTGCCAAAGCTGCTTAATCAGCCAAACGGTAAGGAGTTAAGGTGGAAAAACCTGTAGTTCTGGGCACCCTGGGGACCGTTTACGGCATCAAGGGCTGGCTTAAAGTGAACTCCTTCACCGATGTTGCCGAAGCGATTTTCGATTACAACCCCTGGCTGATTAATCAGAACGGGGCGTGGCGTGAAATTCGGGTTTCATCCTGGAAACGTCACAACAAGGGTCTGATCTGCAAACTCGATGGTATCGATGTGCGCGAAGATGCCCTGGCATTGACCAATGTCGAGATTGGCGTACCCGCCGATCTGTTGCCTGCGTTGCCTGAAGGTGAGTTCTACTGGCGTGACCTGATTGGTTGCTCCGTGGTGACCACCAAGGGATACGACCTGGGCAAGGTGACCGAATTGATGGAAACCGGCTCCAACGATGTGTTGGTGGTTGAGGCCAATGTAAAAGATGCCTTTGGTGCAAAGGAGCGGTTGATTCCGTTCCTGGAAGAGCAGGTGATCAAGAACATTGATCTGACTGCTCGAACAATCGAAGTTGATTGGGATCCTGGTTTCTAGTTTCCCGCGCTAACACGGGTGCCGGAGGTTTCTTATGTGGATTGGGGTGATTAGCCTCTTCCCTGAAATGTTCCGAGCCATTACCGAGCACGGGGTAACGGGTCGGGCCGTCAAGAGTGGCCTGCTGCAGATTGAGTGCTGGAACCCCCGGGACTTTACCCACGACAAACACCGTACGGTCGATGATCGTCCTTATGGTGGTGGGCCCGGCATGTTAATGATGGTTCAGCCGCTGCGTGACGCGATTCATGCAGCCAAGCAAGCGGCGGGAGACGGGGCGAAAGTCATCTATCTCTCCCCTCAGGGACGCAAGCTGACTCAAGCTGGCGTAACCGAGTTGGCGACGAATCAGAAACTGATTCTGGTAGCCGGTCGATACGAAGGTATCGATGAACGCGTGATACAAACCGAAGTCGACGAAGAGTGGTCTATCGGGGATTACGTGTTAAGTGGTGGCGAGTTGCCTGCCATGACCCTGATCGATGCGGTTTCGCGTCTGGTTCCAGGAGTCTTGGGTGATCAGGCCAGTGCTGAGCAGGACTCCTTTACGGATGGCTTGCTGGATCATCCCCACTACACTCGGCCGGAGGTGTTGGATGGATTGGCGGTGCCCGAGGCGCTGACAAGCGGCAATCACGAAGTGATTCGGCGCTGGCGTCTCAAGCAATCTCTCGGACGAACCTGGCAAAGAAGGCCGGAACTTATTAACAACCTAGCTCTGACTGACGAGCAAGAATCACTTCTTGCCGAGTATGTCCGCGAAGTGCGTGACAGCGTTAAGTAGAGTTTTCAGTTTATCCTAGGTAAGGAAAGACAATGAGCAAGATTATTCAGCAGCTTGAACAAGAGCAAATGCGTACCGACATCCCGGCTTTTGCCCAGGGCGACACCGTACGTGTTCAAGTTCGTGTTAAAGAAGGTGGTAAAGAGCGTCTGCAGGCTTTCGAAGGCATCGTTATTGCCAAGCGTAACCGCGGTCTGCACTCTGCTTTCACCGTTCGCAAGATCTCCAACGGCGAAGGTGTTGAGCGTGTATTCCAGACTCACTCTCCGCTGATCCACAGTGTAGAACTGAAGCGTCGTGGTGATGTTCGCCGTGCCAAACTGTACTACCTGCGCAACCTGTCCGGTAAAGCTGCTCGTATCAAAGAGAAGCTCAACTAATTCGATTCGAATTGGTGTCGGTATGTCGGCTAAAAGCTCGACAGGTAGTGAAAAGGCTCGCCAATGGCGAGCCTTTTTTGTATCCGGAATTCGGTCACTGCTTACTGGCTGACTCGTACCACCGAGTTGTCGCGGCCGTAGGGGCTGGGTACGTAGGCATCGGCTTGCCAGTCATTCTCGTAGAGGGTCTCTCCCTCAGGAGTGATGAACTGGTAGCAATACTCGAAACTCTCCGGCCCGTCGGTCGGCAGATTGAGGGTGGCCTTGAACTCACCGCTCTTCATGCGTTTCAGCTCGACCGGTTGCCACTGGGTGAACTCGCCGATCAGCATCACCTGTTCTGCCCCTGCTGCGGCCTCCTTCTCTACGGCGAAGGTCACCTTGACCTCGGGTTTGGACTTGAGAAACTGCTTGGTAAGTGGCATGACGCCTCCTTGTCTGTGAGTTAAAAATGGATCCTGTCTATTTTTATACCACCATATGACAAAGATGTTGATAAGGCAGATCAAGTCGGCAAGGCAAAATAGCGTTGCAGCAGACTGTGGGTGAAGTCGATCTTGAGATAAAAGCCGCGGGGCAGGGTCATGATGGGTTGACCATCGCGGCCGATGGCGCGAGTCAGCGCTTTGTTGTTGGCTGCCTTGGGGCGCAGTTGCATCACCTGGCCGTGGCGCGCGCTGATCTGCTCCACCTCTCCCAGCACTATCATATCCATCAGCTCCTCCCAGTCCTGACGCAGCAGCCGATCTTCCTCTTCATTCGGGCTCCACATCAGCGGCATGCCGACCCGTCGCTCGCCAACCGGGATCTCCCGACTGCCTTCCACCGGGATCCAGAGCACCCGGGAGAGCTTGTTGCGCACGTTTGACTCCTCCCAGCGCTGGCCGCTGACGCCGATTAGCGGGGCGACGCAGACGAAGGTGGTTTCCAGCGGTTTGCCTTGAGGATCCACGGGGATCGTCTTGAGTTCGATCCCCAGCTCTGGGAAGTCTTGTTCCGGCTTGCTCCCTGCGCTGGCTCCCAGTTGCAGCTCGATCAACTGACCGACCCACCCCTTGTCACGGCGCAGATCTTTGGGCACTGCGACGCCAGCCTCGGCGGCCAGCTGCGCCAGCGTGAAGCCGGCCATGGCATAGGCGCGGCTCAATAACTCCTGCTCGGATTGGGGATTGCTTGGCATAGTTGGCTCCATCTTGCTCGCCATATTCTAACAGGGGAGGATCCCGAGAAGGATCGTTGTTTTTATAACCGATCCTGAGTGGATAAGATCAAACATGGATAAGTTGAGTGTTATGTGTGCATCATCATGATTTTAAAGGTTTTTGTATGTTTTATCGAGCACGGTTCCTAGCGGTGCTTGAGCTTGAAATAGTTGTCCAAGGGTTTGCTCGCGATGTTACACACAGTTATCCACAGAAATCTTGGATAAGTGGATGAAAGTGGAAGGTATGGCCGATATGTTACAAAAAATTGTGAATCCTCCCCCATTTTTGCCGAGCAAGCAGGGTAGATAATGTGCCGTGCTTGTGGATAATCTGTCCTGGGTGGATCTTTGACCAGTTGAACTTGTTCACAATCAGTCTCAGGGAGCACGCTACCGGAAGAGCATGGATCCAGATCCAGTATTATGCATTTAAGTTATTGTATATAAAGTGATTTTTATATTGTGTGTCGTGTGGTGACATGAATGTCTTCTTTTCACTACTATTGAAAAAGTACTGTATATACCCGTTTGCTAACAGCTTTATGCACAGCCTGGGTGGGCAACTTGGAGGCGCGGATCCTTGGATTTGTTTATAAGTATGTTTGAAATCGAAAGTTATTCATGAAACAGGGGATTCACTCCTTGTTTGCTGCCACGGAGTGAATGTGGAACAATCTCCTTATAGATTCAGCCTTTATAAGGTGATCACGTGATTGATGGCGACGGATTTCGTCCCAATGTCGGTATCGTGATCTGTAACCGTGAAGGACAAGTGTTGTGGGCTAAACGCTATGGGCAGCACTCCTGGCAGTTTCCGCAGGGGGGGGTTGATGATGGTGAAACGCCAGAGCAGGCCATGTATCGAGAGCTGTATGAGGAGATTGGCCTCAAGCCCGAAGATGTGACCATCATGGCCACCAGTCGTAACTGGCTAAAGTACCGTTTACCCAAACGTCTTGTCCGCTGGGACAGTTCACCGGTCTGTATTGGCCAAAAACAAAAATGGTTCTTGTTACAGCTGAATTCGGGCAAGGAGTCGCGGATCCAGTTCGGCTGTCATGGCCATCCCGAATTTGACGACTGGCGTTGGGTCAGCTTCTGGTACCCGGTGCGTCAGGTCGTTTCGTTCAAGCGGGAGGTTTACCGCCGGGTCATGAAAGAGTTTGCCCCGCTGGCGATGCCGGTGCCGGCAGTGCAGGTCAACAAGAAGGATGGGCGGCGCAATCGCGCCCGTTAAGGAGCACAGATTAGTTGTTAACGGAACTGAGACGTATCGTCGAGAGCATGGCCGAGGCCAATACCCTCGAGCAGGCCTTGCAAGCATTGGTGAGCCAGACCCGGCACGCCATGGCAGTGGACTGCTGCTCCGTCTATGTCTCGGAACCCGAGGTGCGCCGCTATCGCCTGGCGGCTACTGACGGCTTGGCCCCGTCCGCAGTCGGCAAGGTGACCCTGCCTTACGAGCAGGGCATCGTCGGTCTGGTGGGTCAGCGGGAAGAGCTGATCAACCTGGCTGATGCCCCCGCGCATCCCAGTTTCAAATTCCTGCCCGATGTGGCCGAAGAGGCGTTCCGCTCTTTCCTCGGCGCTCCCATCATGCATCAGCGTCAGGTGGTCGGCATTCTGGTGGTGCAGCAGAAGGAGAGCCGCCGCTTCGATGAGGGGGAAGAGTCCTTCATGGTCACCCTGGCGGCCCAGCTGGCGGCGCGGATCGCCCAGGCGCAGGCCAAGGGGTGGTTGCAGAAGACCGACTGGAGCAAGCCGCTGCGCGGTATTGCCGGTGCCAGCGGCATCGCCATGGCCAAGGCCTGGGTGTGGCGGCCCCGCAAGGCGCTCTCGTCCATTACCCCGCGCAAGGATGAAGACCATGCCAGCCAGCTGGCGCGGCTGGAGCTGGCGGTTGAGGAGGTGCGCCACGATCTGGAGAGTCTGGCGCTGCGTTTTCGCGAAAGCTACAGCCAGGATTCGGTGGCGATTTTCGATATCTACCTCCATCTGCTGAACGATCCCGGCTATATCAAGCCCATTCGCAACAAGGTGAGCAAGGAGCACTGGACTGCGGTATCTGCGGTCAAGCTGATCAGTGATCGCTTGATCGAGCAGTTCAAAGGGATGAAGGATCCCTACCTGCAGGAGCGCTCCACCGACGTGAAGGATATTGCCCAGCGGCTGATCAGCCGACTGGTGCAGAATGAACCGGAACATATCTCCATCGGCGAGCCGGTGGTGCTGGTTGCCGATGAAGTGACCGCCACCATTCTGGCGGAAGTGCCCCGCGAGTATCTGACCGGGGTGGTCTCACTCAAGGGGGGGACCAACTCCCACGCCGCCATTCTGGCCCGCGCCATGGGGGTCGCCGCCATCATGGGGGTCGATCTGCCCCTCGGCGACATCGGCGGTCGCATGCTGGTTGTCGATGGTTACAGCGGCGATCTCTTCATCGAACCCAATCAGGTGATTCTGACCGAGTATCGTCAGCTGCTGAGCGAAGAGCGGGCGCTCGATACCTTGGTGCGCAGTGTCGACAACTTGCCATCCGAGACGGCCGACGGCACCAAGGTCTCCCTGCTGCTCAACGCCGGTCTCAGTGCCGATACCGAGATCTCCCTCAATCAGCTGGCGGACGGGGTCGGTCTCTATCGCACCGAGATCCCCTTTATGCTGCAGGAGAGTTTCCCCTCAGAGTGGGAGCAGACAGCCCGTTATCGCGGCATTCTGGAGACCTACCGCAACCGGCCGGTCTGCATGCGGACGCTGGATGTGGGCGGCGACAAGCCGTTGCCCTATTTCCCCATCGTCGAGGAAAACCCCTTCCTTGGCTGGCGGGGGATCCGGATCACCCTGGATCACCCCGAACTGTTTCTGGTGCAGCTCAAGGCGATGCTGCGGGCCAGTGAAGGGCTGGACAATCTGGCCATCATGCTGCCGATGATCAGCAGCGTCAGCGAAATCAAAGCCTCCCGTCGTCTGCTGGATCAGGCATGGCGGGAAGTGTCGGAAGAGGCGGCGAGCCGCGATGCAGTGATCCGCTACCCCAGCCTCGGGGTGATGATCGAGGTGCCCTCAGCCCTCTTTATTTTGCCGGAGATGGCGCCGCTCATCGACTTCTGGTCTGTGGGCAGCAATGACCTTACCCAGTACCTGCTGGCGGTGGATCGCAACAATTCCCGGGTTGCCAACATCTATGATGCTTTCCATCCTGCGGTGATCCGCGCCCTGCAACAGCTGGTTGATGCTTCCCACCGCTACCAGAAGCCGGTGTCGGTCTGTGGCGAGCTGGCCGGTGATCCGGTCGGTGTACTGTTGCTGCTTGCCATGGGCTATCGCCGCTTCAGTATGAACACCCACAACATCGCCCGGATCAAGTACGTGCTGCGTCAATCCACCCTGAGCGAGTTGACCGAACTGATGGCCGATGGCCTCAAACATGACAACCCCCACGTACTGCGCGGCCTGTTTGCCCGCTATCTGGAGGAGCATGGTTTGGGCGGTTTGCTGCGAGCCGGTCATAAATCGAAACAGAGTGATTGATAATCATGCCTTGTCCCTGCTGACGAATGATCGGAAAATGCGGCTTTTATTTTGACTGGGGCCGCATATGCAGCACGATGGATATTGGGTTTTCTCGCAGATTGATCCCGTAGCATTCAGTTTGGGACCACTATCGGTACGCTGGTATGGTCTCATGTACCTGTTCGGTTTCGCGTTTGCCATGTGGCTTGCCGGCCGTCGCGCCGATGCGCCGAACAGCGGCTGGACCCGCAACGAGGTGTCGGATCTGCTGTTTTACGGCTTCCTCGGGGTGATCCTCGGTGGCCGTGTCGGTTACGTGCTGTTCTACAACTTCGATCTCTTCCTCGCGGATCCCACCTACCTGTTCAAGATCTGGACCGGCGGTATGTCGTTCCACGGTGGTCTGATCGGGGTGATCACCGCGATGATCTGGTTTGCCCACAAGACCAAGCGCCACTTCTTCACCGTGGCCGACTTTGTGGCACCGCTCATTCCGTTCGGTCTCGGCGTCGGCCGGATCGGCAACTTCCTCAACGGCGAGCTGTGGGGCCGGGTCACCGATGTACCCTGGGCCATCATCTTCCCGGAGGCCGGCCCCGAGCCGCGTCATCCCTCCCAGCTTTACCAGTTCGCACTGGAAGGGGTGGTGCTGTTCATCATCCTCAATCTCTTCTGGCGCAAGAATCCGCCGCGCGGTGCCATCTCCGGCATGTTCCTGCTGTTCTACGGCCTGTTCCGCTTCCTGGTGGAGTTTGTGCGCCAGCCGGACAGCCAGCTTGGTCTCTATTTCCAGGAGATCAGCATGGGCCAGATCCTCTCCACCCCGATGATTATCGCCGGTGCCCTGATGATCTGGGCCGCCTACAAGCGTCCGCAGTTGTTCGGTAATGCCGTGAAGGAGGCGAAATAATGCGAGCTTATCTCGACCTGATGCAGAAAATCCTCGATGAGGGCACCGTCAAGTCAGACCGTACCGGCACCGGTACTGTCTCCCTGTTCGGCCATCAGATGCGCTTCAATCTGGCGGAAGGTTTCCCGCTGGTGACCACCAAGAAGTGCCACCTGCGCTCCATCATTCACGAGCTGCTCTGGTTCCTCAATGGCGATACCAATACCGCCTATCTGAAGGAAAACGGCGTCAGCATCTGGGATGAGTGGGCCGACGAGAATGGCGATCTGGGGCCGGTTTACGGCGCTCAGTGGCGCTCCTGGCCTGCCGCTGACGGGTCTGTCATCGACCAGATCCAGAAAGCGGTGGATGACATCAAGCACAACCCGGATTCGCGCCGCATCATCGTATCCGCCTGGAACGTGGGCGAGCTGGACAAGATGGCGCTGGCCCCCTGCCACGCCTTCTTCCAGTTTTATGTGGCGGGCGGCAAGCTCTCCTGCCAGCTCTACCAGCGCAGCTGTGATGTGTTCCTCGGCCTGCCGTTCAACATTGCCAGCTACGCCCTGCTGACCCACATGATGGCCCAGCAGTGCAATCTGGAAGTGGGTGACTTCGTCTGGACTGGCGGTGATGTGCATCTCTACTCCAACCACATGGAGCAGACAGCGCTGCAGCTCTCCCGCGAGCCGCGCCCGCTGCCGACCCTGCTGATCAAGCGCAAACCTGACTCCATCTTCGATTACAAGTTCGAGGATTTCGAGATCGAGGGTTATGACCCCCATCCCGGCATCAAGGCGCCCGTCGCCATCTGATAGCAAGGCGCCTCAGGGCGCTTTTTTATGCAGTTAAATAATTGAAAATTCATTTTATTGATTAATAAGACGGTAGCCAGAGACGAGGAAAAACCTGCTTATAGCAGGTATGTTCTATTTTGCTTTCGGTTTTTTCGTTGTATTGAGCAGCAAGAAACGATTTTCCATTGGTTGTTGCAAGGGATAGACTCAAACCAAAGCAATACGGTGGAAAATTTAACCATGAGTGACGTAATCAAAAAGTTCCTGAAGCTGGAGGCCGCCTCCGGAATTATTCTGATCATGGCTGCCATGCTGGCAATGATTTTAGCCAATACCGCGCTGGCTGGCGGGTATCAGGCGTTTCTCGACACGCCGGTGCAGGTGCGCATCGCGGCTCTCGACATCAACAAGCCACTGCTGCTCTGGATCAACGATGGCTTTATGGCGATTTTCTTCCTGCTGGTTGGTCTGGAAGTGAAGCGTGAAATGTTGGAGGGGGCGCTCTCCTCTCGGGTGCAAGCGACTTTTCCGGCTATTGCGGCGGTGGGCGGCATGCTGGCTCCAGCCTTGATCTACGCCTTTTTCAACTATTCGGACGAAGTGGCGCGTGCTGGCTGGGCGATCCCGGCTGCGACCGACATCGCCTTTGCCCTCGGGGTGATGGCGCTGCTCGGCAAGCGGGTGCCGGTGAGCCTCAAGGTATTCCTGCTGGCGCTGGCCATCATGGATGACCTCGGCGTCATCATCATCATCGCACTCTTCTATACCCAGCAGTTGTCGCTTGAGGCGCTGGCGATCGGCCTTCTGGCTACCTTTACCCTGTTCTGGATGAACCGTCGTGGCGAGGACAGGATCAGCCTCTACATGCTGGTTGGTCTGGTGCTCTGGGTTGCTGTACTCAAGTCGGGCGTTCACGCGACGTTGGCCGGTGTGGTGGTCGGATTTATGATCCCGCTCAAGGGGAAGCGTTATGAGTCGCCACTCAAGCATCTTGAGCACTCGTTACATCCCTGGAGCGCCTATCTGATCCTGCCGCTGTTTGCCTTTGCCAACGCAGGGGTATCCCTTGAGGGGATAGGTCTCTCCTCCCTGTTGAATCCGGTGCCCATGGGCATCATGCTGGGACTGTTTATCGGCAAGCCGCTCGGGGTGTTTACCATCAGCTGGCTGTCGGTCAAACTGGGTATCGCCCAGTTGCCGCCCGGGGTTAACTTCAAGCAGATTTTTGCGGTCAGCATCCTCTGTGGTATCGGATTCACCATGTCGATGTTTATCGCGTCACTGGCCTTTGAGCATGGTGGGCTGGATTACGGCAGCTACTCGCGCCTCGGGATCCTCGTTGGATCCAGCATTGCAGCGCTGGTTGGCTATCTGGCCTTGCGATTGTCACTCCCCAAGAGTGATGGGGACCAGAATGCGGAGGGTTTATGAGAAAACAGGCATGGTTACTGCTCTTCTTGGTCAGTCCTATGGGATTAGCTGGCGGGTTTGAAGAGTGTCGACAGGAGGCTGGTTCGGCCAGCTGTTCGGCCTATCTCAACGGGGTGGTGGAGAGTGCTCTGATGTTGGGGGACAAGCAGGCTAAGGCTCGTTTCGGCGAGACCTTCTCCGAGCGGGCGCTGAGCAGCCGGGCTGGCGAGATGGTCAAGCGTTCCAACAAGCGTTATTGCGCTGACCGGATGCCGGACAAGGCACGCCTCAAGGCCAGTCTGATGGAGCAGTTTGGCGCGAACAAGGTTGACTCGGTCAGCGACATGTATGACATTCTGGCGGTTGAACTCAGCTGCTACCGGAGTCCGCGTCAAGCGGGAACCCCATCGGATGTCACACCTTAACTACAACCATCTCTACTATTTCTGGATGACGCAGAAGAAGGGCTCTGTCACTCAGGCGGCAGAAGCCCTTTTTTTGACCCCGCAGACGGTGACCGGTCAGATCAAGCTGCTGGAGCAGCGTTTGGGCGGCAAGCTACTCAAGCGCAAGGGTCGCACCCTTGAGGCCACCGAGCTGGGTCAGCTGGTGTTTCGCTACGCCGACAAGATGTTCAGCCTCTCCTACGAGATGCTTGATATCGTCAACTATCGCAAGGAGAGCCAGATCCTGTTCGACGTCGGCATCGCCGATGCCCTCTCCAAGCGTCTTGCCAGTCGCGTGCTGCTCTCAGTCATCCCCAACGATGGCTCCATCCACCTGCGTTGCTTCGAATCGACCCACGAGTTGCTGCTGGAGCAGCTGAGCGAGCACAAGCTCGACATGATCCTCTCCGACTGTCCGGTGGATTCCAGCCAGCATGCAGGCTTGCTCTCCAAGCGGCTGGGCGGCTGCGGTGTCAGCTTCTTCTGCAAGGCGCCGCTGCCATCGCTCCCTTTTCCGGCCTGTCTTGAAGAGCGCAAGCTGCTCATTCCTGGGCGCCGTACTGCCATGGGGCGCCAGCTGACCCAGTGGTTTGAACAGCAGGGGGTCTCCCCCAGCATCCTTGGCGAGTTTGACGATGCGGCGCTGATGAAGGCGTTTGGCTTCTTCAATCAGGGTATCTTTATGGCCCCCACCATCTATCGGGAGGAGATCCTCGAAGGGGAGGGGGTGATGTTGCTGGGTGAGACCCAGGATCTGATGGAGGAGTACTACGTCATCTTCGCCGAGCGGATGATCCAGCATCCGGCGGTAAAACGGGTATGTGAGAGTGATTTCACCTTCCTCTTTGCCGGGGAGGAGAACTTCTCCGCCATCCAGCCTGCGTCCCTGTCGTTTTAAAACGGCGCGTCACCACGTATCATCGGCGATGATTGGCAGAGGAGAGATGTGATGCAACTTGAAGAGATGGAAGCCAGTGCGGGTCAGGCGGTTGCCCTGCTCAAGGCGCTGGCCAACGAGCGGCGGCTCTTTATCCTGTGCCATCTGCTGGAGCGGGAGCTGTCGGTGGGGGAGCTCAACGAGCGGTTGGGATTGAGCCAGTCTGCGTTGTCACAGCATTTGGCATTGCTGCGGCGCGATGAGCTGGTCAACACGCGAAAAGAGGCCCAGACGGTCTACTATTCGCTGCGCAGCCACGAGGTGCGCGAGATGATCACCTTGCTGCATCGACTTTACTGCAGCACAGATAAATAAAAAACCGGCACTAGGCCGGTTTTTTCAGCTTTTATCAGCAGAAGCCGATTAAGCCATAGCTTTGATCTGGGCAGACAGGCGGCTCTTGTGACGAGCAGCTTTGTTCTTGTGGATCAGGCCTTTGGTCGCCATACGATCCATGATCGGCTGAGCAACAGCGAAAGCGGCAGTCGCGGCAGCTTTGTCGCCAGAGGCGATAGCAGCGATGACTTTCTTCAGGTAGGTACGGGTCATGGAACGACGGCTGGCGTTGTGCTGACGGCGTTTCTCTGACTGAAGAGCGCGCTTCTTAGCAGATTTGATGTTAGCCAAGGTAAAACTCCTAAAACTGTCTTAGCGAGTGTATTGAAAAGGCCCGGAAATATGCCTTCCCAACCACATATTGTCAAATGATTTGTGCAAATAAACACCGCCCCCCGGTGGTGTGTCAGATGGGAGACGGTTAAACTGTCGGCCGATTCTAGCAGCATTCTTTTCATTCTGACAGTTCCAGAGGCCTCGTCTTGAGTAAGAAATTGATCAAATCCGGAATTATTGTGTCCGGAATGACGTTGGCATCCCGTGTGATGGGCTTGGTGCGCGATGTGGTCATCGCCAATCTGCTCGGTGCCGGGGTTGCCGCAGACGTCTTCTTCTTTGCCAATCGCATTCCCAACTTCCTGCGTCGTCTGTTCGCAGAAGGTGCCTTCAACCAGGCCTTTGTCCCCGTGATGACCGAGTACCGGAAAAAGGGCGATGAGAGTGAAGTGCGTGAACTGCTGGCTGCGGTGGCGGGGACTCTCGGCGGGATAGTGACCGTGGTCACCCTGCTCGGGGTGCTGGGCTCCGGCGTGCTGACCGCCCTGTTTGGCTGGGGCTGGTTTTGGGACTGGCTCCATGGCGGGCCGGCTGCCGAGAAGTTCGAGATGGCGAGCCTGATGCTCAAAATCACTTTCCCCTACCTCTGGTTCATCACCTTTACCGCCATGGCGGGTGCCATTCTCAATACTTTCGGTCGCTTCGGGGTCTCCTCCTTCACCCCGATCTTTCTCAACATCACCATGATCGCCGCCGCCTGGTGGATCTCGCCCTGGCTGGACGATCCCGAACTGGCGCTGGCCATCGGTGTCTTCCTCGGTGGTCTGGTGCAGTTCCTGTTCCAGTTCCCGTTCCTGCGCCAGATCAACATGCTGGTGTGGCCCAAGTGGGGTTGGCACCATCCGGGGGTCGTGAAGATCCGCACCCTGATGATCCCGGCGCTGTTCGGGGTATCGGTCAGCCAGATCAACCTGTTGGTCAACACCATGCTTGCCTCGTTTCTGGCGACCGGTGCCATCAGCTACCTCTACTACTCGGATCGCTTGCTGGAGTTCCCGCTCGGCATGTTCGGCGTTGCCATCAGTACCGTCATTCTGCCGGCATTGGCCAAGAAGCATGTGGATGCCGATCCCGCTGACTTCTCCCGCACCATGGACTGGGGGGTGCGGATGGTGATGTTGCTCGGTTTGCCCGCCATGGTGGGGATTGCCGTGCTGCGTGAGCCCATCCTGCGGGTGCTGTTCATGCGCGGCGAGTTCGGCTTGCATGAGGTGACTATGTCGAGCGCCAGCTTGCTGGCATCCACCTCCGGTTTGCTGTCGCTGATGTTAATCAAGGTGCTGGCGCCCGGTTACTACGCCCGTCAGGACACCAAAACGCCGGTACGGATCGGGATGATCTCTATGGCCGCCAACATGGTCTGCAACCTCCTCTTCATCTATCCGCTCGGTTACGTGGGGCTGGCGCTCTCGACCGCCTGTTCGGGCACGCTGAACGCAGCCCTGCTGTTCAAGGGACTCCATCAGCAGAGCGTCTACCGGCCTTCCCGCCACACCGGGATCTTTTGCCTCAAGTTGCTGACGGCGAGCCTGCTGATGGGGGGCGTACTCCTCTACCTGTCGCCAGATCTGGCCCAATGGGGAGCATGGAGTATGGGCAAGGCGAGCCTGCAGCTGACCATGTTGCTGGTGCTGGGTGGTGCCATTTATGCCGGAGTCCTGCTGGCACTGGGGATCCGGCCAAGAGATCTGAGAGCTGGTCGTGAAGATTGATCCATATCCGAGGCTTGAAGGTGCCAAGTGAGTTGGTATTTCGGCCCCGAGAGCTGAAATCGGGGCCGCAACAGGGCTGACCCTGATGGCCGCCTGATATATAATCCGGCGATTTCGACAGCAGCAACGCACAAGGCAGCGATGGAGCTTATTCGCGGTATTCACAATCTCAAGCCCCGTCACCGGGGATGTGTATTGACCATTGGCAACTTTGATGGGGTTCATCAGGGTCACCATGCGGTACTGGCACGTCTCAGGGAGAAAGCGGCCCAGTTGGGATTGCCCGCCTGCGTCATGCTGTTCGAGCCGCAGCCGCTGGAGCTGTTTGCCGGTAGCGAGGCGCCGGCGCGCCTGAGCCGCTTGCGCGAGAAATATGAAGCGCTCAAGGGGCTGCAGATCGACCGCATGCTCTGCGTACGCTTCAGCCACCGCTTTGCCAGTCAGGCGGCTGCCACCTTCATCGAGCAGTTGCTGGTCGAGAAGCTTGGCGTGCGCTATCTGGTGGTCGGCGATGATTTTCGCTTCGGCAAGGGGCGGGAAGGGGACTTCCACCTGCTGGAGGCGGCGGGCCAGCGCTTCGGTTTCGAGGTGATCAGCACCCAGAGCTTCCAGCTATCCCGTCAGCGGGTCAGCAGCACGCTGGTGCGCGAGGCACTCAAGGCGGGCCGCATGGCGGAGGTTGAGCTGATGCTCGGCCGTCCTTATGCCATCAGCGGCCGGGTGGCCCACGGCGACAAGCTGGGGCGCACCATAGGTTTTCCCACCGCCAATCTGGCCCTCAAGCGCCAGGTAATCCCGGTCGGTGGCGTGTTTGCGGTGGAAGTGATATGTTCCGGCAAGACCTTCCCCGGTGTAGCCAATGTGGGTGTACGGCCGACCTTGAGCGGTACACAAGCCAGATTGGAAGTACATCTGTTTGATTTTTCTGGTGACCTTTACGGTCAACAGGTCAAGGTGCTGCTTCGCCACAAGCTGCGCGAAGAGCAGAAATTTGACTCTTTCTCTGCCTTGAAAGAGCAGATCGAACGAGATGCCCTGGCGGCCCGAGCCTGGTTCGGGCTGCCGCAATTTCATTTACCCAGCACTCTTTTAGAAAAGAAGGGAACCCAGGACTGATGAGCGACTATAAACACACCCTGAATCTTCCGGAAACCGAGTTTCCGATGCGTGGCGATCTGGCCAAGCGCGAACCCAACATGCTGAAACGTTGGTACGATCAGGATCTCTACGGCGCTATTCGCCGCGCCAAAGCGGGCAAGCCTTCTTTCATTCTGCACGATGGCCCCCCCTATGCGAACGGCAACATTCACATCGGTCACTCGGTCAACAAGATCCTCAAAGACATCATCATCAAGTCCAAGGGCCTCTCTGGCTTCGATTCCCCCTATGTGCCGGGTTGGGATTGCCACGGTCTGCCTATCGAACTGAAAGTAGAAGGCATGGTCGGCAAGCCGGGCGAGAAGGTTTCCGCTGCCGAATTCCGCGCCGAGTGCCGCAAATACGCCAAAACCCAGATCGAAGCGCAGAAGACCGACTTCATCCGTCTGGGCGTGCTGGGTGACTGGGAACACCCCTACCTGACCATGGATTTTGGCACTGAAGCCAACATCATCCGCTCCATGGCCAAGATTGTTGAAAACGGCCACCTGCACAAAGGCTCCAAGCCGGTGCACTGGTGTACCGATTGCGGCTCCGCGCTGGCTGAAGCCGAGGTTGAGTACTACGACAAGAACTCCCCCTCCATCGACGTGCGCTTCAAGGCCGTCGACGAAGCTGCCGTTGCCGCCAAGTTTGACTGCGCCGAAGGCCACACCGGCAAAGGCACTCTCTCTGCCGTGATCTGGACCACTACCCCGTGGACCCTGCCGGCCAACCGCGCCATCGCCATGCACGCCGATCTGGACTACGCACTGGTGCAGGTTGAAGGGGAGAACCCCGAGCGTCTGATCCTGGCCGCCGAGCTGGTCAAGGACGTGATGGACCGCGCCGGTATCGAGCACTACCACAACCTGGGCTACGCCAAGGGTGCGGCTCTTGAGCTGCTGCGCTTCAACCACCCCTTCTACAGCTTCGATGTGCCGGTGGTGCTGGGTGATCACGTCACTCTGGATGCCGGTACCGGTGCTGTTCACACCGCCCCTGGCCACGGTCAGGAAGACTTCGTGGTCGGTCAGAAGTACGGTCTGGAAGTGGCCAACCCGGTTGGCAGCAACGGCGTCTATCTGCCGGATACCGAACTGTTTGCCGGCCAGCACGTATTTAAGGCCAACGCAGCGGTTGTCGAGGTGTTGACCGAGCGTGGCGCCCTGCTGCACCACAAGGTGTTCAACCACTCCTATCCACACTGCTGGCGTCACAAGACCCCGATCATCTTCCGTGCCACCCCGCAGTGGTTCATCAGCATGGAGCAGAAGGGTCTGCGTAAGCGCGCGCTGGAAGAGATCGAGCGTATCGAGAAAGAGGGCATTGCCCAGCACGGTCAGAGCGGCTGGGTGCCGGCCTGGGGTAAAAACCGCATCCAGGCGATGGTCGAGAACCGTCCGGACTGGTGTATCTCCCGTCAGCGTACCTGGGGTGTGCCCATCTCCCTGTTCGTTCACAAGGAGACTCAGGCACTGCATCCGGAATCTGTACGCCTGATGGAAGAGGTGGCCAAGCGGGTCGAGCAGTCCGGCATCCAGGCCTGGTGGGATCTGGACAAGGCCGAGCTGCTGGGTGCCGATGCAGACATGTACGACAAGGTGCCTGACACTCTGGACGTCTGGTTTGACTCCGGTTCTACCCACGCCTCCGTGGTCGATGCCCGTCCCGAGTTCAACGGCAAGCCGGCCGACATGTATCTGGAAGGTTCTGACCAGCACCGTGGCTGGTTCATGTCCTCCCTGATGATCGGTGTGGCCATGAAAGACAAGGCTCCCTATAACCAGGTGCTGACTCACGGCTTCACTGTGGATGGTCAGGGTCGCAAGATGTCCAAGTCCATCGGCAACGTGGTGAGCCCGCAAGACGTAATGAACAAGCTGGGTGCCGACATCCTGCGTCTGTGGGTAGCGAGCACTGATTACACCGGCGAGATGACTGTCTCCGATGAGATCCTCAAGCGCTCTGCCGATGCTTATCGCCGTATTCGCAATACAGCCCGCTTCCTGCTGGCCAACCTGAACGGCTTCAATCCGGCGACCGACATGGTGGCACCTGCCGACATGGTGGTGGTGGATCGCTGGGCTGTGGGTCGTGCCAAAGCGGTACAGGCCGAGATCATGGCGGCATTCGACGAGTACAACTTCCACGGTGTAACCCAGAAGCTGATGCAGTTCTGCTCCATCGAGATGGGCTCCTTCTATCTGGATGTCATCAAGGATCGTCAGTACACCGCCAAGGCTGACAGCCTGGCCCGTCGCTCCTGCCAGACAGCCCTCTATCACATCGCCGAGGCCATGGTGCGCTGGATGGCGCCGATCATGAGCTTCACCGCCGATGAAATCTGGGCACTGCTGCCGGGTGAGCGCGGCGAGTTCGTCTTCACCGAAGAGTGGTACGACGGCCTGTTCGGGCTGGAAGCGGGTGAAACCCTCAACGACGATTTCTGGGCCGAGATCCTCACCGTGCGTGGTGAAGTGAACAAGGCGCTGGAAGTGGCCCGTGGCGAGAAGCGTATCGGCGGCTCCCTGCAGGCCGAGCTGACCCTGTTCGCCAAGCCGGAGCTGGCTGCACGCCTGAATGCCCTGGCTGATGAGCTGCGCTTCGTGCTGCTCACCTCCAAAGCCAATGTGGTTGAGGCTGACACTGCGCCGGAAGGCTCTGTGGCGACCGAGCGTGATGACCTGTGGCTGAGCGTGGCCCAGTCTGCTGCCGCCAAGTGCGACCGCTGTTGGCACCATGTAGAAGATGTGGGCACCATCGCGGGTCACGAAGAGATCTGTGGTCGCTGTGTGACCAACGTTGAGGGTGACGGCGAAACTCGTCAATTTGCCTGATGAACATGACTCAACATAAAAGCGGCCTGCGTTGGCTGTGGCTGGCAGTGCTGGCCTTTGTACTGGACCAGGCGAGCAAGCTCGCCGTGGTCAAGTTGCTGCCATTTGGTTACCCGGGGGTGGAGATCACCCCCTTCTTCAATCTGGTTCACGTCTACAACAAGGGGGCCGCATTCAGCTTTCTGGCTGATCAGGGGGGCTGGCAGCGCTGGTTCTTCGCGGTGCTGGCTTTTGCCATCTGTGGATTGCTGATCCACTGGCTGCGCAAGCAGTCGGTGACCCAGCGTTGGAGCGGTATCGCCTATTCACTCATCATCGGCGGCGCCCTTGGCAACGTCTTTGATCGACTGGTGTTGGGCCATGTGGTCGATTTCCTCGACTTCTACTGGCAGCGTGCGCACTGGCCGGCATTCAATCTGGCCGACAGCTTTATCTTTATCGGGGCCGCCATGATTGTGCTGGACGGTTTCCGTGGTGAGAAAAAGGAGCAGGCATGAGCCAGCAGATCACCGCTAACAGCAGCGTGCTGTTCCACTTCTCCATCAAGCTGGAAGATGGCTCGGTTGCCGACAGCACGGCGCTGCACGGCAAACCTGCCCGCCTGCGGATGGGCGATGGCAGCCTGACCCCCACCTTTGAGCAGTGCCTGCTGGGGCTGAGCGAAGGGGAGAGCAAGAGCTTCACGCTGGCGCCGGAAGAGGCCTTTGGTCTCTCCAATCCCGACAATATCTACCATCTCGACCGTGCCAAATTTGGCGCCGATGTGGAGCCAAAAGTCGGCACCATCATCCTGTTCGATCAGCCCAATGGCAGCGAGCTGCCGGGCATTATCCGGGCGGTAGCCGGGATGTCGGTGACGGTCGATTTCAACCACCCGCTGGCCGGTCATACCGTCACCTTCGAGGTGGAGATCCTGGGCGTTGATGATGAGGAGAAGGTGCATTAATGGATATTCTGCTCGCTAACCCTCGCGGTTTTTGCGCCGGTGTCGATCGTGCCATCAGCATTGTCGAGAGCGCGTTGGAGAAGTTCGGTGCCCCCATCTATGTCCGCCACGAAGTGGTGCATAACCGGTATGTGGTGAACAAGTTGAAAGAGGCGGGCGCTGTCTTCGTCGAGGAGCTGGACGAGGTGCCTGACGACAGCATCGTCATCTTTTCTGCTCACGGCGTGGCCAAGACAGTGCGCGAGATGGCCAAATCCCGCGCCCTCAAGGTATTCGATGCCACCTGTCCGCTGGTGACCAAGGTGCACATGGAGGTTCATCGCGCCAGCCGCAAGGGCTCCGAGGCTGTGCTCATCGGCCACGCCGGTCACCCCGAGGTGATCGGGACCATGGGGCAGTACGAGAATCGCGAAGGCGGCATGTATCTGGTGGAGACGCCTGAAGATGTGGCCAAGCTCAAGGTGAAGAACCCGGATGACCTCTGCTTTGTCACCCAGACCACCCTGAGCGTGGATGAGACCTCTGACGTCATCGATGCGTTGCGCAAGCACTTCCCCAAGATCCAGGGGCCGCGCAAGGACGATATCTGCTACGCCACCCAGAACCGTCAGGATGCGGTGCGGGAGATGGCAGGGCTGGTGGACGCCATGCTGGTGGTGGGGTCTCGCAACTCCTCCAATTCCAACCGTCTGCGCGAGCTGGCCGAGAAGGTGGGCGCCAGAGCCTATCTTATCGACGATGCGTCGATGATTGAGGCGAGCTGGCTGGAAGGGGTGAAGGCGATAGGCGTCACTGCCGGCGCATCCGCCCCCGAGGTGCTGGTGCAGTCCGTGATTGCCCGCTTGCGGGAGCTGGGAGGCAAGGTGGTCGCCGAGCATCCTGGCCGTGAAGAGAACGTGGTGTTTGAAGTGCCGCCAGAGCTGCGGATCCTCTGATCCCTCTCATCTCGCTGGATGTCGGTTTATTGCCAGAGCCACCTCGTTGAGGTGGCTTTGTTTTTTTTGGCTCTAACGAGTCCTATTTTCATGTTCGCAACCAGATTGCAGCGAAAATTGATGATGCAGCTCGAACTTTTGCATTGCCGGGATTGAAACACCAAGTGCCCGGCATAGACTGCCAGCAAGCCCTTACTCTGGCTTAGCACACATGGAGTGTGTCTGTCCTCCTGGAACAAATCAGAGCGAAACAGGATGTTTTTGCGTTCAGGTTTTAGCCTTATCGAGCTTATGGTCACCATAGCGCTCGTCTCTTTGTTACTCACGTTGGGGGTTCCTTCCTTCAACGCTTTGCTGCGCACTATTTCTCTCAATACTCAGGCTAACAACTTTGTTGCGGCCATCAACCTTGCCCGCTCAGAAGCCATTCGCCGCAACACGGTAGTGACCCTCTCCGCCTCTGCCGATAACCTGACCCAGCATCACTGGGAGGCTGGCTGGCAGATCTGGGTCGATGGCAACGGTAACGGCATACTGGATAATGGTGAGTTGTTGCGAGGCTTTCCCGACATGGGGGGCGGGGTATTGAGCAGCAATACCTCCCTGCTGCGTTTTAATAGCGAGGGTTTTCTTGATGGCCGCACTCCGTTGGCACGGGTATTTTCCCTGCGTCCTGATGAGTGTCGAAATGAGCCCTCCCGTGATATCAACATCACAGTGGCTGGTCGCCCTTCCATTACCGAGGCTAGCTGCCCATGATGCGAGAACGGGGTTTGTCACTGCTTGAAATCATGATCTCGGTACTGGTGCTCTCCATCGGTATTCTGGGCATGGCGACTCTGCAACTGCAGGCTCTCAAGAGTAACCAGTCGGCGCTGACGCGTACCGAGGCGACCCAGTATGCATACATGATCAACGACATGATGCGGGCTAATCGCAGCGCGGCTCTGAACGGGCAATACAATATCGACTTGGGCGAAACTGTCTCGGGTAGCTCTATGGCGGTTCAGGATCTGCAACACTGGAAGCGGGTCGTAGCCGAGCTACCAGGTGGCGATGGCGCCGTATCGGTCAGTGCCGGAAGGGCCACCATCACTATTCAGTGGGATAGCAGTCGGCTGTCGACTGATCCTGCGTCGCGCAGCATGATCCTGAGGACGGACCTATGAGCAGGAGCGGTTTGCCGCTACACCAGCACGGGATCGGCTTGGTCGAGGTGATGATCGCCTTGGTGCTCTCGCTGATAACGGTGGGTGTCATGATTCAGGTGTTTCTCGGCAATCACAAAACCTATCTCACTGGCGAGGCCATTGCCCGGGTGCGGGAAGATAGCGGATTTGCCACCAATCTGCTGCAAAAAGAGCTGCGTATGGTGGGCTATCAGGGGTGTCTCAGCAAACAGGGGGTCAATATCACCAATACCCTCAATAACAGTACGGCACTGCCCTACAACTTCACCACCTTTTTGCGTGGTTACGACAATGTGACGTCCACTTTGCCAGCCGAGCTGTCTGCTCTGTTCAGCGGTTCCGAGCCCAGACCCATGCCGGGTAGCGATATCCTGTTGGTTCAGGGGCCGGTTGGGGTTGGGGTTCCGCTCAGTCGTGATAATCATAACAGTGCCGCCCAGCTGTTTGTGCAGCAGCTATCCAGCAAGGCCGACTATTGTGGTTCCGGCGCACAGGGTTATAGCGATCTGTGCGAGGGAGATATCGTCATGGTCTCCGACTGTCAGAAGGCCAGAATATTTCAGGTCTCCAAAGTACAGGGCGTGGCAGGGGGGCGTGAGGTCAATATCGTCCACTCCAATGACAACAAATATACGCCAGGCAATGCCAGCAGTTCCTGGGGGGGGGCCAGCAGCCCACCCGAGGAGCGGTTTGGTCTTGGCTCGGTCGTGAACAGGGTGGAAACCCGTCTCTACTATATCGCCCGCCCCTCTGCCAGCAGCCCCTACGCGCTTTATCGCAAGAACGGGGTGGCTGCAGGTATGCCCCTTATCGAAGGGGTGGCCAATATGCAACTTACATTCGGCGAGGATCAGAACCGGGATCGGGCGGCAGATCGCTATGTGAGCGCCGCCAGCAATCCAAACTGGAACAATGTACTGGGGATTGGAGTACAGCTTCTTATGCGCAGTAACCAAGGCAATGTGGTGTCGTCTCCGCAGGCCCTTAGCTTTGCCGGAGCCACCTTCCGGGCGACCGATCGCAACTGGTACTGGGTCGCCGAAACCACAGTTGCGCTGCGCAATCGGCTACCTTGAGGAGCCCAGTCATGATGGATCGACAGCAGGGGATGGCGCTGGTGATCAGCCTGATTTTTCTGGTCATGGTGAGCCTGCTGGGTATGGCCAGTATGCGTGGGGCGCAGTTGCAAGAGAAGATGGCGGGTAACCAGAAAGAGGCGCTGCAGGCATTGCAGGCGGCAGAAGCGGGCCTGCGCGCTGCCGAGCGCTATATCGAGGCTGGCAACTCGGGTCCCTATGACAACAGCGCGGGCCTGTATGAATTTATCGACACCGCGGTGGATCCTGCCTCCCCTTCGACCGCTTGGCGTACCTATACCAACAGTGGTCTGGCGGGGCGCGCTCCCGAATACTTTATCGAACGGTTGCCCTATACCCAGGGGGGGAGCGAGGATCTGGCAGTCGATGAGCCCATCAGTGAGCGTCGTCTATATCGTATTACTGCAAGGGGATTTGGTCTCTCTGACGAGAGCCGGGTGCTGTTGCAATCGACCTATAGTCGCTAGGAGGCGGTGTATGGGCAAACTTGGTTTTGGCCTTTCGGTGATGCTCTGCTGTGCTTCGGCACAGGCGGCGCTCGATATTGCCCAGGTTCCCCTCTATCTCGGCACCCGGGCCGATCCCAATATCATGTTTACCCTGGATGATTCGGGTTCGATGCATTTCGAGATCATGCCCGAGTCCTTGATCGAGAACGATGCGCGTTATGTCTACCCACGTGCTAACAAGGTCTATGGTAGCGATGATTACGATAATCGTACCGTGACCTTTGCTGCGGGCAGTAATCGTAATGCCTACACCCGTTCCAGCCATAACAACAAGCTTTATTACAATCCGCAGTTGACCTATCGCCCTTGGGTCAAGGCGGATGGCACCTTGATGAGTAATGCCAAAATTACCTGCGCCCCGCACAATCCATTGAAGAATCCCGATAGGTCGTGCCGTGATTTGACCAATGAAGGTACGGAGTACGCAAATGCCGATAACGCTACTTTCTATAAAAAATTTAATGATGATGAAGTAAATAAAACGGAAGAGTTCTGGCCTGCCGTCTATTTCGACTACAAAGGTAGCGGTGATGTCAAGAAGGTGAGTAGCTATAACAGGGTGGAGATAAGTAAAAGCACGTCAAGTTACCTTGGGCGGCCCAATCGCAGCGACTGCAAGAGCGCGCCTGCCTGTAGCTATGACGAGGAGATCCAGAACTTTGCCAACTGGTATACCTATTACCGTTCGCGGATCCTGGCAGCACGAGCTGGCATTGGGCGTGCCTTTGCCAGTCAGGGGCAATCGCTGCGAGTCGGTTTTGCCACCATCAACGCCAGCGGTAGTGTGATCCGTGATGTAGCCGCTTTTTCGGGTACTAATCGCAGTGACTTTTTCAAAGATCTCTATAGCCGAGATATTCCAGCTGCCGGTACTCCACTGCGGACCAGCCTCCAGCATGTGGGAAACTACTTTTCCAAGACGGGTGGCGATGGCCCCTGGGCCGTCAGTGCCGGTAGCACGCTTCCTCATCTTACCTGTCGCCAGAGTTATAACATCCTGATGACCGATGGTTACTGGAGTGAGGGACGAGCTTATGATCCTGACCCTGCGGTCGGTGACCAAGACAATGATGGAACCGCTGATACCTTGGCTGATGTGGCTTACCATTACTGGAAAACGGATCTGCGTCCCGATCTCGCAAACAAGGTTCCGACCAGCACGGAGGATCCCGCTAATTGGCAGCATCTGGTCAACTTCACGGTCGGATTGGGGGTCAACGGCACCTTGAACCCTGCCAGCGGGAAGCCTGTGAGTTGGCCCAGCCCCTACGGCTCCGATGCAAAGAAAATTGATGATCTGTGGCATGCGGCCGTCAACAGCAAAGGGAATTTCTTCAGCGCGGCAGATCCCGATACCTTTGCCGCAGCTCTGAGCAGTACCCTTGCCCAGATCGCAGCGCGCAACAGCTCCGCCAGCTCGGTAACCGCCAACGCAACCCGGCTGGACAGCAATACCCACATCTACCAGGCCCGCTACAACAGCGGCGACTGGTCGGGGCAACTGGTCTCGATCCCGCTTAACAGCGATGGCACCCTTGGGGAGATCGCCTGGGATGCCGCTACCTTGATCCCCGAGCCTTCGGCACGCAATATCTTCACCCGGCAAGATGGTGTCGGCATCCCCTTCCATTGGGATACGCTGAATGTGACCAACCGGGCTCTATTCAATGTCGCTGGTGACAACCAGGGAGAAAGCCGGGTCGCCTATCTGCGCGGTGAGCGCAGTGGCGAGCAGCGCAATGGCGGTGCGTTTCGCAATCGCAGTGATCTGCTCGGCGACATCATCAATTCTGATCCCGTCTACGTGGGCAAGCGTGATTACGGTTACAGCAGTGCAACCGGTCTGACCCAGACCGAGCGGGAGGGTTACCAGGCTTTTCTAGGCTCGACGGCGATTACCCGGCGCCCACCCATGCTCTATGTCGGTGCCAATGACGGTATGCTGCACGGATTTCGAGTCGCCGACGGTGTCGAGCGACTGGCCTATATCCCGTCCAGCCTGCTGGGCGAGCTGAATCAGTTGACCAGACCGAATTACAGCCATCGCTACTATGTGGATGGGACGCCCAAGGTGGGCGATGCCTATCTGGGCAGTCGCTGGAAGAGCATCTTGCTGGGATCCACCGGTGCCGGTGGCAAGGCGGTATTTGCCATAGATGTGACGGCCCCGGATAACTTCACCGCCGACAAGATGCTGTGGGAGTTCACCGATAGCGAAATGGGGGTTGCACTGGCGGCACCCACTCTGGTGCGGGTCAAAGCCGACAACAAATGGGTTGCTCTTGTTGCGAATGGTTACAACAGCACCAGTCAGACTGCGAGGCTGTTTGTGCTGGATCTGGCGACTGGCGCCATCATCAAAGAGATCGATACCGAGGTAGGGTCTTCCAGCGAGCCCAACGGTCTATCTTCCCCCTTGCCGGTAGATCAAGACGGGGACAGGGTTGTCGACTATGTCTATGCCGGTGACCTGCACGGCAATTTGTGGAAATTCGATCTGACTGACAAAAACAGTGCCCAGTGGGGAAGTGCTTTGAAAACGGGCAACAAGCCCAAGCCGCTGTTCCAGGCCTGTAATGGCAGCTGCAGTGCCGGTACGCGTCAGCCGATCACCATGCGTCCTTTGGCTATTCGGCACCCTAAAGGGGGGGTTATGGTGATGATGGGGACTGGCAGTTATTTTACCAATGATGACAAACTGGTTCCCGCCACGCCGAGGCTGGAAGCGGTGTACGGTATCTGGGATACGGGGGCTACCGTGCTCAGTAGCCAGCTGTTGCAGCAGAGCATCACCCATGAGTTTGTGGCCAACGGCACCACTATCAAGTTCAACGTGAGGGTTGTCTCCAACCGGAATGTCAATTACACCAGCCAAAAGGGTTGGTATCTGCTATTGAAATCGCCAAGCTTGAGCAAGGGGGTCGGTGAGCGGGCCGTCTCCGAGATGCTCTATCGGCATAAGCGATTGATCTTCAATACCTTGATCCCGTCGGCGGATGCCTGTGACTTTGGTGGCCGCTCCTGGCTGATGGAGCTGGATCCCATCTCGGGGGCCAGACTCACCTACTCGGTGTTTGATGTTAACGGCGACGGGGCCGTCAACGATGATGATTACGTCGCGATCGAGGATGAAGCCGGCAATGACATCAAGGTGCCGGTCAGCGGCAAGCAATTTGATGAGCTCACCACGACGCCAAGCGTAGTGGAAGATGCCGAGATGGAGCGCAAATATATCAGCGGCTCCAGCGGAAATATCTCGGTCACGCTGGAAGAGGGGGCAGGCGATCTGGGTGGCCGCCAGTCCTGGTTGCAACTGGAGTAGAGGTTGGCATGGAACGTGGTTTTACCCTGATTGAGTTGATGATAGTGGTCGCAGTGGTCGCCATTCTGGCCGCGATCGCGTATCCCAGTTACAACAACTACATGGCGGCTGCCAAGCGGGCCGAAGCCAAGGCAGTGTTGCTGGAAGCGGCGCAATATCTGGAGCGGGAGTTTACTGCCAATGGCAATTACGACGCCGGTAACCTAGCCTCTGCCGGCTTGGCGACCCTGCCGAGGGATGGGGGGGCTGCGTATTACAATGTAGCGCTCAATGCCAGTGGGGCCCGTTATACCCTGACCGCCATTCCGACCGGTGTGATGAATGGCGATCCCTGTGGATTGTTGACTCTCGATCAGAGCGGACTGCAGGGGGTATCACGAGCCACCATGACAGCCACCGAATGCTGGTAGCGTTCAGTTCCAGCACTCGGCAGGCGTCTTGATGTCGGCCTTGTTGATAGTCAGGGTATCACAGGCCGTATTGCCGGCCTTGTCGCCGACCTGGGCCCCCTTGCTGGTGGCCACCAGTGTGTAGGCGGTGGCGCTGGCGCCAGAAATGCTAAAGGTGTAGTAATCGCTGGTTGGGTTGCCCACACTGGCTATCGCACTGCTGTAACTGGCATTGGAGATGCGAAATTCTTCTTGTTTGAGCTGCATGGTCAGCAAGCCCTTGATGGCATCGGCTCGACGAGATTTACGCAGACCGTCAGTAAAGCTCGGGTAGGCGACAGCGGCAATGATGGCAACGATGGCAACGACCACCATCAATTCCAGCAGGGTGATTCCGGATTGTTTGATTCTCATGGGCGCGGCAGGGTTCGTTAAACAGATAGATACTATAGGATAGTACTGACATCATACTCTACTGGCATGTGCGAAAAGAAAGGAGTCTTTAGCCAATGGAATTCGCAGAGGGGCGCTCAGCCGGTTTTACCATGATTGAATTGATGATCGCCATGGCTCTGGTCGCCCTGCTGCTAACCGTAGCCATCCCCAGTTATCAGTCATTGCGCCAGGAGCAGATAGTCAAGGCGGCTACCCAAGCCGTTTACACGGATATCATGCTGCTCAAGTCTGAGGCTATCAAACGTAATAAACCGATAATCTTCAAGATATTCAATGCGGGGCAGGCCAATTGGTGCTATCGCATCGCTCTTGATTCGGCATGTAATAGCTGCTCGGATTCATGTTCTGCTATTGAAGGTCGCAAGGGCGTTGATGCCAGCGAGTTTAACGGCATTACTCTGACGACAAACTATGAATTATCCGGTTCTGAAAATGCTCTTGAAATCAATAACCGTAGAGGCTCATTCAAAGATCTTCACGGCAGTGGCGGTTTGGGCAATGGTTCTATTTGTCTGAAGAACGGGACCTCTGAGCACAGGGTTATTATTGCCACAAATGGGCGAGTGAGAACCGAGCCAGTCACGGGGAGCTCTCCATGCGATTAGGTCTAGCACGAGGCTTTAACATCGTCGAGTTAATGGTGGCCATGGTCGCAGGTCTGTTTTTGGTTGCAGCCGTAACATCCTTGTTCGCCACTATTCTCAAGGCCAATCAAACATCGATGCAGGTAAGTCGTCTAAATCAGGAGTTGCAAAGTATCACGGACATGATTGCCCGTGATGTACAGCGAACTGGTTACGATCAGGGAGCTACTGTGTTTCTCAATGCTGCATCAGGCTCCAGATCCCCCTTCTATTTTGATACTGGCAGCGACCTGATGAATGAGACGATCACTGGTTCCAAGATTTATCGCTGTATCCGGCTGAAATACGATGATGATAACAATGGAACCCTCGGTGCCAATGAGATCTTTATTTACAGCTACGACAGTACCGACAAAGGGGTGCAGCTCGGTACCAGTTGCAGCACGGGGAATTTACTCAGTACCGATGACACCATTGAGGTGACTGACCTCACTTTTTCGCTGCTTGGAAGCAGTGCGTCGGCTGGCGCGAGAACGGTGCGCTTGGCCATATCGGGTCAGTTAAAGGCAAATAGTGCACTTAAACTCACCTTGCAGCGTGATATCAAGCTGCGTAACGACGGGTATTGATGCCATGAAACGTTATCTTGGCTTTACCACATTCACTATTACGCTGCTGCTTATTGTGATCCTGCTTGGCATCTCTTTGCTGGTGGGCAAGCTGATGGTTGCTGACCGTCGTGTCAGTCTTAATGAAGTACAGTACCGGCAGGCGTTGGCACTGGCCGAGCTGGGTCTCTCGGATGGGGTCGGACGGCTTGCGCAGGATGCAGCTTGGCGCACCCCCAGTAGCGGTATATCTATCACTGTTTCGGCTGGCAATTATACCCTGTGGGCTCTGGATGAACCGACCGTGATTGTCGGTGGGGCGAACGTAGTTCCGGTTAAAGTGCGCACTATGGCAACCCTGGTGGACAGTACCGCCAATGCAGAGGTTGAGGTGAAGGCCATCAAGATAAGCGTGTTGGCCGGCACTCCCGCAGCCCCCCTGACAGTTGCCGGTGGTATGGCAGTATCCGGCAACTTCACTGTGGTGGCCAACCCTAACGGTGGGGGGCCAGGGGTTCCGTTATCTGTCTGGACGAATGGCAATGTGGATTTGACCAATGGTTCTGGTCAGACTTGCCATCAGGGAGACTACAGCGGCGGGTGCAGTACCTACATTAGCCAGAAGGGTGATAAGCAGTCGGACATCAAAGATAATGATACGGCATTCCCCACAGACCTGGTCTGGTATCTGTTTAATGAGAATGATGACGCTACGGGGTGGGCCAATCTGGAGTCACGAGCAGTACAACGGTTGAATAATTGCGACTCGCTCTCGACCGCCTCAAGCGGCCTTATTATCGTCGATGGAGACTGCAAACCGGGTGGGTCTATCGGCTCGGTTGCTGCGCCCGTGGTACTCATCGTTCGCAATGGCAATCTGATGGTCAATGGGAGCGCTACCCTCTATGGGCTGGTGTTTGCCTATTCATCCACGCCTGCTACGGCGACTACTGATATCAGCTTGAAGGGGGGGGCTATCGTCAACGGTGCCGTGGTGGCCAACTATCAACTGGGCAAAACGGCTAACGGTACCTTTGATGCCAAGTATGATCAGGCGGTGTTGAGCAATATCGAAAATGGGGCTGCGTTTCAGAGCATCAATCTGGTGCCTGGTAGCTGGCGCGACTGGTAGGAGCATGTATGAAACCGCACAAGGGATTTGGGCTGTTAGAGATTTTGATCACTCTGGTTCTGCTGGGAGTGGGGGTCGCAGGATTGGTGGCTATGTCTCGTTCGTTGCTCAATACCTCCCAGGATAGCCGCCGTTATGAGGTAGCCATGCGTCTGGCGGAGTCAAAACTGGATGCGTTTCGTACCTTCAATGGAGTGGTAAGCGCGGTTTCACCGCTTACTGCTTATAACAGTATCGCGGCAGGTTCCAGTTCGGCGACACCTCCTGATGGCGGTGGGACTTATGCCCTTAGTTGGACCGTCAGCAATCAGTACTGGAATGGTTCTGGCTGGCAAACGGCTATCCCGGCGGGTTATTTGCATGCCTATTCTGGCCGAAAGGTGGTCAATGTCACTGTCAGTTGGAGCGACAGCGTCGGGCAGTCCCATTCCTTGTTGCTTTCCGGTGCGGTATCGCCTGTTGAGTCATTAACCCAGAATCAGTTTAACGGGGGGTTGGATACCAGTCGTGAACCGCCCCATGTGGTTTATACCCCCGGGGTCGCGCCCGATGTCATTTCCATCCAGATTGACCAGGAAGGGCGCAAGCAAGAGACCAGCAAGCCATTGCCCACCGTGACCTCCAAGGATGGTTCTGTTGGCAAACTGGTGCAATTCGAGACTGTTACCTATAAGCCAGACAATGGTGGCAATACTCAACAGGTGCTGCAGGATCTGGCATCGGTCTCCTGTTCCTGCAGTTATGGCTCGAGTGTCAATGCCTACCTGCCCGGTAAGGCCATTTTGACCAGCAGCAACCTGTTGTACTGGAATGTGGGCTCCCAGGTTACCAAGCAGACCGGGGTACTCAACAGCAGTGTCAGAGATCAGCCGAGTCTCTGCACCAGTTGCTGCAAGGATCATTTCGATGGCAGCGGCAGCAGTTTCGAACAGTTTTACGCTCCACTCAATACCAGTCGACTGCGTTACAACAGTGGCCTCTCATCGGTCAATAGTGGCGATTATGTGGATGCCTGCCGCTTTGTCAGACTTGATGGTTACTATCGCCCGCTGCCTGACTGGAACCTGATCAAAGTTGTCGTGACCAGCGCTGATTTTCTTGCCAAGCCCGCAAACCAGACCAGCTATCAGAACTACATCAAGTACGTAGTTACTACCTACATCACCTGGCAGAAAAACACCCTCAACTGGACCGCAAACCCCACGGCCACGCCGCCGACGATCACCGAATTTGCAGAGTGGTTGCCTGCCAATGCTGCGACAGGGGGAGATACCAGCACCAAGATCACCATGAATACGGGGACCGCCCAGTTGATTGCTAGAGGTATCTACGTGGATCTGCTCTCGCCGGACAGTCTCTCGAAGCTCGATCTGACTTCTCAGGATCTGTTGGCCAAGGTTCCGTTTCAGGATATCAATCTGACCATGCTGGCGGAGTGGAGCTTGGTGCCATTGAGTGGCCAGTTGACTGGCAGTGCCTCTGACTATGTCGGTGTGACCAACGAGCCTGTCAAGACAGTCGTTGATCTTGGCAGCTATTATTTTGGTAGCTACAGCCGTGGTTATCTGTCCGCCAAGAAGAGCACCAAGGATGCATCCAACGTGTTGCAAAGTGCATCGATCAAGGTGACGGCCTACCAAGGTAACTCGGGGATCACAGCTTCACTTATCTCACCGGTAGATCGAAGTGAGGCCAAGGTCGCCACCATGCCTATCTCGATCGATACCAGCTCCCAGACTGTGCCAACTCTCACTGTATCGGGACGCATAGAGTGTCTTGAGCAAGGGAATGGCAACAATACTGCGCCAGTATCTTGCGGCAAAAATACCTTCAGTGGCTTGAATGTCAGTACCACAACTTCGGGGGCTACTTGCCGTATTGATAAACCCCAGGCTAACAACCAGCCGGCTACCTATGTCTGTACGGCAGCGCAAAATAGTAGCTTGGTGGTGAACTTCTCCTACAGTGCACAGGGCAATAAAACTTACTTGTTGAAACCTGCTTCCCTCAGCATCGCCATGACGCCACCCGCCAACGGTCAGGTGATTAGTGGTCCTTGTGCCCTGCTGGTGGATAATGGTGTAACCAATGCAGCTAATCTAAGTTGTACCCCTTGAATCCGGGGCGCTGGCACAGCCAGCGCCTTTTCTTTATCATTCCCCATCATTTTCGAATACAAGATGCATCGCCATGGCAAAAGCCCTCTCTCTGATGCTTGCCCAGTTGAATCTGACGGTAGGCGCCATCGAAGATAACACTGACAAAGTGCTCGCTGCGGCGGCTCAGGCCGAGCAGCAAGGTGCCGATCTGCTGGTCTGCTCCGAGCTGGCCCTGACCGGCTATCCACCGGAAGATCTGCTGCTGCGCGCCGATCTGATGATCCGGGTCGAAGCCGCGTTGGCTCGTGTTGCCGAATGGCAGGGCAACTGTGCCATTTTGGTGGGGCATCCCTGGCGTGAAGGGGAGGCGCTCTACAACGCGGCGTCACTCTATGAGCAGGGCAAGCTGATTGCCCGTTACTTCAAGCAGGACTTGCCCAACTACGGCGTGTTTGATGAGAAGCGCTACTTCACCGCGGCAACCGAGACCTGCGTGGTGCCGTTCCGTGGTCACCAGCTGGGGCTGCTCATCTGTGAAGATCTGTGGCAGCCGGGTCCGGCGCTGGCTGCCAAGGCGGCGGGTGCCGAGCTGCTGCTCACCATCAATGCGTCGCCATACGATCAGGAAAAACCCTGGATCCGCCGCGAGCTGATGGCCGAGCGCTGCGATCAGACCGGTCTGCCGCTGGTTTACCTCAATCAGGTATGCGGTCAGGATGAGCTGATTTTCGACGGCTGCTCCAAGGTGTTCAACAGCCAGGGCGAGTTGACCCACAAACTGGCCCCGTTTGCCGAAGAGCTGGCGCTGGTACGTTTTGCCGATGGCCAGCCGGTGAAAGAACGGGAGCCCGCTGCGCCGCTGGAACCCTTGGCCGAGACCTATCAGGCGCTGGTGCTGGCGGTGCGCGACTATGTCATCAAGAACGGTTTCCATGGTGCCGTACTGGGCCTATCCGGCGGTATCGACTCGGCGCTGACGCTGGCCATCGCGGCCGATGCCATCGGGGCCGACAAGGTGCAGGCGGTGATGATGCCGTTCCGCTATACCGCCCAGATGAGCGTGGAGGATGCCAAGGAGCAGGCCGAGCGGATGGGGGTTGAGTTCAACATCATCTCCATCGAGCCGATGTTCGAAGGATTTATGACCCAGCTGGCGCCGTTGTTTGAAGGTACCGCTCGCGATACGACCGAAGAGAACCTGCAGGCCCGCTGCCGCGGCGTGCTGTTGATGGCGCTCTCCAACAAGCGTCGCCGTATCGTGCTGACCACCGGTAACAAGAGCGAAATGGCGGTCGGTTATGCCACCCTGTACGGTGACATGGCGGGCGGTTTCGACGTGCTGAAAGATGTGCCCAAGACGCTGGTATTCAAATTGTGCGAATATCGCAACTCGGTCGACTATGTGATCCCGCAGCGGGTTATCGACCGTCCTCCTTCAGCGGAGCTGGCGCCGGATCAGGTGGATCAGGATAGTCTGCCCCCATACGACATCCTCGATGCCATTCTCAAGTGCTACGTGGAAGAGGATGCCTCGGTCGCCGACATGGTGGCGGAGGGCTTCGAGGAAGCTGTGGTACGCAAGGTGATCCGACTGGTGGATCTCAACGAATACAAGCGCCGTCAGGCGGCGGTCGGGCCCCGCATTACGGCTCGCAACTTTGGTAAGGATCGCCGTTACCCCATTACATCCGGGTTCGGCAAACAGAACTGGTAAGGAGTCACCATGAAGAAGATTGAAGCCATCATCAAACCGTTCAAGCTGGACGATGTGCGCGAGGCCCTGGCAGAGATCGGCATCAACGGCATGACCGTATCCGAAGTCAAAGGCTTCGGCCGCCAGAAGGGCCATACCGAGCTCTATCGCGGCGCCGAATATATGGTCGACTTCCTGCCGAAAGTGAAGGTGGAGCTGGTGGTGCAGGATGAGGATCTCGATGCTTGTCTGGAAGCGATCCAGAACACCGCCCGCACCGGCAAGATTGGTGACGGCAAGATCTTCGTTTGCGAGGTGGAGCGCGTCATTCGTATCCGTACCGGCGAAGAGAACGAAGACGCTATCTGATGTCGTTTTTGCCTCGTTATGTTCAGGAGAGCAAATCAAGTTCTGCTCTGATGTCCCGAAAGCGCATCGTGGCGGTGGCAGGCCTGCTGGCAGTACTCACTGCGTGCAGTACCCGCCCGCCGGCTCAGCCGGAAAACCTGTGCCAGATCTTTCGCGAGAAGCCGGAGTGGCACAAGGCCGCGCTCAAGATGAACGAGAAGTGGGGGACGCCGATCCATGTGGTGATGGCCATGATGTATCAGGAGTCCTCCTTCGTACACGACGCCCAGCCGCCGATGGAGTATTTCCTCTTTATTCCGACCGGGCGGGCGAGCTCGGCTTATGGCTACGCTCAGGTGAAAGACGAGACCTGGGCTGATTACCAGCGAGAGACCGGCAATAGCTGGAGCGATCGCGATGACTTTGCCGACGCCATCGATTTTATGGGCTGGTACACTAACAAGGCCCAGCGGCTCAATGGCACCTCCAAGTGGGATGCCTATGGCCAGTACCTCAACTATCACGAAGGGTGGGGTGGCTACCGGCGTGGCAGCTATCGCAGCAAGGGGTGGTTGATGAAAACCTCGCGCAAGGTAGAGGCTCGCGCCCAGCGCTACGGCGCCCAGTATCGACAATGCAAGGATCAGCTCTCCCGCGGGGGCTGGTTCTGGTAACCCAATCAGGAGTCAGAAATGCCGTTATTGGACAGTTTTACCGTTGACCACACCCGTATGGAAGCGCCAGCGGTGCGTGTGGCCAAGACTATGCAGACCCCGAACAAGGACACCATTACCGTGTTCGACCTGCGTTTCTGTGTGCCGAACCAGGAGATCCTCTCCGAGCGCGGTATCCATACGCTGGAGCACCTGTTCGCCGGTTTTATGCGTGATCACCTGAATGGCAACGGCGTGGAGATCATCGATATCTCCCCCATGGGTTGCCGTACCGGCTTCTACATGAGCCTGATCGGCGCGCCGGACGAAGCCCGTGTTGGCGCAGCCTGGCAGGCGGCCATGAGCGACGTGCTGACCGTGCAGGATCAGGCCAAGATCCCCGAGCTGAACGAGTATCAGTGCGGCACCTACAGCATGCACTCGCTGGAAGAAGCGCACGCCATCGCCCGTCATGTGCTGGAGCGTGGCATCGGTGTTAACCACAACGACGAGTTGGCTCTGCCGGAAGAGAAACTGAAGAGCCTTTGAGGCGGATGAGCTATCGCTCGTCGGATAACCTCTTCAGGGAATGTTAAAGAGCTGGTCAGCCATGCTGACCAGCTCTTTTTATTTTGCTCGACCGTGGTCATGGGGATGCCTTGCTCCCCTTGCCGACTCTGATTAGGATGGTTTTTGACCTGAACCTGTTGGCGGAGGTGTGACGATGAAAGGGGTATTGCTGCGTTGGCTGGCCCGTTACGATGCGTGGTGCGAGGAGTGGGGGCTCACTCAGGAGAACCGGCGCTGCTGCACACCGGTTCGTTATAATGAGGACTCAAGCAAAGAGCGAGCTTGCGCAGAAGAGGCTGAGCTCAATCAAAATTGCGGGTCACGGCACCGGTAACGCTGTTGTACTCGAAGCCGAGGCCGTTTTCATACTCTGAGTCAGCCGGGAAGCGGCCTATTGATTTTTGCAGAATATAACGGCAGTTAAAGTGTTCCAAACCACTTGGCTCGGTTTGGTCATCTGCAGAAATTAGCTTTGAGATATAAATTGTGTTTTCATCTTTTTTGTCCTCATCTTCCACAGATTGATCAGTATCAAGGAGCGCGGCGAACAGAAGAGCGCAGTCGTCTCTACTGTTCACAGAGATTTCGTTACTACCCCCACCTGTTGAGGGTTCATCGATTCCTTGACCCCCTTCTTTCGTACCCACAGGCCAGCCGTAGTGGTTGATATCCAGATCTTTATTGCCCATCCCACTGAAGTTATACAGCGCGAGGTCTTGCCCCTGTACTTTCACCGCCCAGCCGGCATTTGCCAGTTGAACTGCACTGGCAAAGCTGCCAGCAGTCGCCGAGACCGTGCTTTTCAGGGCATCATCCTTGATATTGATAAAGCGTGGCAGGGCGGTGACGGTCAGGATCCCCAGCACTATGATCACCAACACCAGTTCAATCAGGGTAAAGCCGTTGTTTCTGTTGTTCATCATGTTCAATGACCCATTAAATACCGCAAACAGGTGTGAGTGATATGCAGCTGATAGATACCCATTGCCATCTCGACTTTCCGGTGTTCGACCAGGACAGGGAGGCGCTGCTGGCCCGTTGCCGGGCATTAGGGGTGACGCAGTATATCATTCCTGCCATCGCAGAGGATAACTGGACTCGTGTGATGGCACTGGCAGATCAGCATGACGGCCTTTTTTATGGTTTGGGAATTCATCCCTGGTATACCGGTGAGCAGCGGGAGGGGGTGATGGAACGGCTGCGAGCGTTGGTGATGAGTCAACCTGCCAGGCTGGTGGCCATTGGTGAGTGCGGGCTGGACCTCCGTTCTCACGTGCCGCAGGAGGGGCAGCTTGCGCTGTTTGAGGCTCAGATCCGGCTGGCTGCTGATGCTGGGCTCCCCCTGATGATCCACTCGGTGCGCGCCAATGACACTGTGGTCAAGCTGTTGCGCCGCTTCAAGCCGCCTCGTGGCGGGGTGATCCATGCTTTCAGCGGTTCGTTGCAGCAGGCGGAGGCTTTCTGGCAACTGGGCTTTCGGCTCGGGGTGGGCGGGGTAATCAGTTTTGAGCGGGCGAACAAGACGCGAGAGGTATTTCGTGCTATGCCGCTCGAGGCCCTGGTGCTGGAAACCGATTCGCCCGATATGCCGTTACAAGATGAGCAAGGCACTCGGAATACCCCGGAAGCGCTGCCGAAAATAGCTGAAATATTGATGACTTTGCGGGAGGAATCATCGGTAGATGTTGCTAAGGTGTTATTTGAAACTGCCCGGCATATTTTCCATCACGACCCATTGCCATGAAACAAATTCGCAACACCTGATTTAGTTGTCAGGAAAAAAAATGAGCGTAAAAATCGTTTGCTGTCTAATTTTGTGACACTTGGACATTTTGATAACGATAAAATGTGACCAGCATTCTATTTTATCGGACTTTAATTAGTATAATGCGCTCCCCTTGATTAGTTGGGTTTGATAACAACTCGCTAACAAGCCAGGTGCTACTAGAGGAAGATAATAATGAATTTGTTCATGGGTCTGGTAGGGATGGCGACGCTCGTCCTTATCGCGGTGCTGTTCTCCAGCAATCGCAAGGCAATCAACGTGCGTACCGTTGTCGGTGCGTTCGCAATTCAAGCCGGTCTGGGGGCGTTTGTACTCTATGTTCCGGTTGGTCGCGATATCCTGGTCGGCGTGTCCGACGCGGTATCCAGCGTGATCAGCTACGGCCAGAACGGGATCGACTTCCTGTTTGGCGGTCTGGTCAGCAACAAGATGTTTGAAGTGTTCGGTGGCGGCGGCTTTGTTTTTGCCTTCCGTGTTCTGCCGGTCATCATCTTCTTCTCCTCCCTGATTGCAGTGCTCTACTACCTGGGCATCATGCAGATGGTCATCAAGTTGCTGGGCGGCGGTCTGCAGAAAGTACTGGGTACTTCCCGCACCGAATCCCTGTCTGCAACTGCCAACATCTTCGTCGGTCAGACCGAAGCGCCGCTGGTGGTTCGTCCTTACATCTCCAAGATGACTGACTCCGAGCTGTTCGCCGTCATGTGTGGTGGTCTGGCTTCCGTTGCCGGTTCCGTACTGGCAGGTTACGCCTCCATGGGCGTGAAGATGGAATACCTGATTGCTGCCTCCTTCATGGCTGCACCGGGTGGTCTGCTGTTCGCCAAGCTGCTGGTTCCCGAGACCGAGACCCCGAACTACGACGAAAGCTCTGCCGATGCCGAGCTGGATGACAAGCCTGCCAACGTCATTGACGCTGCTGCTGCTGGCGCTTCTGCCGGTATGCAACTGGCCCTGAACGTCGGCGCCATGCTGCTGGCCTTCATCGGTCTGATCGCCATGATCAACGGCATCTTCTCCGGTGTGGGTGGCTGGTTCGGTTATCCGCAACTCTCTCTGGAACTGCTGCTGGGCTGGATCTTCTCCCCGCTGGCCTTCCTGATCGGTGTGCCCTGGAATGAAGCTGTGGTTGCTGGTTCCTTCATCGGTCAGAAGCTGGTAGTGAACGAGTTCGTGGCTTACCTGAACTTCGCTCCGTACCTGAAAGACGAAGTGCTGATCAACGGTGTGGCCATGTCCGATCATACCAAGGCGATCATCTCCTTCGCGCTGTGTGGTTTTGCCAACCTCTCCTCTGTTGCCATCCTGCTGGGTGGTCTGGGGTCCATGGCGCCGAACCGCCGCGGCACCATTGCACGCTTTGGTCTGAAAGCCGTACTGGCTGGCTCTCTGTCCAACCTGATGTCTGCCACTATCGCAGGCTTCTTCCTGGCACTGTCCGGCATGTAATCGCCGCCTGACTGACAGGGTATAAACACGAACGCCACGGCATCTGCCGTGGCGTTCGCGTATGGAGCGGTGACAACCGTTTTCCTATCTAAACTAATAATAAAATGAGTCAAATCGGAGGTTATATGAATGAAGTGCTACTGGCGATGGTGGCCGGCTTTATAGTTGGTTTGTTGTTTTCTTTCCTCAAATTGCCAATCCCGGCGCCTCCCGTTTTATCCGGGGTAATGGGGATCGTCGGGGTCTATCTGGGGGGATTGGCCTACTCCTGGATCCTGACTCGTTTCTTTTCGTAAGGCTTTTATAGACCTGGATTTGCCAGATGTGAGGTACCTCTGAAATTGGCAAATCTGGCTTGCAAACAGGGGGTATCTCGGCTGAAATAGGCGTTGCCAGCAGGGTGCTGGCAATGACTAATACTCGATGAAATCGGGTGTTGGCGGTCAAATGGAATTGATTGGGAAGTCGGGTCAGATGTTGTCGGCCATTCTCAAGTCTTCATGGAACCAAGTCCGCACTTTTGTAAGAAAGTGACAGGGCTCTTGCCTTATTTACAGTCGCAGTGCCTGCAGGGTGTTTTGAATAGCATCCCGATAGTGCCGGTGCCTTCGCACTGTAATTCCATTCCCGTATAGCTGGGGATTACTGCCTGTGCATCCATCGCTGGATGGTATGGTGGTGCCCGGTTATCTGGATTAAATCGAGACTTTGGAGAACAGAATGACTGATCTGAAAGTGGCCGCTCAGCGCGCCCTGAACCTGATGGACCTGACCACCCTGAACGATGACGACACCGATCAGAAGGTGATCGACCTGTGCCATAAGGCCAAGTCACCGGCTGGCCTGACCGCCGCCGTCTGCATCTACCCCCGTTTTATCCCTATCGCTCGCAAGACCCTGCGTGAGATCGGCGCTGCCGACGTACGCATTGCGACCGTGACCAACTTCCCGCACGGCAACGACGATATCGAGATCGCCGTGGCCGAGACCCGTGCCGCTGTCGCCTACGGTGCTGATGAAGTGGACGTAGTGTTCCCGTATCGCGCCTTCATGGCCGGTAATGAACAGATCGGTTTTGATCTGGTCAAAGCCTGTAAAGAGGCCTGCGGTGCCAACGTGCTGCTGAAAGTGATCATCGAAACCGGCGAGCTGAAAGAAGAGGCGCTGATCCGTCGCGCTTCCGAGATCTGTATCGATGCTGGTGCCGACTTCATCAAGACCTCCACCGGCAAGGTGCCGGTCAATGCGACCCCAGAAGCGGCCCGCATCATGATGGAAGTGATCAAGGCCAAGAATCCGAAAGTCGGCTTCAAGCCAGCTGGTGGCGTGAAAGATGCCGCCGTTGCCGGTCAGTACCTGGCCATGGCCGAAGAGATCCTCGGCAACGACTGGGTATCCGCCCGTACCTTCCGCTTTGGTGCATCCAGCCTGCTGGCCAGTCTGCTGGCCACTCTGGGGCATGGCGACAAGCCGGCCAACACCAGCGGTTACTAATAGGTTGATGAGAGGGCGGACGGCTGTCCGCCCTGTTAGCCCCCACCATGCGGTGTGCGGGCAAGGATTCAGGCTTGTGTAACGCCAGCAATGGCGGAGGGAATGAAAGATGTTTTTGCCTCAAGAAATTATTCGCAAGAAGCGCAACGGTGAAGCGCTCAGTACCCAAGAAATTCAATTCTTCGTTCAGGGCATTACCAACAACACCATCGGCGAAGGGCAGATCGCCGCGCTGGCGATGGCGGTCTACTTCAAAGACATGACCATGGATGAGCGGGTTGCCCTGACCTGCGCCATGCGCGACTCCGGCATGGTATTGACCTGGGATCACCTCAATCTGGGTGGCCCGATTGTCGACAAGCACTCCACCGGCGGGGTGGGTGATGTGGTCTCTCTGATGCTTGGCCCGATGGTCGCTGCCTGCGGCGGTTTCGTGCCGATGATCTCCGGCCGTGGTCTGGGCCACACCGGCGGCACCCTCGACAAGCTGGATGCCATTCCCGGCTACCAGACCTCGGTCGACAACGACCGTTTCCTCAAAGTGGTGAAAGAGGCGGGTGTCGCCATCATCGGCCAGACCGGCGATCTTGCCCCCGCTGACAAGCGTATCTATGCAGTACGGGACATCACCGCAACCGTCGAATCCATCGCCATGATCACCGGCTCCATCCTCTCCAAGAAGCTCGCCTCCGGGCTCGAAGCGCTGGTGATGGATGTGAAAGTGGGCTCCGGCGCCTTTATGCCGACCTTCGAAGCCTCCGAAGAGCTGGCCAAGAGCATAGTCGCCGTGGCCAACGGTGCCGGTTGCCGCACCTCTGCGCTCTTGACCGATATGAACCAGGTGCTGGCCTCCAGCGCCGGTAACGCGGTGGAAGTGCGTGAAGCTGTGCGCTACCTGACCGGTGAATACCGCAACCCGCGGATCCACGAAGTGACCATGGCGCTGTGCGCCGAGATGCTGATCTCCGCCGGTCTTGCCAGCGACGAGCGCGATGCCCGCACCAAGCTGCAGGCGGTGCTGGATAATGGCAAGGCGGCCGAGGTCTTCGGTCGCATGGTGACTGGTCTCGGTGGCCCGGCCGATTTTATGGAGCGTTACGACGCTTACCTGCCCAAAGCCGCCATCGTGCGCCCGGTCTTCGCGGCCAACAGCGGTTTCGTGACCGCCATGGATACCCGCGAGCTGGGTCTGGCCGTGGTCGCCATGGGCGGTGGTCGCCGCGCTGCCGGTGACAAACTTGATTATGCGGTCGGTCTGACCGACTTTATCCGCCTGGGTCAAAGCGTCGATGCTGACAAGCCGATCGCGATGATCCACGCTCAGACTGAAGAGCAATATGCTCAGGCTGCCAGCATGGTGCAGGCGGCTGTCCGGATTGGTGGCGAGCGGCCGGAGGCACTGCCTGAAGTGTACCGCCGTATCACCCTGGCCGATTTGTAACAAGGGGAAGACCCATGAAACGTACCTTTATTCTGATGATGGACTCTTTCGGTATTGGCGCTGCTGCCGACGCCGACAAGTTCGGAGATGTGGGCGCCAACACCCTTGGCCATATCGCCAAGGCGTGTGCGGCAGGTGAAATTGAAGGCCGTGGCGCCCTCAATCTGCCGAACCTCAACAAGCTGGGTCTGGGCCACGCCTGCGAGCAGGCCTCCGGCTACTTCCCGGAAGGGCTGAAGAAAGATATCGATGTGGTCGGTGCCTACGGCTTTGCGCAGGAGCTCTCCTCCGGCAAGGACACCCCGTCCGGTCACTGGGAGATCGCCGGCGTGCCCGTGCTGTTCGAGTGGGGCTACTTCAAGGATCACCACAACAGCTTCCCGCAGGAGCTGCTGGACGCCATCGTCGAGAAGGCTGGTCTGCCAGGTTATCTCGGCAACTGCCACGCCTCCGGTACCCAGGTGCTTGATGATCTGGGCGAAGAGCACATGAAGACCGGCAAGCCGATCCTCTACACCTCCGCCGACTCGGTGTTCCAGATTGCCTGCCACGAAGAGACCTACGGCCTCGAGAAGCTCTATGAGCTGTGCCACATCGTTCGCGAGCTGCTGGAGCCCTACAACATCGGCCGCGTGATTGCGCGTCCGTTCGTGGGCACTGGCAAGGGCAACTTCAAGCGTACCGGCAACCGCCACGACTACTCAGTGCTGCCGCCGGCGCCGACCGTGCTGGATTACATGAAAGATGCGGGTGGCCAGGTTGTCTCCATCGGCAAGATTGCCGACATCTATGCCCAGCAGGGCATCACCAAGCAGGTGAAAGGGACCGGTCTGACCGAGCTGTGGGATCGCACGCTGGAAGAGGTGAAAGCGGCCGGTGACAACACCATCGTCTTCACCAACTTCGTCGACTTCGACTCCTCCTACGGCCACCGCCGTGATGTTGCCGGTTATGCCGGTGCGCTGGAGTATTTCGATTCCCGCCTGCCGGAGCTGTTTGAGCTGCTGCAAGATGGCGACGTGGTGGTGCTGACTGCCGACCACGGCTGTGACCCGACCTGGGGTGGTACCGACCACACCCGCGAATACATTCCGGTGCTGTTCTTCGGCAAGCCGGTCAAGGCTGGCTCTGTCGGTCGTCGCGAGACCTTTGCCGATATCGGCCAGAGCATCGCGGCTTACCACGGCCTGCCGAAACTGGCGTACGGTACCAGCTTCCTGTAATTTACCCGCCCGCCACTTCGGCGGCGGGCAATTTATAAAACAATAAAACTCAACCTAGTGTGAAGGAATCAAGAGAATGGCAACTCCTCATATCAATGCGAAAGATGGCGCCTTTGCTGATACCGTGCTGATGCCGGGCGACCCCCTGCGCGCCAAGTACATCGCTGAAACTTTCCTGGAGAACGTCGAGCAGATCTGCGACGTGCGCAACATGTTCGGTTTCACCGGTACCTACAAGGGCCGTCGTATCTCTGTAATGGGGCACGGCATGGGTATCCCCTCCTGCTCCATCTACGCCAAAGAGCTGATCACCGATTACGGTGTGAAGACCCTGATCCGTGTGGGCTCCTGTGGCGCCGTGCGTGAAGACGTGAAACTGCGTGACGTGGTGATCGGTATGGGTGCCTGCACCGACTCCAAAGTAAACCGTCTGCGCTTCAAGGATCACGACTTCGCTGCCATCGCCGACTTCGACCTGGTTGCCAACGCTGTACAGGCCGCCAAGAACAAGGGCGTTGCCGTGCGTGTGGGTAATATCTTCTCCGCCGACCTGTTCTACACTCCGGACCCCTCCATGTTCGACGTCATGGAAAAATACGGCATCCTGGGTGTCGAGATGGAAGCCGCCGGTATCTACGGCGTGGCTGCAGAGTACGGTGCCAAGGCGCTGACCATCTGCACCGTCTCCGACCATATCCGTACCGGTGAGCAGACCACCTCTGAAGAGCGTCAGCTGACCTTCAACGACATGATCGAAATCGCGCTGGATTCCGTCCTGCTGGGCGACAAGTAATTCCCTTGCGAATAAGAAACGGCGGCCTTCTGGCCGCCGTTTTTGTATCTGCTCTCTGGTTGCGCCATCAGTTTTCCGGAGGCGGCGCGGGGGGCGTACTCTTTTTCTTGTGCTTGCGCACCCGCATGTAGTTGCGGCGCACGCCGTAGGAGATGAGCACTCCGGCCAGCAGGGCGACCAGCAGCATCAGCCGCTGTTTCTCCTGCACCACCTTGAGCCGGGTGTCCTTGTCTGCCAGCATCTGCTGCTCTTCCAGGGTGATGCGCAGGAAGCCGATGGTCTGCTCGCCATCCCGGATCTCCTGCACGAACTGGATCCGCCCCTTGCCCTGCTCCGGTAGTGACTTGTTATCGCTGCCGATGGGCAGCAGGCTCTCCAGCGGCACCGCCTGCTCCGATTGGGCGAGGGGAATGCCGCGTCCGTCGTAGAGGGTGGCATCGAGGATCTCCGGCTCCGCCGCCAGATCCCGCGCCAGCCGCTCCAGCTCGCTGCTCTTCTCCTCCTTGATCCAGCGTTTCATGTCGCGGGCTGCATAGGCGACCAGCGCCTGTGCCCGGTTGCGCGCTTCGCTGTGCAGCGAGGCCTGGCTTTCACCCTGCATATGGATGAGCACACCGAGCACCCAGCATCCGAGCAGGATACCGGCACCCAGGCTGAGAACACGTTTGATGGGAAGATGACGCTGCAAGCGCGAGACCTCATGGTAACAAGGAGTGGCGGGATCTTGGCGCTTGCCTGTACAAAAAGCAATACGCTACTCTGGGCCAGCATTGTTAACCCCCTGATCACCAAGGAAGGCGTATCCCTTATGTTGTTGTCCCGGCTCCCCCCTCTGTTATCCGATTGGCCCGCGTTGTTGTCCGGCTCACCCTGTTGGCAGCTCCACGCAGATGCGTTGCAACCGACAGAGACCCCGCAGACGAGCGGCTGGTTGGTGCTGTTTGGCAAGGGGCTGGGCGCCTCCCATCTGGCGCGTCTGTCGCCACTGTTGGCTGCACAGAAGTTGGCGGCCACCCTCTATCCTCCCACCGAGGTGGCGGGCGTGCCGTTGCTACTGCTTGGCTGCGATAGATTTTCTGCCGAGCTGGTGGCCGAGCTCAAGAGCGGTGAGTGGGAGATCGATCTCTGCCATCTGCCCGCGCTACCGACCCTGAACGAGCCCGGCCTGCTGGTGATGGATATGGATTCCACCGCGATCCGTATCGAGTGCATCGACGAGATCGCGCGGCTGGCGGGGGTCGGCGATCAGGTGGCGGCGGTAACAGCTGCTGCCATGCAGGGCAAACTGGAGTTCTCCGACAGTCTGCGCAACCGGGTGGCCCTGCTGGCTGGAGCGCCGGTCACCATTCTCGACGAGGTGGCCGCCAACATGCCGTGGATGCCCGGCTTGCAACTGATGGTCGATACCCTCAAAGAGGCTGGCTGGAAGGTGGCCATCGCCTCCGGCGGTTTTACCCGTTTTGCCGGCGAGTTGCAGCAGGCGCTGGGGCTCGATGCTATCTTCGCCAACGAGCTGGCGGTGGAAGGGGGTCAGCTGACTGGCAAGGTGAGCGGGCGCATCGTTGATGCCAGCGTCAAGGCCGAGGTGTTACAGCAGCTTGCTCAGGAGTACGGCATTGCTGCCGCCCAGACCGTGGCCATCGGCGATGGTGCTAACGATCTCAAGATGATGGGCGTGGCAGGTCTTGGGATTGCTATTCATGCCAAGCCGCTGGTGCGGGCGCAGGCTGCGGCCACCCTCAATCATCACGATCTGGAGGGGGTGATCTGCCTGCTGGCGGCGCGGGCCTGCAGCGAACAACGCTGGGACAAGCGCTGACTGTGTTTCAAGGAGGAAACCAATAAAAATGGAATTGTTGCAGCAGTCTCTGTTTATCCCCTGTGGCGCCCATCAACTGCATGTTCGCCACATCAAACCCCGGGTCGCCGTGCATGGCGAGCCGATCCTGATGGTGCACGGCGCCATCGAGAACGGCCGCATCTTTTACACCGAATCGGGCAAGGGGCTGGCCTGTTTTTTGGCCCGCCACGGCTATCAGGTCTATGTGGCTGATTTGCGGGGACGGGGGCTCAGCACTCCGGCCATCGCCGAGCTGGCGGAGCACGGCCAGCACGAGCTAATCACCGAGGACTTGCCCGCCCTGCATCGCTGGATTGCCGAGTGCCATCATGGCTTCAAGGTGCACTGGGTGGCCCACTCCTGGGGCGGTGTCATCATGGCCTCGACCCTGGTGCGCTTCCCCGAGCTGGCGGAGCAGGTGGCCAGTCTGCTGTTTTTTGGCACCAAGCGCGGTGTGTCGGTGCACAATCCCGAGCGCTGGCTGAAGGTGGATCTGATCTGGAATCGGCTGGCCCCCTGGCTGGCTCGCCGCCGTGGTTTTCTGGCGGCTCGTACTCTGAAGATCGGTGCTGACGACGAGCCGCTGCGCTATCTGCAGGAGACCATCCCCTGGGTCAAGTGTGGCCCCTGGCGGGATCCTCACGACGGTTTTGCCTATGACGAGGGGGCGGCACGGGTCAACTGGCCGCCACTCTGGATGATCTCTGCCAGAGCCGACAAGGTATTGGGCCATCCGACCGATGTGCGCCGTTTCAGCGACGAGATAGGCTCGGCTGCTCGTCACACCCGCCTGGGGCGTGATAATGGCAACCGGCTTGACTATGACCACATCAATATGCTGACCGCCCCGCAGGCGCAGGAGGATCACTTTCCCCGGATCCTGGAATGGCTGCTCAATCCGCAGGCAGCATGACAAAAAACAGGGCACATAGTGCGCCCGTGTCGATGGGATCAGCGGGGCGGCTGCGTGATGCCGAACCGGAACAGAGTTGCCTGGGTGGTGTCGGTCAGCTCGCCAACCCCCACGACACTCCACAACTCCTCTTCCAGCCGCTTTGCCTTGTGAATGGCGAACTTGGCGATGTAGTCCAGCTCATTGGCAATGAAGTTGGTGTCGGGGCGTCCGGTGCGGGAGATGCCGACCAGCACCGAGTAGAATTCTCCCTGCTGCAGTGCCAGCTCGATGAACTGGCGCTTCTCTTTTAGGTTGCTAAAGCTGCTGGCGAGGCGGCTGGTGAAGATGGGGAGGCCCGCCTTGGTCTGGATGCTGGCAATATAGACCTCATCTTCACGCGGTTTGTCCTCCCGCTCGATGGCTCGCAACGGATTCATCAGCAGCTCCTTGAACAACTCCCCCTGAAACAGCGGATAGAGGTTCTCCTGCTCAGGTTGCTCGGCACAGGCGGTTAACAGTTGTTGCAGGCTGCGCGGAGTGAGTGACTTGCCGATGGCGGCTGGCTTGGGGGCACCCTTCAGTTTGTTGATATAGACCGGTGAGTTGAACAGGTGGTGGGTGTAAATATTGCGCAGGGCTCGCGCCAGTCCGCGATAACGGCGCTGCTCCTGCGCCGCCTTGAGCTTGTTCTGGTTGCTCTCGATCAGCAGGCTGAAGAACTGACGACCGGTATGACGATCGGAATCCCCGTCGATACAGAGGTGCAGCACGGTGCGAGTCATGTTGAGACTAACCAGCCGGTAGGAGAGATGCTGCAGATCCATGCTCTTGGATAACTCCTGCAGACGGGGCAGGGCGATGGTCACCACATCGTTTTTCTCGCCGATAAAGGCATCTTCCAGCTCGACCTGCAGGCCATGGGCAGAAATATCTCGGGTCCAGCCAAGCCATGACTTGCCATTGTGATGGATGGCAACGGCTGTTTTGTGGATATAGCGCAGCTCCTTGCGCAACTGGACATAGTGCAGGGATTCAATCTCGAAGGGGGCAACGCCCAGCTCGTGACCAAAACGTTGCAATTCATTGGCATTATTGCCCAGCTCGCCCTCCGGGCGGAACTCCTCCCGTTGGGACTCCAGACTGATCTCCTGCAGCAGGCCGCAATACCCAATCAGTTTGAGACGTTCGAGTAACAGAATATCCTGCAGTTGCGAATTTTCGACCCCCTGCAACTGCCCTACATCTGCCTCCAGCGATTCACACGCCTCCAGTGAAAACTTGTAGACACGCCAGCTGGGACGTCGGGAGCCCACCTGGAAGAAGAGGGCGGTGAGACCACTCTGGCGCAGCTCTTCAGAAGTGGCAGAGAAGAAATAGATATGGCTGCGTACCGTGTGGGTGAAGCAGTAGATGAGGGTTTCGGTCGTGGTGCCGGGAGCAGGGCAGAGGCGTTTCATCCGTTTTGCTGAGAAGAGTCCCGCCAGGGCATCGCGGTTTTTCTCGTCGCGCCAATACTCCAGCAGGTGCTGGTTGTTCTCGGTGCGCAGTGCTATCTCGAGTGAGGGACAATCTCCTGTGCTGAAGAAGAGCGGCATGCCGGTCATCCGTGGCAGGTAGAACTGCTCATATCCCTTGATGATGGCGGCGGAGAGCAGATAGTCGACGCTGACCCGATAGCGGATCTTGTTGGCTTCGATAAAGTCGCTGAGGAAGGCATCGAAGGCGGGCTGCTCACCGGAGCGTACCAGCCTCAGCCAATACTTCCCTTCCTTGCTCTCTTCACCGAGGATCTGGTAACCGACCGGCTGATGCAGCACCGGATTGGGGTGATCCCGCTCTAGCCCGGTAAAGAAGACCTCGACCTGAGCGCCGGTCTGGTAATTGGGCAAATAGGGGACCGAGACTCTCATGCCGCCGAGGGAAAGATCGGAACTTTTGGCGAACAACTTCTCCCCGTCATGAAGTTTGATGAGCAAGGGCGAGCTAAAGTGCATCCGCTCTTGTCGTCGCCCGTAGTAACTGGCAAAGACGATGGTGTTGACGTCGTATTGCCGGAAGGGGCTGACAGGGGGTTGCAGCAGGCCATCCACCCGGGCGTGGTGATGGTTCTTTTGCCATTGTTGCAGCGCTTCGTAAACGCCAAGGGTATAGGCGTCACGGTAGAGATAGCACTGGGACTGAAACAGTCCGATGGCCTCGGCCGGCATAAAGTGGGTGATACCGTCGAACTCGTGCACCAGGCACTCGTCCTCCAGTTCATCGCGCATGTCGATAACCCTGCGGCAAGGGGAGCATTTGCGATTGAGCTCCATCTTGATCAGAAAACGGCCGTTACTGTTTTCGTCCTGGGTCAGACGGTTGAAGATCTCTTCGAAATCTTTCTCCCGCAGCAGGGGTACAAGTTGTTCAATCAGATGTTGTTGGTGTACTGAATCCATGTGTTCCTGCCACGGAAAGTCACTTTTCCGATTCTGGGTTTGATCTGTCGGTCGCAAACAAGTATATCAAGCAGGAATTCATCCTGTCCCCGAGTTATCAATGGCTAAAAATAAAACTGCTTATGTTTGTTCCGAATGTGGTGCCGACTTCACACGCTGGCAAGGTCAATGCAGCGAGTGCAAGGAGTGGAATACCATCACCGAGGTACGCCTTGGCTCCGTCACTCCCGCAGGCAAGAGTGCCCGTTACACCGGTTATGCCGGCGCGGTCGGCAGTCAGGTACAGACACTGGCAGAGATCGCCACCACCGAAATCCCCCGTTTTACTTCCGGTTTCAAGGAGTTGGATCGGGTGCTTGGTGGCGGTGTGGTGCCCGGCTCGGCGATTCTGATCGGTGGTAACCCGGGGGCGGGTAAATCGACCCTGCTGCTGCAGACCATGTGTGGTCTGGCAGAGCGGATGAAAACTCTCTATGTCACCGGTGAGGAGTCGCTCCAGCAGGTGGCAATGCGGGCCAACCGCCTTGGTTTGCCTACCGACAAGCTACGGATGCTCTCCGAGACCAGCGTTGAGCAGATCTGCCTGATTGCCCAGCAGGAGCAGCCGCAGATCATGGTGATCGACTCCATTCAGGTGATGCATGTGGCGGATGTCCAATCTTCTCCCGGTTCGGTCTCACAGGTGCGTGAGGCAGCAGCGTTACTGACCCGTTACGCCAAGCAGAACCATGTGGCCATCTTCATGGTGGGTCATGTGACCAAGGATGGCAGTCTGGCTGGCCCCAAGGTACTGGAACACTGCATCGACTGCTCTGTGCTGCTTGACGGTGGCCATGACTCCCGTTTTCGGACTCTGCGCTCTCACAAGAACCGCTTCGGTGCGGTCAACGAGCTGGGGGTCTTTGCCATGACTGAACAGGGGATGCGCGAGGTGAGCAATCCCTCCGCCATCTTCCTCAGTCGGGGGCAGGAGCAGGCGCCCGGTTCCATCGTCATGGTGATCTGGGAGGGCACCCGGCCGCTGCTGGTGGAGTTGCAGGCGCTGGTGGATTACTCCCAGCTCTCCAACCCGCGTCGGGTAGCGGTGGGGATGGATCACAACCGGCTCGCCATGTTGCTGGCGGTGCTGCACCGTCACGGTGGGCTGCAGATGGCGGATCAGGATGTCTTCATCAACGTGGTTGGCGGGGTCAAGGTCGAGGAGACCAGTGCGGATCTGGCGCTGCTACTGGCGATGGTCTCCAGTTTCCGGGATCAGGCGCTGCCCAAGGATCTGGTGGTGTTTGGCGAAGTGGGGCTCTCAGGGGAGATCCGTCCTGTCCCCTCTGGTCAGGAGCGGCTGCAGGAAGCGGCCAAACACGGTTTTCGTCGTGCCATCGTGCCGCACGCCAATGCCCCCAAGCATCCTATCGAGGGGATGGAAGTGGTGCCGGTCAAGAAGTTATCAGAGGCGCTCGAGGCGTTATAACCGTAGCAATAGAGGCTGAATGAACAGAAAAGAGCACCATGTCTGGCCGGGCGTCGTTACGACTGGTTGTGCTCCTGATGCTCGTTCAACAGCTGTTCCAGCTCCCGATGCAGCAGCTCTTCGTCACCTACGTTGAGCTCTATCATCCGCTTGAGGTGGGTGGCGCTGTCGATATCGATGTGGTGGCAGTAGAACCCCAGCTTCTTGCTGGCTTCATGGGTTAGCTCGACCTGCATCTTGATCTCGATGTCGCTGCCACTCAGGACAAAACTGAGCTGGTACTCCTTGTTGTCACGGCTCTCCCAATCATCCGGTCGGATTAACAGGGCGCCCTGCAGGGATATGTCGACAAGCTGAGTCTGCCACTTGTGCTCCCCCTGGGTGAGTTCGGCCGTGGTCAAATAGAGGATCCGTGCAAAACGGCGGCGCTCAGACATGCTCATCTCCTAGTTTGGAATCAGCTGGACACAGGGAATCATTGCTCTGAGTGTAATGCACCTTGGCTGCCAGTATCTTGAACTTGCTCCGAAAATAGCAATCAGGCTTGCTGGGCACTGAGGAACTCCACCACATGGAGTGCCTTGACCAGGCGATCTTCCTGTTTGAAGCGATCCTCCAGTACCGGGCCCAATTCGTTGAGGTCATCATCGAGCAGTAGCAGTTGGGCCTCGTCGGCATCACTGTATTTGTCGTTGAATTCGAGGGCAAACTCGGTAGTGGCACGAATATGGGGATAAATGCGCTTGGCCAGCTCCAGTGTTTCGCCGCTGGCTTGCTCGAAGGCGGTGACGACGTGGTGGTAGATCTCGAAATGGCCTGCACTGACATAGTCGACCAGGCGGTCGCAAAACTGATGCAGCTCTTCTGTTTTGGGCAGGCTGCGTTGCTTGGTCCGCGCCGGAGTGAGGCCTGCCAGCTGCATGTATCCAACCAGCAACGCTTGCCTTGCATCCAGCCAGTCGTCGATAGCCTTATGCTTGCCTGCCAGCGCCTGCTTGGTCTGTTCCAGTTTCGTCAACATAATCCCTATCCCTCCGTGGGGCAAAGGCTGGCCGATTGTTCGGTATTCCGAGCCGTTTGAGCAGTGACACAACCTATAACTAGGGAAAATCTGGGCAAGCGTCAATAGCCATGGGGGGATAATGTTAAGTGGCGAAGAAATAGCCAGCGGATTGTGTCTGCGTGCTAGCAGGTTTCAGGCCTGCTCACGGTTTTTCGCGTGTGGAATGTGACTATTTCCGCAGATCTTGATGAAAACCCCAGCGTTTGACGCGTTCGGCTCGATAAAGGCTTTGCCTGTGCGTTTTTTTTTGCATAGAGTGACCCAGCGCTAAATGCCCGATCATAAAGGAAATGTTATGAACAAAGCTCAACTTGTCGATGCGATTGCCGCCAAAGCAGATCTGAGCAAAGCTCAGGCCAAAGTGGCTCTGGAAGAGATCATCAATGGTATTACCCAGAGCTTGAAAGAAGGCGATGCTGTGCAACTGGTCGGTTTTGGCACCTTCAAGGTCACCCACCGCGCAGGCCGCACCGGTCGTAACCCGCAAACTGGTAAAGAGATCCAGATTGCTGCTGCCAACGTGCCTTCATTCGTGGCTGGCAAGGCTCTGAAAGACGCCGTCAAGTAAGTCCGAAAGTCTGTTTTGTCCAATGCCAGTCAGCTCGCTGACTGGCATTGTTTTTATGGGGCTTTCCCATCCTTCCGGTTTTAGTGCTCCCTGGCTTTTCCTGCCTTTTTGGTTTCTTCTGTCGGCCTCATTGCGGCTGAGGCCTTATGCCGTTTGCGGAGTGGATGGCAGCGGCCAGATCCGCTCATAGGCCCAGGTAAAGACCATGATGTAGACGAGGTAGAAGGCGACGAAGCCGAGATCCAGCATCAGGGCGTCCCACACTCCCAAATCGAGCCAGAACATGACGCAGGGGAGGGAGAGCATCATAAAGCTCGCCTCATAGCCAAACGCGTGCAGGAAGCGGTCCAGTGGTCGCTTGTTGGTGCGCCCGCACAGTTTGAGCAACCCCTTGTCGAACAACAGGTTCCAGCCGTAGGTCCAAGCGGTGGCGACGATGGAGAAGAAGATGGCCAGTGAACCGACCTCGGCGACGCCCTGACCGAACAGCTGGCTGATCAGCGGCGCGACCAGTGCCAGCCCGATGCCTTCGTAGAGAACCAGATAACGAAGTCGATCAGGGGTGGTGCGTAGTTGGGTACTACTCATGGGTGATGTGCCTCCTGTGGGAGGCGCATTCTAATCAGGGAGTGGTTAAAAGAGAAGCATCGGCCCGTCATGACGGGCGTTGAGGGGCATGATGATGCCCCCTCTTTGCGATACTTTTCTATTGCCAATTTGGGCGTGAGCCCTGAGGGGGCAAGTCAGCGACTCAGGCGCCGGTTGGCGTGACCCGTGTCAGCATGGCACAGCCCTCTTCCACTTGAGTGAGCTGTACCTTGACCTCCCCCAACTCGGCGAGCGAGGCAACATGAGTGCCACCACAGGGGATGGTGACTTCCTGGCCTTCCAGCATGCAGTGCCAGTAACGGGAATCGATGATCGCCTCGCCAGCGCGGCTACGGCGGATCTCGCCTCCGGCTGCGATCCAGTCGGCCAGTTGCTGGTTGACCTTCTCTTCAATCACCGCCAAATCTGCCAGCAGCGTCTCGCTGTTGACCCCCTTCTTGCGCAGGCTCTTGCCGATTCGGTACTGCTCCCGTGATCCGCAAGGCTCGACCCGCGAGCTTTGAATAGCCAGGCGGTCGAAGTCGGGCTGGCCCAGTGCATCACGCTCGCTTACCTCCTTGCGCCAGTAGGGAGTTAGTACTCGATTGAGCGCCAGCGCGGCCAGATGGCAGCCGCTATGGCCCAGACTCAGGGCATGGCGGGCGGCGCTATCTACTTGCAATTCGACCTGGCTGCCAACGGCTAGCGCGTGGTCTCCGGTCAGCGGGTGGACCACCACGAAACGCCACCCCTCTGCGCTCCGCTTGACCGGAATGGCAGTATCGACGAACAGCTCGCCATCAGGGCTGATAGCCCCCATCCGGCAGGGGCCAATGGCGGCTTCGCCCCCTTCCCAGCGAGCATGGCCCACGTCCCCCGGCTGATCGGGCCAGAGGTGGCTCTGGGGATGAAAGGGGGTGAGGTCGGTGACCAGCAGCGTGGTGTCACCGCGCTGGCAGCAGACCACGCTGGCCTGCTCCTGATGATGGCCCAGTACGAAGCTGGCTCGGGTATGTTCCATGGCAAGACTCCCGCAACGATAAATGAGAAGAGAAAGCGGCAGCATACGCCAGAGTGCGAAAGGGCTCATTAACCAGTGTTAATGAGCCCCTCTTCTCGGTTTTACGGTTCGCTAGATCATGGCAACCAGCAGATAGGCGTTGAGCCCGATCACCAGCGCAACGATAAGGCGTCCTACCGCCTGGGTGACGGGGTGGTTGCGATACTCCCCCATCAGGGCGCGATCGCCGGTCAGCATCAACAGCGGGATCAGGGCCAGCGCGATGCCAAAGCTCAGGATCACCTGACTCAACACCAGAATTTCGGTGGTGTTGAGACCCATGGCGATTACCACGAAGGCGGGAGCCATGGTGATGGCGCGACGCAGCCAGAGCGGGATGGTAAAGCGGACAAAACCCTGCATTACCACTTGCCCGGCCAGGGTCCCTACCACGGTAGAGCTGATGCCGGATGCGACCAGCGAGAGGCCAAACAGGGTGGCTGCTGCCTGACCCAGCAGGGGAGTGAGGGTCTGATAGGCGGATTCCAGCTCCGCTACCTGCTGGTGGCCCGTGCTGTGGAACGCGGCGGCCGCCATCGCCATCATCGCCAGATTGACGAAGCCGGCGATAGTCATGGCAATCGCCACATCGACCCGGGTGGTGTGCAGCCGCTGGCTGACTGAACCCTGATCCTGCGTGTGCTGGGTCAGTGCCGAGTGCAGGTAGATAACGTGGGGCATCACGGTAGCACCGAGCACACCGGCGGCCAGATAGACGGCATCGCTGTTGGGCAGACCGGGGAAGAGGGCGCCCTCCAGCAGGCTGGGCAGATGGGGGCGGGAGAAGATCAGCTCGACGATGTAGGCCGCCGCGACAAACAGCAACAGGCCACCGACCACGAACTCCAGCGGTTTCTGGCCGCGGGATTGCAACATCAGGATCCCCCAGGTCACCACGGCGGTGATGCAGGCCCCTTCAAGCAAGGTCACGCCAAGCAGCAGCTTGAAGCCGACTGCGGCGCCGATAAATTCGGCGAGGTCGGTGGCCATGGCGATGATCTCTGCCTGCACCCAGTAGGCCCAGACCGCCGGTTTTGGCAGTCGGTCGCGGATGTGCTCCGCCAGATTCTTGCCGGTGACGATACCGAGTTTGGCCGAGAGGGTTTGCACCAGCATGGCCATCAAGTTTGCCCATACCACTACCCAGAGCAGTTGGTAGCCAAAGGTAGAGCCCGCCTGAATATTGGTGGCGAAGTTGCCCGGGTCGATATAGCCGATGGCGGCGATAAAGGCAGGCCCGAGCAGGGTTAGCTTGAATTTGCGGGCTGGAATCGTAGTCGTCAGTGCGGGTTGCATGGCATCACCCTCCATAAGGATATGGAGAGAGAATAGATCTAAGTGATAATCATTATCAATTATTGTTTCTGATGATTTCCATCGGGAAAAACATTTAAAGCGGTCAGTTGCAGTGAGGGATGTGATTTCGTACAATACGCCGCCCTAGAAAAGCAGCGACTAAACACCTTTATGTTCCTTGCCTCCGAGGTCTGGCTGCACCTGGGCGGAGGCTGAATTAATCCGTAAGGAGCTAAAATGCGTCATTACGAAATCGTCTTCATGGTTCATCCGGACCAGAGCGAGCAAGTTCCCGGCATGATCGAGCGTTACACCGGCGCCATCACCACCTCCGGTGGTACCATTCATCGCCTGGAAGATTGGGGCCGTCGTCAGCTGGCTTACCCGATCGACAAACTGCACAAAGCCCACTACGTTCTGATGAACGTAGAAGCAGAGCAAGCCGTTATCGATGAGCTGGAAACCAACTTCCGCTTCAACGATGCCGTTATCCGCAACATGATCATGCGCACCAAGCACGCAGTGACTGAAGTTTCTCCGATGGCCAAGGCCAAAGAAGAGCGCTTCACCCGTCGTGACGACGAGCGCCGCGAAGAAGCTACTGAAGCTGCTTCCGAAGAGTAATTCTGGATCACTGACTAGAGGATAAAGGCCATGGCACGTTATTTCCGTCGTCGTAAGTTCTGCCGCTTCACCGCCGAGAACGTTACCGAGATCGACTACAAAGATATCGTTACTCTGAAAAACTACATCACTGAATCTGGCAAGATCGTACCGAGCCGTATCACCGGTACCCGCGCCAAGTATCAGCGTCAGCTGGCACGCGCCATCAAGCGTGCTCGTTACCTGGCTCTGCTGCCGTACACCGATCTGCACAACAAGTAAGAATCGGCCCGGCACTTAAGCCTAACTCAACGAAATTTATAGAGGAAAGGTAATGCAAGTTATCCTGCTCGACAAAATCGCCAAACTGGGCGGTCTGGGTGACCAAGTTTCCGTGAAATCTGGTTATGCCCGTAACTACCTGATCCCGCAAGGCAAAGCTGTTATGGCCACCAAGGCCAACATCGAAGCTTTCGGTGCTCGTCGCGCTGAGCTGGAAGCCAAACTGGCTGCCAACAAAGCTGCTGCTGAAGAGCGTGCTGCCAAGCTGGCCGAACTGGCTACCGTGGTTATCGCTTCCAAGTCTGGCGACGAAGGCAAGCTGTTCGGTTCCATCGGTACCCGTGACGTGGCTGAAGCCATCACTGCTGCCGGCGTAGCCGTTGCCAAGAGCGAAGTCCGCATGGGCAACGTTCTGCGTAACACCGGTGACTACGAAGTTGCTGTTCAGCTGCACGCTGACGTTAAAGCAACCGTACAGATCCAGGTTGTTGCCCTGTAATAGCGATTCGCTTTTGCAGAGAAAACCCGCGCTCTTGCGCGGGTTTTTTATTTTCCGGCCCGGGGGTAGAGTGAAGGTCTGTTCCACTGGAGGAGATCCTTATGGCTTGGGTAGAAGGCCGCGTCATCGAACGCATCGAATGGACACCCACCCTGTTCTCCCTGCGGGTAGCGGCCGAGCTGGCCCCCTACAAGGCAGGCCAATTCACCAAGCTGGCCCTCGAGCAGGGTGATCGCCGCATTCAGCGCGCCTACTCCTTCGTCAATCCCCCCTCTGCGCCATACCACGAGTTCTATCTGGTCGAGATCCCGAGCGGTGAGCTGACTCCCTCGCTCGGCTCGCTGCAAGCAGGCGATACCCTGCTGGTGCAATCCCAGGCGACCGGCTTTCTGACGCTGGATGAGGTGCCCGCCGGGCGCGATCTCTGGCTGCTCTCGACCGGCACTGCCATCGGCCCCTTCCTCTCCATGCTGGCAGATGGGGAAGCCTTCAACCGTTTCGAGAATCTGGTGCTGGTGCACGGGGTGCGCAAAGGCGAAGAGCTGAGCTATCAGGATTTGATCGCCAGCTTTGCCGAGCAATATGGCGCGCGTTTTTGCTATGTCCCCTTTGTCAGCCGCGAGCCTTGGCCCGATGCAATGGCAGGGCGGATCCCGGCGGCGATTGCCAATGGTCAGCTGCAGGCTAGAGTGGGGTTGGAGTTCTCACCCGAGCTGAGCCAAGTGCTGATCTGCGGCAATCCGGAGATGGTGAAAGAGACCCAGCAAACCTTGCTGGCGCTGGGGTTGGTCAAGAATCTGCGGCGGGCACCGGGCAATATCAGTGCGGAGAATTATTGGTAAAACAATCAGCACAGGGGCGCCAGGCCCCTGCTGGATAAGGAAAGGGGGGGTCAGTTTTTCTTGCCGTTACCCTTGTTTTTATCCTTCTGTTTGTCGTGACCCTGTCCCGGGTTATTGCCGCCGTGGATGCTGCGGTTGTAGTGATCCCGGTACTTGCCATCCATCTTGTCGCAGTTGAGTTTGATCCGGCTGTCGCCAATGCCAAGATCCAGACAGTTGTCCTGCCACCAGTCGTACTCCTTGTCATCCCAGTCGAGATTGATCTTGATGTCATCACCGGAGATCTTGATGCCATCGCTATTTTTGCTTGGCGGTGCCGCAACCGCGATGCCGTGCGCCATCAGCAGGGAAAGCAGCAGGGCGCCGCGCCGGATAACGGGGTTGTGTTTAGCTTGGGTCATCGCAAGGGTACTCCTGTTGTTACTGGTCGCTCTGCGAGTTGGCAGGGACCTGGTTGGTTTTCGGTGGCTGGTTGCGATTCTCTTCATCTTCCAGATTGAATTTGACCGCCTTGCAGTCGACGGAGGAGGTCTCCCCGATATCCAGAGTGAGGCAGTCGTTCTGGGTCCAGCCGAACTGTTTGTCATCCCAGTCCAGATTGAATTTAAGCTCATCGACGGAAAATTCGGTGCCACCGCTCTCTGGATATTGCTGTGTCGCAGCGGCGCCGCCGGTAACCAGAAGAAGGGAGAGTAGCAAGGTGGTCGTACTGTTCATGATGGCCTCGGATAATTGCAACGGTGGATGAGTGTACGGATCTGGGCTGAACCCGGGCGGAATCGCACCTCATCTCACCACATGATCAAGTCAGGGAGGAATTGTATCGCTTTTCTGCTGCCGATTTGTCCGTTTTGGTCGCACTCTGGGCAGCTGGTTGCCAATCTGAAGGAATTCAGTCATTTGCCCTTCTCTGTGCGAGTCTGGCGACTATAATCGGCAGCCAACTTTTCCTGCACAGCACACCCCTTCATCATGACCACACAGGACTCCTCCACACAGCGCTACCCCAAGGGGTGGTTCGCTCTGACGACGGTATACAGTTTCACCGGATTGGCCATTCTGGCCTCCATTATCTTCTCCCTGCTGCTGTTCCTCTCCATCGATGACAACCCGCTGATGAAGTGGCTGTTCGGCGGCTTGGCCATCATCTTCGAGCTGGGCAAGTTTTACGTCTGGTACGAGTACGGCGAGCGCAAGGCGCGGCGGGATCTGAGTGGTGCTCTCTGGTCGCTGCTGTTTTACAGCGTGCTGGCGGCCATCTCCATCGGCGGCAGTATCGGTGGCATCAACAGCGCCACCAATACGGTGTTGAGCCAGCAGGCGCGCCACGAGCGGGAGCTGGCCCGTTTCGACGAGCAGATCGCCAGCATCGAGCGGCAGATCCAGCTCAACGAAGAGGCGGCCCGCAAATACATCGAGCTGGAGCGCATCTCCAGTGGCGTCTCCTCGTTGCAGCACGCCAACACCAAGCTGCGCTTGCAGCAGGATGAGCTGCGCCAGCAGCGCGATGCCAAGCCGGTCAACGAACAATCCTCTATGTTGGGGCTGATGAGCAGTCTGGCGGACGGGGTCGGGATGAGCATCAGCCAGGTGCAGTTCCTGCTGGTCTGCTTCCTCTCGGTGCTGCTCGACGTGTTCGGCGCCTTCTTCGTCAGCCTGATCGGCGAGGAGAACCGCTTTCGCCGGATGTGGCGCTGGCAGCAGGAGCAAGCTCGCAGAGAGGCGCAGGCAGAGTTGGCGATGGCAGCCCAGCCCGAGCCCATCATGCCCCCCGAGCCAGCCCCCGAAGTGCTGGCACAGGTGCGCGGTGCGCTGGTGAGCGGTGAGCTCAAGTGCAGCAAGCGCTCGGTGGCACAGGCGTTGTCACTCTCGCTGGAGGAGGTGGATCGGGTGTTCCACCATCTGCTGTCGCAAGGGGTGCTGGGGCAGGGGAGCAATCGCCACTACTACCTCAATCCGGCGCTGGAGCAGCAACCCGGATAGTGAGAAGGCCACCGGAACTCGGTGGCCTTTTTCGTTATCGAGTGGCTGTGGCACTCAGTGAGTCAGCACCATCATCAGGCTGAGGAAGGCGGCCAGTCCGCCACCGATGCCGATGATCCAGTAAAACCCCTTGGCCCCCTGTTTGAGCGGGATGTGGAAGTAGAGCAGAAACGCCCACCACCCCAGTGCCAGCAACAGAGGAATAAGAAACATTCGAGCCATGGTGTCCTCGCTGTTATTCTGTTGACCCTTGATCAATCAACAGGATGGATTGTGCAATGACGCAACTACAGATTACCGCATTCGGTGACCCCTCGGTACTCAAGCTCAACCCTTCCCTCGATAAGGTGCCAGCCGATGGCGAAGTGCGGGTGAGCATCTGCTTTGCGGGGGTTAACCCCATCGATGCCAAAACCCGCGCCGGTCTTGGCTGGGCGGCGGCCCAGAACAAGGACAAGCTGCCCTGGACGCCGGGTTATGACATCTCCGGCGTGGTGGAGAAGGTAGGCCCCGGCGTAACCTCGCTGGTCGAGGGGGATCGGGTGTGCGGCATGGTCGGTTTTCCTCTTACCGCTGGTGGCTACGGGGAGTCTGTGGTGGCAAGCGAAGGCGAGCTGGTCAAGCTCGACGGAGTGAGCCTGCAGCAGGGAGCGGCGCTGCCACTGGCCGGTCTCACCGCCTGGCAGGGGCTGCTTGAGCACGGCGGCCTCAAGAGCGGTCAGCGGGTATTGATCCTCGCCGGTGCCGGTGGGGTTGGCCATCTGGCGGTGCAGTTTGCCAGCGCCTATGGCGCCGAGGTGGTGGCTACCGCCAGCCCCGACAACCATGGCTTCCTCCATGCTTTGGGGGCGCGCTGGATGGTGGATTACCATGATGCGAACTGGCCCGCACAGGTGGTGGCAGAGGCCGGTCAGGTCGATCTGGTGCTGGATCTGGTAGGCGGCGAGAGCGGCAAGGCGGCGCTCGCCTGTGTCAAACCGGGTGGCCGCCTGGTGACTGTGCCTACCATTACCGCCCAGCAGATCAAGGATGCTGGGGCTGCGGCGGGTATCGAGGTGGTCGGCATGCTGGTTCACCCCGACCAGAAGCAGCTGGGTCAGATGTTGATGCTGCTGCGTCAGGGGGAGGTGAAGGTCACCCTCGCCGGTGAGTTCGCTCTGGCTGAGGGGGCGCTGGCCCATCAGGCCATCGAAGGGGGCCATGTACGCGGCAAGCTGCTGCTGCGCATGCCTGCGGCCGATGGCTATCCCGGATGAGCGAGATGATGGAGATGGGGCTGGGGTGGCTCTTTTTAAGTGCATTCACCTCCGCCACCCTGCTGCCCGGCAGCTCGGAAGTGCTGCTGGGGGCCATGGCGGCCAAGGGGGAGTGGAGCATGGCTAGCCTGCTGCTGTGGGCGACGCTGGGCAATACCCTCGGTTCCATGACTACCTGGTGGCTCGGCTGGCTCGCCACCTTCAAGAAAAAACCGGAAGATTTTCAAGGCCGTGGGGAACAAAAAGCCTTAGGCTGGCTCAAACAACATGGTCACTGGTGTCTGCTGCTTGCCTGGACGCCGGTGGTCGGTGATGGTCTCTGTCTGTTGGCCGGTTGGCTGCGCCTCTCCTTCTGGCGCTCTCTCATTTTGATCGGGCTCGGCAAATTGTTCCGTTATGCCCTGGTTTTTCTGCTGGCCAGTCACATTTTCTAGCCTGTTTTTGTCACTCACGAGGTTACCGTGAACAAAGTCATACCTTTAACGATTCTGCTGGGCTTCACCCTGCCGGTGCTGGCGGCACCGACCCTGATCGCCGAACAGGGCAAGGAGGAGGGCAAGCTCGCCATCCCCTACCAGATGTACAAGCTGGACAATGGCCTGACCGTGATCCTGGCTCCCGACCGCTCCGATCCGCTGGTGCACCTCGATGTGACCTATCACGTCGGTTCATCCCGCGAGACGGTCGGTAAGTCCGGTTTCGCTCACTTCTTCGAGCACATGATGTTCCAAGGCTCGAAACACGTCGGTGATCAGGAGCATATGCGGATCATCAACGAAGCCGGTGGCGACATGAATGGCACCACCAACAAGGACCGCACCAACTACTACGAAACAGTGCCGGCCAACCAGCTGGAAAAAGTGCTCTGGCTGGAGGCGGATCGGATGGGCTTCCTGCTCGATGCGGTGAGCCAGAAGAAGTTCGAGATCCAGCGCGCCACCGTCAAGAACGAGCGGGCCCAGCGGGTCGATAACCAGCCGTACGGGCTGGTGAGCGAGAAGGTGGGGGAGGCGCTCTATCCGCGTACTCACCCCTACTCCTGGCAGCCTATCGGTTACGTGGAAGATCTCGACCGGGTCGATGTGAACGACCTCAAGCAGTTCTTCCTGCGCTGGTATGGCCCCAACAACGCTACCCTGACTCTGGGCGGCGACTTTGACAGCAAGCAGGCCCTCGAGTGGATCGAGAAGTACTTCGGCTCCATCCCGCGCGGCCCGGACGTGGCCGAGCCGACGCCAAAGCCGGTGACTCTGCCCGAGACCCGCTACGTGACGTTGCAGGACAAGGTACACCTGCCGCTGCTCTATATCAGCTACCCCACCGTATCTCTTGGCGATCCGCAGGAGCCTGCACTCGACATGTTTGCCGACGTGCTGGGTGGTTCCGCCAGCTCCATGCTCTACCAGTCGCTGGTGAAAACCGGCAAGGCGATCGATGTGGGGGCGTCCCACTACTGTGAAGAACTGGCCTGTACCCTGACCGTCTACGCCTATCCCAATCCGTCACAGGATGGCAGCCTCAAGACCCTCAAGGGGGAGGTGGACAAGGTGATCGGCGAGTTCGCCCAGCGCGGCCTCAAACCGGAAGATCTGGAGAAGGCGATCGCCAAGTACCGTGCCTCCGCCATCTGGGGTCTGGATAGCGTCTCCGGCAAGGTGAGCCAGCTCGCCATGGGTCAGGTGTTTGCCCAGGATCCCAACTATGTGTTCAAGACACTGGATGCCATCGGCAAGGTGACACCTGAGCAGGTGAAGGCCGCCTACGACAAGTTCATCGCGGGCAAGCCTGCGGTGGTGCTGAGCGTGGTGCCCAAGGGCAAGACTGAGTGGCAGGTTGCCACCCCGAACTTTACCCCCGCCAAGCGCGAACTGCCGGATTACAGCAAGCATGACGAGGCGCTGGCCGAACGACCGGTAAAAGACAATTTCGATCGCAGCGTGCAGCCCAAGGCGAGCGAGGCGGTGAGCGTCAAGGTGCCCGCCATCTGGCACGGCAAGCTCGACAAGAACATCGAGATCATCGGCACCAAGAGTGACGAGATCCCCGCGGTCTCCATCATGATCGCCCTGCCGGGCGGCATTCGTGCCGAAGATAAGGGGCAGCTTGGACTGGCCAATCTGACCGCCGCCATGATGGGGCAGGGCACGGTGCGCCTGACCGAGGCTCAGCTCAGCGACGAGCTGCAAAAGCTGGGCTCAAGCATTGATGTCTCCAGCGCCCAGTACAACAACCTCATCACCGTCAGCTCGCTGGCGGACAAGTTGCCCCAGACCCTGGCGCTGGTGCGCGAGGTGCTGGAGCGCCCGGGCATGCGGGAGGCGGACTTCGAGCGGGTCAAGGCGCAGCTGCTGCAAGGAATGCAACAGGCCCAGCAGCAGCCCGAGTGGCTGGCCGGGCAGGCGTTCCGCGAGCTGGTCTACGGCAAGCAGAACCGCCTCGGTCAACCTACCGACGGGGTAGCGGCTGATGTGGCCAAGCTGACCCTGGCGGACGTGAAGCACTTCTATCAGGCCTACTACAACCCCACCAATGCCAAAGTGGTGGTGGTCGGTGATGTGGGCCAGAAGCAGATCGAGGAGCAACTTGGCTTTCTGACCGAGTGGAAGGGGGCCACGCCGACTCTGGGGGATCTCAAGCTCAAGGGTGAGCAGGCCAAGCCGGGCATCTATCTGGTCGACAAGCCGGGGGCGCCCCAGTCGGTGATCCGCATCGGCCGTCGCGCCATGCCGTTCGATACCACGGGGGATTACTTCACCGCCGGGCTGATGAACTTCAACCTGGGTGGCAACTTCAACAGCCGCATCAACCTCAACCTGCGGGAAGACAAGGGTTACACCTATGGTGCCAGCTCGGGTTTCTCCGCCAACCGCGAGGTGGGCACCTTCGCCACAGGCGCCAATGTGCGGGCCGATGCGACTGTGGATGCCATCCGCCAGTTCCTCAAGGAGATGGACAACTACCGCAAGAGCGGCCCGACCCCGGTCGAGCTGGCCTATATGCGCAGCGCGGTTTCCCAGCAGGATGCCCTCTCTTACGAGACCTTGGGCCAGAAGGCGGGCTTCCTGCTGCAGATGGTGATGTATGACCTGAAACCGGACTATGTGCAGGCCCAGAACAACCTGATCAAAACGGTGTCGCCCGAGGCGCTCAAGGCCAGTGCCGCCCGTTGGCTCAATCCGGCCGACATGGTGATCGTGGTGGTGGGAGACAAGCAAAAGCTTGAAAAACCCCTGAAGGAGCTTCATCTTCCCATCTATCCGCTGCAGTTGCCGTAACTGACGCTTTATAAAAATCAAGAGCCGCCCCGGATGGGGCGGCCTCACATGAGCCGTGAATATGACTACAACAAGCTTGTCGCTCACCGAGTTGCTGAATGCGTTGGGATCACCGGAGCGCCTCACCGCGCTCAAGGGGATCCGGCGCGGGATCGAACGTGAATGCCTGCGCATCACGCCGGATGGCCGACTCGCCCAGAGTGACCATCCACGGGCGCTGGGCTCGGCCCTGACCCATCCCAATATCACCACCGACTACTCGGAGAGCCTGCTGGAGTTCATCACCCCGGCCACCGACTCCATCGACAGCCTGATGGAGCAGCTCGGCGACATCCATCACCATGTGATTCAGCATCTGGGTGACGAGCGGATTTGGCCGCTCTCCATGCCATGCTTCGTCGGTGGGGAAGAGAGCATCCGGCTGGCCCAGTACGGCAGCTCCAATATCGGCAAGATGAAGACCCTCTACCGTCAGGGATTGAAGAACCGCTACGGCAGCCTGATGCAGGTGATCGCCGGGGTGCACTTCAACTTCTCCATGCCCGACAGCTTCTGGAGCGAGTGGCAGGATCTGGTGTGCGAAGGGTGCTGCAGCCAGCGCTTTATCTCCGACAAGTACATGGGGCTTATTCGCAACGTCTACCGCTTCGGCTGGCTGGTGCCCTATCTGTTCGGCGCCTCCCCGGCCATCTGCGAATCCTTCCTCAAAGGGCGCAAGAGCAACCTGCCGTTCGAGAAGACCGGCAAGGGCACCCTCTATCTGCCTTACGCCACCGCGCTGCGTCTCTCCGATCTCGGTTACACCAACAGCGCCCAGGCTGGGCTCAAGATCAGCCACGACAGCCTGCCAGCCTATGTCAGCAGCCTGCGCCGCGCCATCAACACCCACAATCCCGACTTTGCCAAGATCGGGGTCAAGGTGGATGGGGAGTATCGTCAGCTCAATGACAACGTGTTGCAGCTGGAGAACGAGCTCTACGCTCCAATCCGTCCCAAGCGCACCCCGCGCAGCGGCGAGAAGCCCTCGGATGCGCTGGATCAGCGCGGCATCGAATACATCGAGCTGCGCACCGTGGACGTCAACCCCTTCACCCCGCTCGGTATCGATGCCGACCAGATCCGCTTCTTCGATCTGTTCCTGGTCTGGTGCTTGTTGCGCCCCTCTCCGGTGCTGAGTGACGAGGAGATTGCCCGCAACCGCCGCAACCAGAACAAGGTGGTGCTGGAGGGACGTCGTCCCGGCCTCGAGCTGGAGGACGAGCAGGGTCATGCCATTGGCCTCAAAGAGTACGGCCTCAAGCTGTTCGACGAGCTGGCTCAGGTGGCCGAATTGCTGGATCGCTGCTGCGGCCGTAACCACTATCGCAAAACGCTGGCAATGCACCGTGAGAAGCTGCTCAATCCGGATTTGACCTACTCCGCCCGCATGCTCAAGGAGCTGCTGGAGAGTGGCAAGGATAACGGCTGTTACGGCGACAAGCTGGCGACCCGCTATCGCGAGGAGCTGCTGGCAGGGGAGCTGCAATACTGGGATGAGGCCTACTTTGCCGGTGAGGCGAAGGATTCCCTGGCCAAACAACGGGAGCGCGAGCGCAGCGACAGCCTGTCATTCGATGACTTCCTGGCCGACTACTTCGGTACCAGTACCACCACGGCCTGAAGGCGGGTTCGTTCCGACCCAAGTGCCAGCAAAAAGCCGCTCGAGTGAGCGGCTTTTTTATTTCTCTTGTCCCGTCCTGAATATGGTTTACACCTTTCCCCCCAATAAATGGAGAGCCCGATGGGACAAGGTGTGAAACGGACACAGCGCGATTACTCGCTGACTTTTAAACTGGCACTGGTCGAGCAGATTGAAAAAGGCGAGCTCACCTACAAACAGGCTCAGGTGCGTTATGGCATTCAGGGCCGCTCCACCGTTCTGGTATGGTTGCGTAAACATGGTCGGCAAGATTGGAGCCAGGGGGCTTCTGTACGTGCCGGCAGGAGCATCACCATGCCTGACCCCGACAACCAGACACCCGAACAGCGTATCAAGGAACTTGAGCAACAGCTGGCGCTGATGAGTCAGAAGGCCCAGTTCTTTGAGGCCGTTGTCGATGTACTGAAGAATGACTACGGCGTCTCTATCGTAAAAAAGCGACCCGGCAAGTCCTCTCGTAGCGGCAAGTCGAAAGGCTGAGCATTGTCAGGGCTTGCCTGTTTCTGGGGATAAGCCGGCAGGCTTACTACAAGCGCAATTGGGTCGCCGACGAGCGCCATGCACAGGGATTGCAGGTGGTGCGCTTCGTGCGTCAGGTTCGACTGCGACAACCTCGGGTGGGCACTCGCAAGCTGCATTATCTGCTCCAGGGTCAGGATGATGGCGGGCTCAAGGTCGGGCGGGACAGGCTGTTTCAGATATTGGCCGAGCACCGCTTGCTAGTGCAACCTAAGCGGGCGTATCACAAGACCCCCCACAGTTTTCACCGTTTCTACCGTCATCCCAACTTGCTCAAGGCGGGGCCAGAGCAGGTCACACCGGTGGCCCCGGAGCAGGTCTGGGTCGCTGATATCACCTATCTGCCAGCCAGGAGCGGGCCGCTGTACCTGAGCCTGGTGACGGATGCCTACTCACGCAAGATAGTGGGCCATCACGTGCACGAAGGGATGCACGCCGAGTCGGTGGCGATGGCGTTCAAGAAAGCACTGAAGCAACGGCGTGGCGACGGTGAACTCATCCATCACTCAGACCGCGGCGTGCAGTATTGCTCGGGACTGTATCAGTCATTACATGAACGGTACGGGGTGAAATGCTCGATGACGGATGGGTATGACTGTTACCAGAATGCGTTGGCGGAGCGGGTGAACGGGATTTTGAAAGGAGAGTTATTGTTGCAAAGCCCGCAGGATTTGACGCAAGCGCGGGAAATGGTGCGTGAAGCGGTGGATATTTACAACGTGGAGCGGCCGCATCATGCGTTGAAATACAGAACCCCCGATGCGGTACATAGAGGGTTCTGAGTAGAAAAATGCTAGTTGAAAATGTGTAAACCTATTTCAGGACTAGACATCTGAACCTGAGCGATATCAGACGTGGTTATACATGGCCTCGATTTCGCTCTGGTACTTGGCTTCGATGATCTTGCGGCGCAGCTTCATGGTGGGGGTTAGTTCACCCAGCTCCATGGAGAAGGCGCTCGGCAGCAGGGTAAACTTCTTCACCTGCTCGAACTTGGCCAGCTCTTTTTGCAGATCGGCGATGCGGGCTTCGAAGAACTCCATTACCCGGGAGTGGCGCAGCAGCTCGGTCTTGCACTGGTACTGCAGGTTGATGGAGCGGGCGTACTCCTCCAGCGACTCGAAGCAGGGGACGATCAACGCCGAGACGAAGTGGCGGGCATCGGCGACGATGGCGATCTGCTCGATAAAGCGATCCTTGCCGATGGTCCCTTCCACCAGTTGCGGGGCCACGTACTTGCCGTTGGAGGTCTTCATCAGCTCCTTGAGGCGCTCGGTGAAGTAGATATTGCCCTGGCTGTCGAGCTCACCGGCATCGCCGGTACGCAGGAAGCCATCCTCGGTCATCACTTCGGCGGTGGCGTCCGGCTTGTTGTAGTAGCCGCGCATCACTGTGGGGGAGCGCACCAGCAGCTCGTTGTTCTCACCCAGCTTCACTTCGATGCCGTTCAGTGCCGTGCCGATGGAGCCGAGCTTGAACTGGCTGTCTTCGTAGCAGCAGACGGTGGCAGTGGTCTCGGTCATGCCGTAGCCGTACTTGAGGTTGAGCCCCATCGCCTGGAAGAAGAGGTTCACATCGTCGGCCAGACGGGCGCCCGCCACCGGCAGGAAGCGGGTGCGGCCGCCAAAGCGGGCGCGCAGCTTGCGAAACACCAGTCGCTCGGCGAGCCAGAGCTGGCCGTAGAGCAGCGGGGAAGCGGACTTGCCCGTCTGACGGGTGGCAACCATCTGCTTGCCGACACGGGTTGCCCAGCCAAACAGGGCGCGCCGCAGAGCCGGAGCCTGAGCGACTTTGGCCTGGATCATGGCATAGGCCTTCTCGTAGAGGCGCGGCACGGCGCACATCACGGTCGGCTGCACCTCGCCAATCACATCCATCACCTTCTGCGGATCGCGGATATAGACGTTCTCGGCGCCGCAGTAGAGCACGTAATAGCTCCATACCCGCTCGAACACGTGGCTGAGCGGCAGCATGCAGAGCGACACATCCTGCTGATTGAGGTCGAGGCGGCTGTTGTGCATCTCGAAACAGGCGGCGATGTTGCTGAAGTCGAGCATGACCCCCTTGGGTTCGCCGGTGGTGCCGGAGGTATAGATCAGGGTCAGCAGGTCATCCATCCGGTACTGGGTTTCCCGTACTCGCAGTTCCTGCTCACTGGGCTGATGGTTGCCGGAGACCAGAAATGTCTGGAAGTGGCTCGCCTGCTCGCAGCCGCGCAGGTTGACGTTGCCGTCGAGGGCGATGAGCTGGCGGATCTCGCCGCTTTCAATCAGTTGCAGCGCCTGATCGAACTGAGGTTGTTCGCCAACGAACAGCACCTTGATGCCGGCATCTTTGACGATGTAGCGCAGCTGATCGAGGGTGCTGGTGGGGTAGATAGGGACGCTGACGCCGCGGGCGGCCAAGATGCCGAGATCGGCCTGCGTCCATTCCGGCATGTTGCGGGCATAGATGCCGACCATCTCGGTTGGCTGGTGGCCGGCACGGATCAGCGCCTGTGCGCAGTAGTCCATGGCCTGGCCCAGAGTACGCCAGCCGATGGCGCGCCACTGGCCATCTTGCTGAACCCGCAGGGCAGCCTTGTTGCCAAGCTGGGCAATACGTTCACGCATCAGTCGAACCAGATGAAGCTTCGGCATCAGTTAAACATCCTTTAATTACAGTTGTACGCCCGCGAGGGCACTAAAAATCGGGCTAGAGTTTAAACTTCAACATTACAGCTTACAAGTGTTCGCCGTTTGTCTTGGATCACAAAGAGCGCAAATAGCTCTCCCTTTGCGCAGACTGGCCGATACTGCAAAGGAGCAAAGGGAGAGTTAACGATATGAATCTATGGATGAAAGGGGCATTGGCCGTGATCGGGCTCATGATGGTGGGGGGCGGGGCGGCCTGGTACTTTCTGGGCAAGACACAGCAGCCTGCGAATCCCTGGTATGAAGGGGCGGAGGGATACCAGCAGGCCCAACAGCAGGCATTGGCGCTGGGCTATCCGCTGCTCTATGTGCTGGAGACCCCCAAGTGCCGTCGCTGCAAGGCATTGAACGAACGCTTCTGGCGCAGTGAAGAGATGAGAGTGCCGTTGAGCCGATTGGTCAAGGTGCGGCTCAATCCGGGCAAGGGGGATGGTAGTGAACAGATCCTGCGCCGTTTTCCCAAGGTGGCCACACCGCCCGGCATCTATATCCAGCAGCCGGGTCAACCCCTCAAACCGATCAAGATAGTGGTGGATATACAGCAGATCTGGATGCCGGGGAAAACCTGGCTGCGGGGCTTCTATATGCCGCTTTCCGCCGCCGGATTCGAGGCGGTGGTTCACACCACTCTCTCCTTGCAGGATCCGGCGATGGATAACGCCCCCCTCGATTGAGGCGGGATCAGCTGAAGTCGAACAGGCGGGACATCAGTACTGCATCTTCCCGATCATTGCCGGTGCCGTAGTAGTCGGCGCGGCGGCAATACTCGGCAAAGCCGGCGCTCTCGTAGAGGTTGATGGCGGTCTGGTTGCCTGCCCGCACCTCGAGAAACCAGGCCTCTGCCCCGGCTTGTTTGCTGCGAGTCAGGTAGGCTTGCAGCAGTGTCCGTCCCAACCCCTTGCCCTGAAATTCGGGGTGGACACAGATATTCATCAGCGAGCTGTCTCCGGCCACCAGATCCGAGATATAGAAGCCGGCCGGGCGACCATCGACCAGCATCAAGCCGTTGAGATAGCGAGGACCGAAGCAGGATAGCAGGTTGGCCTGGCTCCAGGGCTCCTTGTGGGCGGCCTGCTCTATGGGATAGACAAGGTCGAAATCGGCTTCGAGCAGGGGACGAAACTCAGGCATGTTGACTCCGGGTGACTGGGTGGAGGATGTCGGGGTTGGCAAAGACGACTTTTGTAAAATCAGGTAAAAAGAGCGGCTTCCAAGAGGGCGTTGAAGGCATGATGCAGGATCATGCCGTACTGTTCGCCAGGTGTCGGCGTAGTTGTTGCCACAGGGCGCGCTTTTGTGCGGCACTGGGGGCCAGCGGGCAGATCAACGCATCGGGTCGTTCCGGGTTGGCCTCCGTCAGCCAGAGCAGCGGTGAGGCATCCGCCGTTTGCAGGTTGGCAGGTGGCAGCTCGCTGAGCAGTGAGACCTCGTCGGGGGTCATGCCGAGCAGCTGGCAGATATCCGCCAGCAGCGTGGTGGCAGGCAGCTGAGGCGCCAGCAACCAGAGTTTGCCGCTGGGCAGCGGAGCGCGGGTGGCCGGTGCTGTCTGGTCGGGCTGCACGGCATCTTGCGCAAGCTCGGGTACGAGATCTGCACCCAGCAATGCCGGACGACGCAGTTGCCAGCTTTGAATGCCCATGCGGGCCAACATGCTCTGACGAACGGGATCTTGCATCTGGGGCGACTCACTCTTGATCTGCGTTGGGGAAAATTGTGTTGCGCAGGGTACACTCGAACCGCTTTTGCTGCACCCTTTGCAACGCATCATCTGGCGCATGCGGGCATGGTGCCATCACGACACTGGCTATGCATGGGCGCAGCACGCTGCCGATACGGTATCGCACTGCCTTTGCGTTTTTTCCTGCCAGAGGCGGGTATTGTGCGGCAAGAGATACCAGAATAAACATCATAACAAGACAAAACCCAAGGTCGAGCAAATGGATATCACGCCTTGGGGCTAACATCATCCCAGCTTCGGAACACTCTCTATGTCGTCTTTAGCTCAAGCCCAGAACCCTGCGCGTCTTGTTCCCATCCAGGAGCGCCTGCCCCGGCTGCTGGCAGCCCTTGGTGAGGGGCTTTATGAACGGCAGGATGCCCTGCGCCTCGGTCTGCTGGCAGCCCTCAGCGGTGAGAGTGTCTTCTTGCTGGGGCCACCCGGTATCGCCAAGAGTCTGATTGCCCGTCGCCTCAAGCTGGCCTTTCACGACGCCCGCCACTTTGAATATCTGATGACCCGTTTCAGCACACCGGAGGAGGTATTTGGCCCCCTCTCCATTCAGGCGCTGAAAGAGGATGGCAAATACCTGCGCCTCACTGCCGGCTATCTGCCGGAGGCTGAGGTGGTGTTCCTCGACGAGATCTGGAAGGCGGGTCCCGCCATTCTCAACACCCTGCTCACCGCCATCAACGAACGGCAGTTCCGCAATGGTGATAGCCAGCATCCCATCCCCATGCGGCTGCTGGTGACCGCCTCCAACGAGCTGCCGGCGCCGGACAGCGGGCTGGAAGCGCTCTACGACCGGATGCTGGTGCGGATCTGGATGGACCGGGTGCAGGAGAAAGCCAACTTTCAATCCATGCTGGCCAGCGACGGTCACGCCCACCAGAATCTGCCGGAATCCCTGCAGATCCGGGGGGATGAGTACGAGCAGTGGCAGAGCCAGATTGAGCAGGTGCGCCTGCCGGATGCCTGTTTCGAACTTATCTATCAGCTGCGCCAGCAGCTAGACAGCCAGCTGGCCCATCGCTGTTATGTGTCGGATCGCCGCTGGAAGAAGGCGGTACGGCTCATCAAGGCGAGCGCCTTCTTCAATGGCCGCGATGAGGTCGCACCGGTGGATCTGCTGCTGTTCAAGGATTGTCTCTGGCATGACGAGGAGTCCCGCACCGCCCTGCTGGAGATGATGACCGAGTTCTCCCGTCTCTACGGTTATCAGCAACTGGCCTTGACCCGCCAGCTGCTTGCCCTGCGGGATCAATTCAAACAGCTCAAACAGGGCGTGGCACAACGTCTCTGCTGCAAGGCGCGCAAGCGCAAGCAGTGGTTTGGCCGACGGGCGAGGGGGATCGAGATCCCCCTCGCCAACGCCAGACCCTTTGGCAAGCAGGTGCACTTCCATCTGCTCACCCCGGCCCCGCTGGATGGCAGCGATCCCGAGCGTCTCACCAGCACCCTGGTGTTCGATCGTACCCTGCTTTCCCATTGGCATCCGACCGGTGAGGCGCTGGTGGGTTATCAATATGGCAACCCGAAAGAGGGACACTACGAGCTGGTACTTGACGATGAGCTGCGCCTGCAGGTGCTCGATATCCAGCGCCAGCAGATCCCGCTGGTATTGATGGAGCGCAACGCCATCCCTGAGGTGGTGCTGGAGCCCTGGCTGCAAGCGCTCGATGAGCTGCTTGCCCAGGTTGGCAAGGTGGTGCAGGAGCTTAAACAGCAGCGCACTCTGTTCGATCGTCATCGGCAGCACCTCTTTATTGCCCAGCGCTGGCTGCAACAGGTGGAAGACAGCTTCTTCGTGCTGAGCCGGGATCTTGAACTGCTGCGCGGCGAGCTGACACAGTGGCGCGAGCGGTTGCCAAGGCTGGACGAGTAAGGAGCGCTCATGCTTGAGATTGGCATGCTGGATCTGGGGCTCCTGATCGGTGAAGGGGAGCTGGCAGGGGAGGTGGCTCTTTTGCTTGCTGCGTCGCCCAAGATCTCCGAGTTCATCAAGCGCTCCCCGCTGCAGGGCAAGCTGCTGAAAAAGCGCCTGCAGAGCTGGGGTGAGCAGCTTGGCGAGGAGATCCGTCACAAGCCGGTGCCGGTGGCGCTGGAGCAGGAGTACCTGCTCTATCAGGCGCACCGGCAGTTGCCGATGACCGAACTGATAGGCCGTTTGCCCGCCCTGCTGGAGTCGCTGGATCACTACAGCCCCTTTGCCGGTGAGGCCCGTTCGCTGGTTCGCCAGCTGATGGCTCACCCCACCGAGGGGCTGCGCCAGCTCTTTATCGATAAGTGGCGCGCCAGTCTGGTGGGGAGCCTGCTGCAACTGCAGCAGCAGATCGCCGAGGCGGAGCGGGAGAAGCAGCGTCAGGAGATTGAAGATCAGCTGCTGGCGAGCCGCACCCTGGCCGATGCCCTCGATCCGAACCAGATCTCAGCCGGTGGTCTTTGGGATCTGGCGCAGGGGCACTGGCACAAACGCAGTCTGGTGCTGGTCAAGCAATACGCCCGTATGTTGCAGCGCGAGCCCTTGCTGGCGGAGATTGCCGCTCTGCTCGGGCGTAGCGAGCGGGATCGCCGGGCGCAGGAGCAGCCGGTGCCACCGGTTCAGGTGCTGGAGCTGGAGCCCGCCCCCAGCGACGATGTGCCGGACGACCTGGTGGGCATCCACCAGGCGAGCGACCTGATGCGGCTACTGCCAAGCGAGGCGGTGATGCTGGGGCTGCCGGAGCTGGAGCTGGAGTTCTACCGCCGCTATCTGGAGCGGCGCCTGCTCAGTTACCAGTCACGCGGCACCTTGCCGCGCCAGCGCATCATGCTGCGCACCCCGGAGCAGGGGGGGCAGCAGTTGCAGCAGCGGGGCCCCTTTATCGTCTGTGTCGATACCTCCGGCTCCATGGGGGGCTATCCCGAGGAGTGTGCCAAGGCACTCTTTCTTGCGCTGCTCAAGGTGGCGATGGATGAGAAGCGCGGTTGCTACCTGATGCTCTTCTCTACCGAGGTGGCGACCCTTGAGATCACCGCCGATACCGGACTGGACAAGGCGGAGCGCTTCCTCTCCATGAGCTTTCACGGTGGTACCGATCTGGTGCCTTGTCTGGAGAAGGCGCTGGTCAAACTCGATGATCCTGCCTTTGCCAAGGCAGATGTGTTGGTTATTTCGGACTTTATCGCTCAGAGTCTGCCCCATGCCCTGCTCGAGCAGATGAACCGCTATCGCCAGCGCCAGACCCGCTTTCACGCAGTGGCCATGTCCCGGCACGCCAAACCGGCACTGTTGCGGGTCTTTGACAACAGCTGGCTGCTCGATTGCGGTCTGCGCGGCCGGCTACTGCGGCGCTGGCAGCATCATTAGTTACCGGGAGGGAGCCAGCCCCCTCTTTCGCTCTGTATCCCCCTCCTCATTCCAACGTTATGATATTGCTGTAAAATGTGAGATGAAACCCATTCAAGTCCTCTCTCCTTGCGGTAGCCTTTACAGCCGTTGTTACAGGGTGATTTTCCGGTATCGGGTCGCCTGCTGCTCTTTCCCCATTCATCCGGAGTGTTTATGAGCCGACTTGCCTTGCTGCTGTTGCTGGCGGTATTCGGGCTGGCAGCCAGACCCTTGTCCCCCGAGCAGTTGGAAAATGAACTGGAGGAGATGGAGCAGGTCCATCAGCCTATCGAGTTGCTGCGGGAGCGCGTTGCTCGCTTGCTGCGGGATGGCAGCGACTATCCACCGTCCCAGCTGATGCGGATCAGTCGTCTGGCTTGCTGGGCCCAATCTGCCGATGACATCCAGGCGTCTCGCCGTGCGATTGCGTATGCCGACAGCCAACTGGTGCTGGCTCAACAACGGGGAGATGACGCAGCCATTGCCGAGTTGCTCATCTGTCGTGGCTGGTTCAATCAGCTGCTCGGCGAGGTGGCACAAGCCCGTCGGGATTATGATGAGGGGCTGCGGTTGGCAGGGGAGGCCGCTGTGCTCAAGCTGGAGGCGCTGGCGCTGTCCCACCGGGGAGCCATGTTGTCGTTTCAGGGGGCGTCAGGGCAGGGGCTGGTGGATCTCACTAGGGCGCACGACATCTACGAACGGTTGGGATTGACCACCTGGTATAACCGGGCGCAGCTCGAGATTGCCGCCGCGTTTCGCCGCATGGGTCTCTATGCCGAGGCTCTCACTACCCTGAACCGGTTGCATGAACACTTTGCCCACAACCATGACGGGTTCGGTTTGGCCAGGATGAGAGAGCAGCTGGCTCTGGTCTATCTGGAGACGGGGCGCTATCAGGAAGCGCAGCAGGAGCTCGAACGTAGTCTCGCCTTTTTGCAACAACCCGAGTACCGGATTGAACATGCGGATCGTCAAGTGATGCTGGCGGAGGCTCTGCTCGGTCTGGCGCGCCTGGAGCAGGCCGGACGCTTGCTGGCGCAGGCAGCAGGCGTGCTCACCCCTGAAGTTGATCCTATCCTCCACGCCCATCTCGAGCTGGTAATGGCCAAACTGCAGGTGAAAATGCGGGATCCGGCCCCGGCCTTGAGCGCACTGGCGAAGATTGAACCGATCCTGAAGGCTGAGGGGCACACTCGTTACCTGATGGATCTCTACGCAGTGCGCAGCGAAGCATTCGAGCTGCAAGGGGACTATCCGGCTGCGCTGGCGGCCTTGCGGGATCATTTGGTGCAAGAGCAGCGCCTCGACCAGATGCAGCGAGAGCAGAGTACAGCCTGGGTGCGCGGCCAGTTTGAACTGACCCGCCAGGCGGAAGAGAACAAGCGGTTGCGGGTCGAGCAGCAGTTGCAGCGGCAGGAGCTGGCGCAGATCAAGGAGCGTCGCTTCTGGTTGCTGGTGGTGATGGTGCTCTGCGGTGGAGTGGCTCTGCTGACGATGAGGTGGTTGCTGGAGCGCAATCGTCGGATGCATCGGTTGGCCTTTACCGATGAGCTGACCGGTATCGATAACCGGCGTCGGGTGCTGGTGGATGGGCGCGAGCACTTTGAGCTGGCCCGCAGGCAGCAAATGCCCTTTTCTCTGCTGCTTTTTGATATCGATCACTTCAAGCGGATCAACGATTCGCTGGGTCATCATCAGGGAGATCGGGTACTGCAGTGGGTATCCAGAATGGTGGCAAGAGAGTTGCGGCAGCAGGATCTGCTGGGCCGTACCGGTGGAGAGGAGTTTTTAGCACTGCTGCCGGAGACGGGGCTGGAGGAGGCGTCCCGTTTGGCTGAGCGTATCCGCGCCAGGGTCGGCCAACGGGCGTTGCCCGGTTTGTCCCATCCGGTGACCATCAGCATCGGGTGTGCCTGCCAGCGCGATGATGATCAGGATCTGGCCGCGTTGATCCGGCGTGCGGATGAGGCTCTCTACCGGGCAAAGGGGGCCGGGCGCAACCGGGTGGAAACAGACGACTGACGGACTGGGTATTTTTCACTCGCGCGGGTATAATGTCGCGCAATTTTGCTTTGACTCAGGCGATAAGACCCATGTAACGCAACCCTCCTCCCTCTCTCCACCAGGTTGGCAACACGCCAGCTGGCGTGGCTTTCGTTGCGTATACATGTGCCGTGAGCGGCATTCCGGATTTATTCCCACGGTGGCTGATGCCACCGCTCAATAGAAGAACGTTGAATTATGTCAGCTGAATTTCTGAGTGAAGTCTCCAAGAGACGCACTTTTGCGATCATTTCGCACCCGGATGCGGGTAAAACCACCATCACTGAAAAAGTCCTGCTGTTCGGACAGGCCATTCAGCGCGCCGGTACCGTCAAGGGCCGTGGCTCGGGCCAGCACGCCAAATCCGACTGGATGGAGATGGAGAAGCAGCGTGGTATCTCCATCACCACCTCGGTGATGCAGTTCCCCTATGCCGATTGTCTGGTCAACCTGCTCGATACCCCGGGTCACGAGGACTTCTCTGAAGATACCTACCGTACCCTGACCGCGGTCGACTGCTGCCTGATGGTCATCGATGCCGCCAAGGGTGTTGAAGACCGGACCCGCAAGCTGATGGAAGTGACCCGTCTGCGTGATACCCCTATCCTCACCTTCATGAACAAGCTGGACCGCGAAGTGCGCGATCCGATGGAAGTGATGGACGAGGTGGAGCGCGAGCTGAAGATCATGTGCGCCCCGATCACCTGGCCAATCGGCTGTGGCAAATCCTTCAAGGGTGTCTATCACCTCTACAAGGATGAGACCTATCTCTACCAGAGCGGTCAGGGCCACACCATTCAGGAGAAGCGTGTAGTCAAGGGGCTGAACAACCCGGATCTGGATGCCGCCGTCGGCGAAGATCTGGCCCGGCAACTGCGTGACGAGCTGGAGCTGGTGCAGGGCGCCTCTCCCGAGTTCGATCACGATGCCTTTATCGCTGGCGAGATGACCCCGGTCTTCTTCGGTACCGCACTGGGTAACTTCGGTGTTGACCACATGCTGGATGGCCTGACTGACTGGGCGCCGTCTCCTATGCCGCGCAAGGCCGAGAGCCGCGAAGTGGTGGCGACCGAGGAGAAGTTCTCCGGTTTCGTATTCAAGATCCAGGCAAACATGGATCCGAAGCACCGTGACCGTATCGCTTTTATGCGTATCGTGTCAGGTACTTACAGCAAGGGCATGAAGATGCGCCACGTGCGTATCGGCAAGGATGTGAACATCTCCGATGCCGTGACCTTTATGGCCGGTGACCGTGAGCAGGCGGAAGACGCCTTCGCCGGTGACATCATCGGTCTGCACAACCACGGTACCATCCAGATCGGCGACACCTTCACCCAGGGTGAGGATCTCAAGTTCACCGGTATCCCGAACTTTGCACCGGAACTGTTCCGCCGCATCCGCCTGCGCGATCCGCTCAAGCAGAAGCAGCTGCTCAAGGGGCTGGTCCAGCTCTCCGAAGAGGGTGCGGTACAGGTGTTCCGTCCGCTGATCAGCAACGATCTCATCGTCGGTGCGGTCGGTGTGCTGCAGTTTGACGTGGTGGTTTCTCGTCTGAAGAGCGAGTACAACGTCGAGGCCATCTACGAGGCGGTCAACGTCTCCACCGCCCGCTGGGTGGAAGGGACCGACGTCAAGAAGTTCGAAGAGTTCAAGCGCAAGAACGAGGTCAACCTGGCCCTCGATGGCGGTGACAACCTCACCTATATCGCGCCGACCATGGTCAACCTGCGCCTGGCACAGGAGCGTCACCCCGACGTGGAGTTCCGCCAGACTCGCGAGCACTGATACTGCTTACCAAATCCCGCCAGATGGCGGGATTTTTTTATGCATCAAGGAGAGGTGATGGTTGAATCGATGAATCCTGCCTGCTCGGCTCTGGCTGAGAGTTATCTGTTATCCCTGCCGGTGGCAGCACGGGCTCGTCATGTCTCAGCGGACTACTTCTGTGCTGATGCACACAATGCCAACCTCTGTGCCGCGCTGGTAGCAGCAGGCCGCAAGCGAGCAACCTGTAGCCTCGCTTACTGGTATCTGGAGAAGGGCGAGCGGATGCCGGAACAGGGGGACCTACTGGTGGTAACCGACTGGAGTGGTCTGCCCAAGGCTCTGGTTGAACTGGTGTCAGTCACCTTGTGTCCATTCGATGAGATTGATGCTGCGTTTGCCGCCGAGGAAGGGGAGGGAGATGGCTCTTTGGCTTGGTGGCACGAGGCGCACAAGGCTTTCTTCGAACGCGAGATGAAGGCGGAAGGGAGAGAATTTGATGAGCACGCCACGCTGGTGCTGGAGCGATTCCGGGTAGTGGCGCTGCCGCAGTAAACGAAGCGGCAAGCAGGGGAGACTCCTGCTTGCCGCTATCACTTTAGAGCGCTAGGTCTAACACCATGCAGATCTCACAATCCCCGTGGCCGGTGCAGCCAAGGGGGCCGGGCAGGTGTTCAAAGCCCAGTGATTCATAGAGGCTGGTGGCTTCGCGCAGTACCTCAGTGGTCTCCAGATAGCAGCGGCGATAGCCCAAACCACGAGCGGCATCCAGTGCCTGCAACACCAGCCGCTTGCCAAGGCCCAGTCCGCGCAGGGCGGGCATAAAGTACATCTTCTGCAGCTCGCAGACTCCCTCTTCTCCCGCCAATGGCGCGATACCACCACCGCCGAGGATGGAACCGTCCGGCCCTTCGATAACCCAGTAGCGGCTCTTCTCCCCCTGATAGCTCTGGGAGAGGGTGTCGAGATTGGGATCCGAGACCCCATACCCTTTGTCGGCGGTGAGGCCATATTCGGCCGAGACGGCGCGGATCACCAAGGCGATCTGGGCATTGTCCGCCGCCGTGATGGGGCGGATCTGGTAACCCCGCTGGCGACGGGCGCGGGAGAGGGCGCTGCGATAGAGACGTAACCCTTGCCACAACTGCTCCCGCTCGGGCAAGCTCAACTGCGCCAGCATCTCTTCCATCGCCCCGTCCATCTCCCGGTGCAACTCCAGCAGCATCCCCTGACCGTTGACGGTGAGGCGGGCCTCCTTGCTGCGGCCGTCGGAGGGGTGCGGGTGCCAGCTGATAAGCTCCCGCTCGGCGAGGCGTGCCAGCGGACGGCTGGCGTTGGATTTGTCGATGTGCAGCTTTTCTGCCAGCTGCTGATTGGTGGCCGGGGCGTTTTCCAGCTCGATCAGCAGGTGAGCCTCGATGGGGGTGAGTGCCAGATTGCCGCACTGCTGGGAGAGCATGCCGAGTTCGCGAACCAGATCGCGCGACAGGGCGCGCAGGGGACGGGGATCCATATCGTGGTTTCCTTTTTAGTTGTGCATGACAACTAAAATAGCGTAAAAGTTGTAATTCGCAACCTTTTGCTGTGATGGCTTGCAGAATATAGGGTAAGCGGCAGCACCGTTGGCGGGGCTGCCGTAGGCAGGGGGGAGCGTCAGGCGGCGGCTCTGATAGCCAGCTCCGGGCGGCGGGAGAAGCAGCGGGAGAGCAGCAACATGGTGGCGACGCCTATGGTGCCCAGCACCAGCCAGGGGAGGGCCGGTTGTCCCTGTTGCAGCGAGAAGTCATAGAGGGAGCCACCGCCCACATAGCCGGTCATGCCCCCCAGCGCCAGTCCGAGGCGGCTGAAGCCCATGTAGCTGCCGCGGGCTGTGGGGTTGGCCAGCCGGGTCATCAGGGTCTCCCGGGCCGGTTCACAGATGATAATCCCCAGATAGAAGCAGGCCAGCAGCACGAAGATGCCGGAGAGGGTGCTGACAAAGGCGACCAGCCCGATCCCCACCGTCATCAGCAGGATACCCGCCATCAGCCGGCTCTCCAGCCGATAGCGCCGCTCGCTAAAACGGGCGATAGGGTAGAGCAGCGCCAGCGACAGCGCCGTTTCCAGGCTGTACATCCAGCCCACCGCCGTGGTGGTGCCGGAGAGCTGCTTGACCAGAATGGGGAAAATAAGCATCACCTGTACCCACAGCATGTAGTAGCCGCTCAGGATCAGCACCAGTCGGCAGAAGGCGCGATCCGCCAGCACCTGCCCCAACCCTTCCCGCATCGGAGTCGGTTTGACCGAGAGGCGGTAGGCGGGCAGCAGGGTCCAGTTGCAGAGAGCCGCCAGGGTGAAGAGCCCGGCACCCAGCAGGCAGACATAGGTGAAGTCAAAGCGCAGCAGCCAGCTGCCTAGCAGGGCACCGGTGACGGCTCCCGCGCTCTCCAGCATCATCAGCAGGGAGATAAAGCGGCCCCGCTCATGGGGACGGGTAAATTTGATCACCAGTGCGGCCCGTGGCGGATCGAACAGGCAACCGCCCAGTCCGGAGAGGAAGCAGGAGAAGATCAGCATGGCGCCGCTGTCGGCCCAGGCCAGGGTGGCAAAGCCGACGGCGCGCAGCAACATGCCGGTGACGATGAGCGGGCGGGCGCCGAAGCGGTCGGCGAGGGAGCCGCCGAAGATCCCCAGTCCCTGCTGGGTCAGCTGGCGCAGGCCGAGGGCCAGCCCCACCAGACCGGCGGCCCAGCCGAGTTGATCGACGAAGCGCAGGCTGATCATCGGCATCACCACAAAGAAACCCAGGATCACCAGTGTGGTATCCAGCGCCAGAAACCAGCGTCCCCAAAACCTCGCCCTATCGACCATAACGCCCTCTCATTCACAGATACCTTCATTCTGGAGAGGGTTTAGATATAGTGGTAGACGACAACTACCTATATTTCATATCAGGATTATTTATGTCTATGGATCTGGACGATCTGCAACTGCTGCTGGATGTGGCCGAGCTGGGCAGCTTCAGTCAGGCGGCGGCCATTCGTGGCTGGTCACAGCCGCTGGTGAGCCAGCGGATTGCCCAGCTGGAGGAGAGCCTCGGGGCACCGCTGTTTCAGCGTCATCGGCGCGGGGTGACGCCGACCCGTGCCTGCGAGGAGTTTCTCCCTGCCGCCCGCTCGGCGCTGGCCACTCTGAGTGAAGGACGGTTGGCACTGCAGGGGGCACCTGCACTGCCCTGTATCCGTCTCTCCAGCCTCCCTTCGCTCACCTCGGTGGTGTTTGGCTCGCTGTTGATGGAGCTGGTGGATGAGCCGTTCGAGATCCGCTGCACCACGGATCACTCCGGCGAGATCATGCAGTCGCTGCTGACCGGGGAGGCCGATATCGGCTTTGTACTCAAGCGTCCGCCGGTTGCGGGCCTGCAGATGGAGCTGCTCTGCTGCTCCCCCATTATCGCTATCGCCTCGCCATTGCATCCGCTGGCCGGTTGTCACGGCCTCACCCTGGAGGATATTGCCGACCAGCGGCTGGCGCCTCAGGTATGGGGGCCGGGGTGTGACGTCTTTATCCAGCAGTTGCGGCGGCTGCGACGGGCGGCCAGCCCCCTGCATGCGGTGCAGCCCGCCAGCGCGGCGCGGGATCTGGCGCTGGAACACGGGTTTATCACCCTGATGCCGGAGCTGGCCATCAAGCGGGATCTGGAGGTGGGGCGGCTGGTCAGGCTCGATGTGCGCAATCTGCCGCAGGAACATTGGGATGTGATGATGGCGTGGCGCGGTGGCAAGCGGCCCAACCCGGCCCGGGAAACCGTGTTGGCCACCGCCCGCACGCTGGCGAAACGGTGGCGCAATGAGTAGAACGATGCGGGACAAGGCCCGCATCGGGTGGATCAGTAGCTGGCCTTGAGGGTCACGCCACTGAACGCGGAAAACCCTGACAGCTGCACATGCCAGGTGCCCGCCTTGGGATTGGTGAACGAGCAGCTTTCGTTATTGCCCCCCTTGTAGGGACGGCAGTCGTAACTGCTGCTGGTGGGGGCGCTGCCAAAGCGGACGTAGAGGTCGGCATCACCGGTGCCGCCACTGCTGCTGATCTGCAGCGATCTGGTGCCCGCCGGTACGTTCAGGGTGTAGTTGAGCTTGCCACCCTTGCTGGCGGCGAGGTTGCTCACCGGCACGCCGTTTTGCAGCACGTTGTCACTCGGTGGCGGTGTGGTTCCGCAGCTGGCATCGACCCCGACGGTCTGGAAGGCCCGTGCTACATCCGCCTGACTGTAACCCAGATCGGCGGTCGCCCGGCTGACGCCGCAGGCCCCTTGCTGGTAGTTGGTGTTGGCGCCCCAGTAGAGGCGGTTGGCCAGCAAGAACACTTCAAATGCCTTGCGGGTGTTCCAGCCGCTGCTGGTGGCGAGCAGGTAGAAAGCGCGGTTATAGACCCCTGAGCTGTGGTGTACATCCATCCCCTCCCGATAATCCGCCGCATGGCCGATGGATCTGCCATCCCGGGTCGGATCCTCGAAGTAGCGCAGGGAGCCGTTTCCCTTGAATATCTGCGCGCCGACCAGCCAGTCGTTGCTCCCCTTCATGTAGAACTCGGCCGCTTCCCCCGCCATATCGGAGAAGGCCTCGTTGATGCCGCCGGATTGTCCTGAATAGATCAGCCCGGAGTTCTGCTCGGTAAAGCCGTGGCTCACCTCGTGGGCCGCCACATCGAGGCTCACCAGCGGGTGGAAGGTGGTGGCGCCGTCACCGAAGGTCATCTGGCTGCCATCCCAGAAGGCGTTCTCGTAATTCTTGCTGTAGTGAACCCGCATCTTCAGTTTGAAGGTGAGGGGCGCCGTGTTGTACCAGTTGCGGTACATGTCGAACACCACGTTGCCGAAGTAGTGGGCGTCGTTGAGGGGTGAGTAAGCGCCGTTGATCTCCTTGACCCGGTTCTCCGGGCAGGTGAACTGGTGGATGGCACCGCCAGAGGTGGCGTGGTTGAGGTTGATGGTATCGACGTTGGGGCTGGTCATCCGGCAGTTGTCATCGACGATGAGCGGGCCAAAGTCGGTACCGTAGACGTATTTGCCGGTCTTGATGTTGCCCCCCGGGCCGGTGGCGTCCTTGTGGTTGATCCCCTCCCAGCGTTTGAGCTCCTCACCGCTCTGGGCATCAAGAATGACGAAGGGGCGGCTTGGCTTGTCACCTTCAGCGATGAAGGAGACCTGATAAACCAGCCGGGCCAGCCCGTTTTCATCCTGCATCACGTAGAGTTTGACCTGCTCGTTGCTCCCCTTGCTGCCCGCCTTGGCCTTGCTGGCGGCATCCTGTGGCGAGAGGGTGGCGACCGGGCTTGCCACATCCTGATCGATCTGGCGCAGCATGCGCCCGCTGGCCTGTTGCAGCTGGCCGTTCAGGCTCTTGTCAGCCACCACCACCTGACCCATTACCGGGATGCCGTTCCAGACCTGCTCGTAGCGGATCCGCTGCTGGCCGTTGGGCAGCTTGACCACCCGCACCTGACGAAACTCGCCATCTTCCAGCTGCAAGGTACCACTCGCGGCACTGAGGCCTGTCATGGCCCGGATGCCGTTTGCCGTTACGTTGATCTCTACCTCTTGCGCCGCCAGTGCGGCGCTTCCCCAGCAGGCCAGCGCAACGGCCAGATAAATTTTATTCATCTCTTCTTTCCTTAAATCGATGAGGTTGATAAACCGACCGAAGGTCGGGCGTTTTGAAGCTAGTGCCGGTGGGGGAAAGTGCCCCCTGTCAAAAGTGACAGCGCAGCACAAAGGGGTAGCAGGATCTGCCAAAGTGCCGTTTGGGGGCATTTATCGGCGTCATGTGGAGAGCATTATCCGGTTTCAGACACCCACCCTCCTCTTTTGAGGGAGGAGAGATCGTGCGCAGTCACCCTCTGCGAAGCCTGCCGGAGGGGGCCGTAAAAGTGGCTGGCGCGGCCAGTGGCGATTGGCTACATTGGGTGCTGGTTCGCGATTTGATCACTGATTTGAAAGGAGAATCCCATGTTTTCATGGCAGTTGGACGACGAGCTTGCGCTGCTCTTCTTGCAGCCCGATATGGCGAGCGAACTGTTTGCCCTCTGCAATGACAACCGGGAGTACCTCTCCCAGTGGCTACCCTGGCCGCCACTGCTCCAGCGCCCCGTCGACAGCGCCCTCTTCATTCGCAGTGCCATCGAGAAGTTCGCCCGGGGTGAGGGGCTCACCACTGCCATCGAGTATCAGGGGGAGGTGGTGGGGGTCATAGGTTACAACAGCATCGATCATGATCTTGGCAAGGTGGTCATCGGTTACTGGCTGGCGGAGCGCTGGCAGGGTAACGGCATCATCACCCGGGCCTGTCAGGCCCTGATCCACCACGCCTTCGAGGAGATGGGGATGGAGAAGGTGGAGATCAGCGCCGCCACCGATAACGAGCCCAGCAGAGCCGTCTGTGAGCGGCTCGGGATGCAGCAGGAGGGGGTGACCCGGCGCGCAGAGCGGTTGGGCAACCGGATTGTGGATCACGCCCACTACAGCTTGCTGCGCGATGAGTGGCTAAGACAGCGGGAGTCCTGATGGCGCTGCCACATATCAAGACGGCCCGCACCCACCTGACCATACTGTCGCCGGATCAGGCCCCCATGATGCTCGACTTCTACCGGCGCAACCGCGCCCATCTCGCCCCCTGGGAGCCGCTGCGGGACGAGCACTTTTACACCCTCTCTTACTGGCATGCCCGGCTGCAGGACAGCTACAGCCAGTTTTTCAACGGCACCGGCGTCAATCTGGTGGCCCTCGATCCGGCTGGCGAGCGGGTGATCGCCACTTGCAACTTCAGCAATATCCTGATGGGGGTCTTCAAGGCGTGTCATCTGGGCTATGCCATCGACCAGCAGCATCAGGGGCAGGGGGTGATGAGAGAGGTGCTGTCAGCCGCCATCGACTACCTGTTTCGGGAGCACGATCTGCATCGCATCATGGCTTGCTACATGCCAGCCAATCAGCGCAGCGGCGCCCTGCTGGAGCGGCTTGGCTTCGAGCGGGAGGGATTCGCGAGGGCGTATCTGATGATCAATGGCCGCTGGGAGGATCACATCCTCACCTCGCTGATTAATCCGGCCCCCTGAGCGACAGATAAAAAAACGGGCCCGAAGTTGCCTTCGGACCCGTCTTCGAATGAGGTGCAGGCTTAGTTGGCCTTGGCATCGCTCACTGCAGCTTCAACCTTGGTAGCGGCTTCGGTAGCAGCTTTTTCTACGGTTGCAGTCGCTTCGGAGGTGGCCTTCTCTACGGTAGAGGTGGCTTCGCTAGCGGCTTTTTCTACAGTGGCAGCAACTTCGGCGGCCGGAGCAGCAGCAGGAGCGGCAGCTTTTTCTTCTTTCTGACCGCAAGCAGTCAACATCAGACCCAGGATACCGGCTACCAGTACTTTGTTCATGTGCATTCCCTCAAATAAATATGGAGAGATGGTCTGTGCAACCATCACAGCGCCCACCGTTGCCCGGTATTGAAACAAGAAGCCGAGAGGCAGCAGGCGGGCGCAATATAGCCCCATTAGTTACCGATGAAAACGGATATCACAATGACATTTTTTCGTGCCGTGGATAAAAAGCTCCACTGCAACGACTGATATCAATACAAGATGCCGTCAAATGGTGCTAATTGCACAATAAAACACCACTTTGCTGCCATCTTATGGCGGTTTAACAAGGTCAAGGTTGATCAATAGCGGCCGAAGACCCGCACCTTAGTCAGACAGCTTCTGACAGGGCAGCCGTTTTCCCTCAAGGTGGCTCTGACGGGCCAGATCCAGCAGCGCCATCACCGCCAGCGCTTCACTTGCTGGCACCGGGTTGCTTCCCTCACCCTTGATGGCGGCGCAGACACCGCGATAGTAGGCGCCATAATCTCCCGGCTCACCCACCACGCTCTGCTGCTGTAACTGACCATCGACAATGCGGCTGAGCTGACCGGGTTCGCTATCCATGCCCCAATCCGCCGCCGGTGGCCGCAAGCCCTGCTTGAGCTGATCTTCCTGCACATCCATACCGAATTTGACGAACGAGCCCTGACTGCCGTGAATGACAAAGCGGGGCATGGTGGCCGATACCAGACAGCTGCCATGCAGAATAACCCGCAGAGCACCGTAACCCAGCACCACATGGAAGTAGTCGTCCGCCAGTGCGCCGGGGCGCTGCCCGGCAAGGTCTGCCTGTAGCCAGTCCGGTTGGCCGAAGAGCTGCAGCGCCTGATCCAGCACATGGGGGCCGAGATCGAACCAGAGTCCGGAACCCGGGCCACCCGCTTCGCGCCAGCGCTGGCGCACTTCGGGGCGATAGCGATCGAAGTGCGACTCGAACTGGGCGATCTGCCCCAGTGTCCCCTCGGCAATCAAACGGCGCACGGTGAGAAAATCCCCGTCCCAGCGGCGGTTGTGGAAGATGCTGAGCAGTCGCTGCTGCTTTTCGGCCAGTTCGACCAGTGCTTTCGCTTCTGCCAGATCCAGTGCAAAGGGCTTGTCGATCACCACATGTTTGCCTGCCAGCAGCGCCTGGCGGGCGAGGGGGGCGTGGGTGTCGTTGGGGGTGGCGATCACCACCAGATCGACGGTCTCATCGCTTAGCACCTCCTCCAGTGAACCGACCCGGCAGCCGGGCAGATCGGCCTGCACCTTGGCGGCATCGCGGCTTACCACCCAACTCAGGGACAAGCCCGGGGTGGTGGAGAGGAAGGGGGCGTGGAAGGTCTTGCCTGCAAAGCCATAGCCCACCAGGGCTGCGTTGAGAGTGTGGCTCATCGGGAGTTCTCCGCTGACATCGAGTGAGTGGGGTTGCCATCGCAGGCTCTCTGCCGGATGGCCATTCGTTGTAAAGGCGATACAAACGAGAAGGGGGCCGATGGCCCCCTGAGTGTGCCCATCAGAGCACAGGATTTATTGCAAACACAAGCGGCGGCCGCGCCGGGTCATCAGCATCACCAGAGGCGGCAGCAGCAGCCACATATGCAGCGCCAACTGGCTCAGCGGGTCGTGCATCAGGGCGCCGGTCAGGCCAACCAACGCGCCGGAGCCGCTCATCTGGAACAGGCCGAGCAGGGCGGCGGCGGTACCGGCGCAGTGGCCGAACGGTGCCAGCGCCATCCCGGCGGCAGAGCCCAGAATCATGGCAAAGCCGATGCTGGAGAGGAATACCGGCCCCATCATCGCCAGCGGATGTTCGATGTGCATGGCCAAAGTCAGGGTGATGGCCGAGAGCATCAACACCAGCAGCCCGATGCGAAGGGTGCGTCTTGGCCCCACCTTGGCGATAAAGCGCGGCGCCATGAAGCAGGCCAGAATGTTGAGCGCGGCGTTGGCGGTAAACCAGTAGCTAAAGCCGCTCATATCCAGCCCCAGTTTCACCATCAGCTGCACCGGTGCGGCGGTGACATAAGCGAGGATCACCGCCATCGCCAGCATGCACAGCGCCGCGTTGAACAGGAAGCTGGGGGAGCGTAGTACCGGGCTGTAGCGCGACCAGCTGATGAGGGCCCCTTCACTGCGGGTCTCCTCCGGGCGGGTCTCCGGCATCCGCCACAGCAGCCAGCTGCCGACGATGAGCGCATAACCGGCCATAAACCAGAAGTTGGCAGACCAGCCTGCCTTGGCGGTGAGCCAGCCACCGAGCAGGGGGGCCAGCGCCGGAATAAAGCAGATGGCGCCATTGAGGTAGGAGATCATCTGGCCGCTCTTTTTCGGGCCGTAGCTGTCACGAACCACCGAGAAGGCGGCGACCGAGGTGGCGCAGGCGCCAAAGCCCTGCAGCACCCGCGCCAGCATCAATTCGCCGAGGCTGGCGGCAAAACCGGCCCCCAGCGCGCTCAGGCCATAGAGCAGCACGCCGCCCAGCGCGATGGGCTTGCGACCGTAGCGATCGGCCAGCGGGCCAACAAGCAGTTGCCCCAGTCCCATGCTGAACAGGAACCAGGTGATGGTGCCCTGCATCAGGGTTACTTCGGCGCCCAGCTGCTCGGCCATCTGCGGAATGGCGGGCAGGTAGATGTCGATAGCCAGCGGACTGAACAGCACCAGTAGTACGAGTAAAAGTATCAATGGCATCTGTCACCTCTTTAGTCAGCCAGGTTAATGAATTGGGGCGCGAGTCTACTGACTCACAGTAATGAATAGAAATGGTATTTAATCACTTTGGTTATTCCATTATGGAAACATGTATTAAAAAGCTGGTTATTCGATGGCGGCAAATCCCCCGCAACCCCATCACAGCGGGTGTAATTGACGCTTTTACTAAACGCTTGCGCCGCATAGAATGCGCAGATTATTTTTGCGGAGGTGCTCGATGAACAAGCTTGTCCTGGCAACAGGTAACCAGAAAAAGGTGAAGGAATTGGCCGCTATGCTGGCCGATATGAAGATCCAGGTGATCCCACAGAGCGAGTTTGCGGTCTCCGATGCCGATGAGACCGGTACCACCTTCGTCGAGAATGCCATCATCAAGGCCCGCCACGCCGCCCGCATTACCGGTCTGCCCGCCGTGGCCGATGATTCCGGTCTGGAAGTTGATCTGCTGCAAGGGCGCCCCGGCGTTTACTCCGCCCGCTTTGCCGGTGTGGGTGCCGGCGACAAGGCCAACATCGAGAAGCTGCTCGGTGAGCTGCAAGGTGCCCCCGAGTACCTGAAGAGCGCCCGCTTCTGGTGTGTGCTGGTCTATATGCGCCACGCTGACGATCCCACCCCCATCATCTGTCAGGCGAGCTGGGAAGGGATGATCATCGACGAGCCGCGCGGTCAACATGGCTTTGGCTATGACCCGGTATTCTTCGTGCCGGATCAAGACTGCACCGCCGCCCAGATGCCCGCCGAGCTGAAAAACCAGCTGAGCCATCGCGGTCAGGCGCTGGCCAAGCTCAAAGCGGCGCTGGCTGCGGCGCACTGAGTCACTTCGCCACCTTGTCGGTTACACACGGTCAATTACACATAGTCATCTACAATGGGGGCCTTGAGCCCCCGTTTTATTGGAAGCCCCATGCTGCAACTGCCGCCGCTCTCTCTCTATATTCATGTGCCCTGGTGCGTCCAGAAGTGCCCTTACTGTGACTTCAACTCCCATGCCCAGAAGGGGGAGTTGCCTCACCTCGAATATGTCGCCGCCCTGCTGGAAGATCTGGATCAGGATCTGAAGTGGGCACAGGGGCGGCCACTCTCCTCGATCTTTATCGGCGGCGGCACCCCCAGCCTGTTGACGGTGGAGGCGATGCAAGCCTTGCTAGACGGGGTGCGAGCCCGCATTCCGCTCACTGCAGATTGCGAGATTACCATGGAGGCCAACCCGGGCACGGTGGAAGCGGACAAGTTCGCCGGTTTCCAGCGCGCCGGCATCAACCGTATCTCCATCGGGGTGCAGAGCTTTCAGCAGGAGAAGCTGACCCGCCTCGGCCGCATTCACGGCCCGGAAGAGGCGCGCAAGGCCGCCGCACTGGCCCACGCCATCAAGTTGCCCACCTTCAATCTGGATCTGATGCACGGTCTGCCGGATCAGAGTCTGGACGATGCCCTTTATGACCTGCAGCAGACTATCGACTGCGCCCCGCCGCACCTCTCCTGGTATCAGCTCACCATAGAGCCGAACACGGCCTTTGCCTCCAAACCGCCCAAGCTGCCGGAAGATGACACCCTGTGGGACATCTACGAGCAGGGCCACGCCATGCTCACCGCCAGCGGTTATCGCCAGTACGAGATCTCGGCTTATGCCAAAGAGGGCTACCAGTGCCATCACAACCTCAACTACTGGCGCTTTGGCGACTATCTGGGGATCGGCTGTGGTGCTCACGGCAAGGTGACTGATCTCGCGGCTCAGCAGATCCTGCGCACCGCCAAGGTGAAGCATCCGAAAGGGTATCTGGACAAGAGTCGCCCCTATCTGGACGAGCAGTGGCAGGTGACGGCAGACGATCTGCCGCTCGAATACTTTATGAACCGCTTCCGCCTGTTTGAACCGGCCCCCAAGGCGGAGTTCGAGGCCTATACCGGCTTGCCGCTGGAGCGGGTGGAGACGGTGCTCGCCATCGCCCAAAGCAAGGAGCTGATCGAGGATTTGGGAGAGAGCTGGCAGCTCACTTCTCTCGGCCATCGCTATCTCAACGTGTTGCTCGAACTCTTTATGGATGAGTGAGCGGTCTGTTGAGGCTGTGAGTTGGCGTTGCCAAATCGCTTCTTCTGTCAAAACAATCAGGGCGCCAATGGCGCCCTGATTGTTTTGGTCGGTAGAAACCCGCTCAGCAGCAGACGCGGATCATCTGCTGTTGGCCGGGCTCCCACCGCTTGCCGAATTTGGCCTTGCGCTGGTAACTCCCCTTGCCCTTCTTGTTGCGCTCGACTCGGCTGCGAAACAGGGGATCGGAGAGCAGGGCATGCAGATGGTTATCCTTTATCTCGCCGCGCTGGTGGGCATAGTGGCCCCCTTGCGCATGCTCCTCACGGGGGAGGGCGGGTTGGTCGACCCGGATCTTGGCCATGATGGCTCCTCTTCTTTTCTCTTGGTGTGTTGATTCTTGTGTCTGGATGGTGGTTTTCGCTGCGAGCGCCTGTTCAGCTGAGCGCCCGGCAACCGGATGCACTGGCACCGGTTAAAAACGCGGCGATTTTGTCACCAAATCGCCGCCGGAGCAATGCGTCGGCGGCGCCGAGTCAGTCACACTGAGCCAGGCACGCTCAGTCAGGCATTCCATGTCAGCCGTGAACCGGGTCATGCTGGTCGTGGCTGTGATGCTCGTGATGGGCCGGGGCGCCAGATTCCAGCGTCTCGAGGATGGCGCAGTGCTCCGCCGAGCGGGGGCCGCCGCAGCAGATATTGGAGAGCTCTCGCAGGTTGTCGCGAAAGCGGGTCAGTTCGATAATCTTCTGCTCCACCTGGGCCAGCTTGGTGTCGGCCACTGCTTTCACCTCCTGACAGGTGACTTTGGCCTTGTTGGTATCGAGGTCGAGCAGCTCGCCGATATCGGCCAGCGAGAATCCCACCGACTTGGCGCGAATGATGAACTCCAGCCGCCGCCTGTCCTGTTCACTGTAGAGGCGGTAGCCGGATTCGTTGCGGATCCCCGGTGAGATAAGCCCGTTCTTCTCGTAAAAACGCAGGGTATCTGCCTTGACCCCGCACGCCTTGGCCAGTTCACCGATCCGATACATGCTCTATCTCCCCTTGAATGTATGCCGCCACAAAAACCGGAATCCACTATCACCCCTTTGCCCATGGATTGCCAGCCAAGGGCATAAAAGGGGCAGATAAACATCTCCTGGCGACCCTTTTTCCCATAAAACACTGAAAGTGCAAACGTTTCGAGAAAATCAAGTGGAAAACGTTTAACGCCGCGCCAAATAAGGCTTTGCTGTTTCAAAAAATCCACCACAGGTCACATTTTTTGTGTAGAATACGCGCCCATAACAGAGCGCCGCACCAAGCGGGCATTTCCTAAAACGCTTTTGCCGGATGTCGGGGCGAGAGTGGTTTGCGAAATCCCCCACTTCCATTTATTTGGGGACTCTCTGTGTTGAGCCTCGCCTCCCATGGAACGGTCCCCGTTATGTTGAGGACGATAGTGTGATGGAACAAGCTCGACCCATTCGCCGTGCACTGCTGAGTGTGTCTGACAAAACTGGCATTCTGGAATTTGCCAAGGCACTCAACGAGCGTGGTGTTGCCCTGCTCTCCACGGGCGGTACCGCCAAGCTGCTTGGCGAGGCGGGTCTGCCGGTGACCGAGGTCTCCGACTACACGGGTTTCCCTGAAATGATGGATGGCCGGGTCAAGACCCTGCATCCCAAGGTTCATGGCGGCATCCTCGGCCGTCGGGATCAGGATGACGCCATCATGGCCCAGCACGCTATCTCCCCCATCGACATGGTTGTCGTCAACCTTTACCCCTTTGCTGCAACCGTGGCCAAAGCGGGCTGCACTCTGGCCGATGCGGTCGAGAACATCGACATCGGCGGTCCGACCATGGTGCGTTCTGCCGCAAAAAACCATAAAGATGTCGCTATCGTCGTCAAAGCTGCCGACTATGATCGGGTTATTCGCGAGATGGATGCCAACGGCAACAGCCTGAAACTGGCGACCCGTTTCGATCTGGCCATCGCAGCCTTCGAGCACACTGCCGCCTACGATGGCATGATCGCCAACTACTTCGGCACCATGGTGCCCTCTTATGGTGACAACAAGGAGGGTGACGAGGAGTCCCGCTTCCCGCGCACCTTCAACAGCCAGTTCATCAAGAAGCAGGACATGCGTTACGGCGAGAACAGCCATCAGGCTGCTGCTTTCTATGCTGAAGAGCATGCCGCACCGGGTTCCGTCTCCAGCGCTGTCCAGCTGCAGGGCAAGGCGCTCTCCTACAACAACATCGCCGATACCGATGCGGCGCTGGAGTGTGTGAAGGAGTTCGACGAGCCGGCCTGCGTCATCGTCAAGCATGCCAACCCCTGCGGCGTGGCCATTGGTGATAACCTGCTGAGTGCCTACGATCGCGCTTACCAGACCGACCCCACCTCTGCCTTCGGCGGCATCATCGCCTTCAACCGTGAGCTGGATGGCGCCACTGCGGCAGCCATCGTGGCCCGCCAGTTTGTCGAAGTGATCATCGCCCCGACCGTCAGCCAGGAGGCCCGCGATGCGGTCGCCGCCAAGCAGAACGTGCGTCTGCTCGAATGCGGGCAGTGGACGGCTCCGGCGCAAGGGTTTGACCTCAAACGCGTCAACGGCGGCCTGCTGGTACAGGAGCGGGATCTCGGCATGGTGACGCTGGGTGACCTGACCGTGGTCAGCAAGCGTCAGCCGACCGAGGCCGAGCTGCAGGATCTGCTGTTCTGCTGGAAAGTGGCCAAGTTCGTCAAATCCAACGCCATCGTCTACGCCAAAGATGGCCAGACCATCGGCGTCGGCGCAGGCCAGATGAGCCGTGTTTATTCGGCCAAAATCGCCGGTATCAAGGCGGCGGATGAAGGACTGACCGTGGCGGGCTCCGTGATGGCCTCCGATGCCTTCTTCCCGTTCCGCGACGGTATCGATGCTGCCGCGCAGGCCGGTATCTCCTGTGTGATCCAGCCGGGTGGCTCGATGCGCGATCAGGAGGTGATCGACGCCGCCGACGAACACGGTATGTGCATGGTCTTCACCAACATGCGCCATTTCCGTCATTGATGGGTCAGGGGCTGCCGATGGCGGCCCTTTTGTTGTCTCTTTTCAACTGACTATTTCCACTGACTGACGGCCCGGGTGGCCGTCCGGTGACCACAAATAGAAGCGAGCGATACGATGAAAGTACTGATCATTGGCAACGGTGGCCGCGAACACGCCCTGGCCTGGAAGGCCAAACACTCCCCACTGGTACGTCACGTTTTTGTGGCGCCGGGCAATGCGGGCACCCAGCTTGAGCCGGGTGTCGAGAACGTCGCCATCGAGGCGACCGATATCGAAGGGTTGCTGGCGTTTGCCAAAGAGAAACAGGTCGGCCTCACCATCGTCGGGCCGGAAGCGCCGCTGGTGAAAGGGGTGGTGGATGCCTTCCGCGCCGCCGGTCAGCCGATCTTTGGCCCGACTGCTGCCGCTGCCCAGCTGGAAGGCTCCAAGGCTTTCACCAAGGATTTCCTGGCCCGTCACGCCATCCCGACCGCCGAGTACCAGAACTTCACCGAAGTGGAGCCTGCGCTCGCTTATCTGCGCGAGAAGGGCGCCCCCATCGTCATCAAGGCCGATGGTCTGGCGGCGGGCAAGGGGGTGATTGTCGCCATGACCTTGCCGGAGGCGGAAGACGCGGTGCGCGACATGCTCTCCGGCAATGCCTTTGGCGAAGCGGGCTCCCGGGTGGTGATTGAGGAGTTTCTGGAGGGGGAAGAGGCGAGCTTCATCGTCATGGTCGATGGCGAGCACGTGCTGCCGATGGCCACCAGTCAGGATCACAAGCGGGTTGGCGACGGTGATACCGGCCTCAACACCGGCGGTATGGGGGCTTACTCCCCGGCGCCTGTAGTGACCGCCGAGGTACATCGACGCGTGATGGAGCAGGTGATCATGCCGACTGTGCGCGGCATGGCGGCCGAGGGCAACGTCTACACCGGTTTTCTTTACGCCGGTCTGATGATCGACGGCGCAGGCAATCCCAAGGTGATCGAGTTCAACTGCCGCTTTGGCGATCCCGAGACCCAGCCCATCATGCTGCGGATGCAGTCCGATCTGGTGGAGCTCTGCCTGGCCGCTTGCGCAGGCAAGCTGGATCAGAAAGAGGCCATCTATGATCCCCGCGCCGCTATCGGCGTGGTGTTGGCGGCGGGAGGCTATCCCGGCGATTACAGCACCAACCACCCCATCAGCGGCTTGCCGGTGGATGAAGTGGCGGGTGAGAAGGTGTTCCATGCCGGTACCCGTCTGGAGGGCGATACCAGCCTGACCGCTGGCGGCCGCGTGTTGTGCGCCACCGCCCTCGGTCACACTGTGGCAGAAGCCCAGCAGCGTGCCTATCAGCTCGCTGGCCGCATCAAGTGGGATGGCGTTTTCTATCGCAAGGATATCGGCTGGCGCGCCATTGTTCGCGAACAGGAGTAACTGACGCCAGCAAATGGCCAGCTGATTCAGACCCCGCTACGGCGGGGTTTTTTGTCCCTGTTTACCGCTTTCAACCATCCCCATGGTGCGTGTCACCTGCGTTCAATCAGTTACCAAGCGCAAACAAGCGCGGCATATCTGTCACTATTTGCCACAAAAAACAGCATTTTTCACAAACGTTTCACCATGAGTCATGGCATCATGCTGGTGATGAATTCTTGTTTGGATTCATAAGTACCCCTAACAATTCGAGCATGTCGTTATATAAGGAAATCCCATGTTGAAAACCGTCCGCCCCCTGCTGCTGCCCCTGATGTTTGGCCTGATGACCCTGCCTGCCGTGGCGGGTGATCTGGAACAGCCGATGAAGAAGATTGGCTTCAACTACAAGCAGGCCGTCAAGGCTGATGATGCAGCCACCATGGAGAAGCACATCAACGAGATGAAGGCCCAGCTGGACGTGGCCAAGCAGAAGAACATGCCGGCCGCCAAGAAAGAGAAATTTCTTGAAGGGATGAACGAGGTACAGACCGAGCTGGACGCCAGCCTGGCCGCACTCAAGGCGGGTGATGAGGCCAAGGCGCGCGAACATCTGGCCAAGGTCAACGACCTGAAGAAGGAGTACCACAAATATGCCAAGCAAAAAGGGTGAGCCCTTTCGCTGGGATCCGCTGGTTCGCCTGACCCACTGGGGCTTGGTGGCGGTCTGCATCGGCAACCTCTGGGTTAACGAAGCGGGCGAGGAGTGGCACGAGTGGCTGGGTTACGGCGCCATTGGGCTGGTCTCCTTGCGTCTGCTCTGGGGGCTTACTTTTGCCCGTGGCTACGCTCGCCTTGGTGCCCTCATCCCCAGCGGTGAGGATTTTCGCCAGCAAGCGCGCGAGATGCGTGAGCGGCAGCCTCCGGCACCGGGTCATCACGGCAGCGGCAAACTGGCCGTGTGGGCGCTCTGGCTGGTCGTGCTGGCCACCGCTGGCAGCGGCTGGTTTCAAAATACCGAGACGGGATTTGAACTGGGGGCTGACGAGTGGCATGAGTGGTGCGTGGTGGCGCTGCAGGGGCTGATTGGTCTGCACCTGCTGGCCATCGTCTTCACCTCCTGGCGCCAGCGCAGCAATCTGGTTACCCGGATGCTGCCTGCCATCGGGCGTCGCTCATCCATCCAGAGCGGCAGCAACGAGCAAACCTGAGGCTCAGCATTAGGCTCCTTGTCTCTGAGTGAGGCGCCTGATCCGGACCCTGCCCAGACCCGCCCATGGCGGGTCTTTTCTATGACCTCATCGAGCTTATCACTGGACATTGCCCGATACGTAGATGCAAAAAGGCCGCTCATGATGAGCGGCCTTTTCTAATTTGGTGGCCCCTGGGGGACTTGAACCCACGACCAATCGATTATGAGTCGACTGCTCTGACCAACTGAGCTAAGGGGCCAAATTGTGCGTTTAGCGGCGTGGATTATAGGGGAAGAGGAAAGGGCAGTCTATAGGCATATCAACCACTTGGCGACTAATTGTCCAGCTTGATTGAGGGCGAAAAGAGGGTTGCAAGGGTAAATGCCAGACAAAACAAAGCCCCGCATGGCGGGGCTTTGGCAGAGCAGTTTGACACAGGGTCAGGACTATTCGTCCAGGAAGCTGCGCAGCACTTCCGAGCGGCTCGGGTGGCGCAGTTTACGCAGTGCCTTGGCTTCGATCTGACGAATACGCTCACGGGTAACGTCGAACTGTTTGCCCACTTCCTCGAGGGTGTGGTCAGTGTTCATGTCGATACCGAAACGCATCCGCAGTACCTTGGCTTCGCGGGCGGTCAGGCCAGCCAGCACTTCGCGGGTGGCGTTGCGCAGGCTTTCGCTGGTCGCCGCATCCGCTGGCAGAGCCAGGGTGGTATCTTCGATAAAGTCGCCCAAGTGGGAATCTTCATCATCACCGATGGGCGTCTCCATGGAGATAGGCTCTTTGGCGATTTTCAGTACCTTGCGGATCTTGTCTTCCGGCATGCCCATGCGCATGGCCAGCTCTTCCGGGTTCGGTTCACGACCCATCTCCTGCAGCATCTGACGGGAGATTCGGTTGAGCTTGTTGATGGTCTCGATCATGTGTACCGGGATACGGATGGTACGGGCTTGATCCGCGATGGAGCGGGTAATGGCCTGACGGATCCACCAGGTTGCATAGGTCGAGAACTTATAGCCACGACGGTATTCAAACTTGTCTACCGCCTTCATCAGACCGATGTTGCCCTCCTGGATCAGGTCCAGGAACTGCAGACCGCGGTTGGTGTACTTCTTGGCGATAGAGATAACCAGACGCAAGTTGGCCTCAACCATCTCTTTCTTCGCGCGGCGGGCCTTGGCCTCACCGATGCTCATGCGACGGTTGATATCCTTGATCTGGGCAATCGACAGGCCGGTCTCTTCTTCAATCTGCTGCAGCTTGCCGATGGCGCGCTGAATATCTTCGTCCATTTCAACCAGACGGGGAGACCAGGCTTTGCCAGCCTGCTTCTGGTATTCGAACCAGGCAGTTTCACACTCGTTGTTGGTGAAGGCCGCGACGAAGGTTTTCTTCGGCATCTTGGCCTGCTCAACGCAGAGCTTCATGATGATGCGTTCCTGCACGCGGACGCGCTCCATCATTTCACGCATGTTGTTGACCAGGCGATCGAACTGCTTGGGCATCAGGCGGAATTGGCGGAATACATCGGCCAGCTGGGCGATGGCGGCCTGGGTATCTTCGTGCGCGCGACCATTCTTCTGAATGGAGAGACGGGTCACTTCATACTGGGCACGCAGTTCGCCAAACTTCTCGCGAGCGACTTCCGGATCCGGACCACCGTCACCGTCGTCGTCAGAGCTGTCGCCATCTTCGTCTTCGTCTTCTTCGTCTTCTTCATCTTCGTCGGCCAGATCGTCTTCGCCGAGTTCGGAACCGATATGCGTGGCGGTAGGCGCCATATCTTCAGTTTCGTTCGGGTCAATAAAGCCAGAGATGATGTCAGAGAGACGCAGCTGCTCGGCTTCGTACTTGTCGTACTGTTCGAGCAGGTAAGTAATTGCTTCAGGGTACTCGGCTACGGAGCTTTGTACCTGGTTGATACCGTCTTCGATCCGCTTGGCGATGTCGATTTCGCCTTCACGGGTCAGCAGTTCGACGGTACCCATTTCCCGCATGTACATGCGGACGGGATCGGTCGTGCGACCAATCTCAGATTCAACAGATGCCAGAGCCTGGGCCGCTGCTTCGGCAGCGTCCTCATCGGCGGTACCACCTTCAGCCATGATAAGGTCATCGGCATCCGGAGCGTTTTCAACCACTTGAATGCCCATATCGTTGATCATCTGAATGATGTCTTCGATCTGGTCTGAATCGACAATGTCTTGCGGGAGGTGATCGTTCACCTCGGCATAGGTCAGGTAGCCCTGTTCTTTACCTTTGGCAACGAGGAGTTTAAGCTGAGACTGCGGGGTTTGCTCCATAGAACTCATCCGGTTGGTGTTGCTAGGTTGCGCGTACAGTGCGCTGCTGCGCAAATAGCCAATTCTAATAGAAAACCGCCAGACATGCTATGTCTGGTTGCGGCGTCGGTCATGAGAAACCCCTGCCCGCAGTATTGTCGGGGCCAGGCGGTTATAAAAATTTTGCTTTTCATCCCGTCGATTCGGGCAACGCTATCCATATTGGGACTAATCACTCAAATATCAAGCCCCACTCTCATTTCTTTTCTCAATTTGCACCTCTCTTATCAGCATCATCAGCTCTTGGGTTTCTTCGGAGCTTAGTCCTTCCTGAGCCACTTTGGCCTGCAATTCTTCGATCCGCTGCTTCAGAAACTGGTTGATGAAGCCGACGAAGGTGTCCTGCAATTCTCCCAGAATATCCGGCTCCTGATCGAGTTTGATCTCCTCGAACAGGTCGTGCATGGCCAGCTGAGCAAGGATCTCTCCTTCCTTGGTACCACGCCAGTGTTCCAGCAGGATACCGGTTGTGATACCAGGCTGTGCCTGGATTTGCTGGTGCAGTTGCAGCAGGAACTTGATGCCCTGTACGCGTAGTCCGGCCAATTCCGGCATGGGGGGAAGCTCAGCCGTTACTGCCGGATATTGCACCATCAGTGCCAGTGCACGCCGCAGTGGTGTCAGCTTGGCTGCCTTGGGTTTGTTGACCTCGGCCTTGGGCTGACTGTTGCGAGCAAAGAGCTCGGCGATGCGCTGCTTGTTCTCGCCCCAACGCATCATGCTGGAGAGACGAGTGATCAGCCCTTCGCGGGTAAACCCTTCCGGAACGCGACGAATAAGCTCGGCGGCCTTGTTGGCCACTTCGAACTTGCCTGCCTCACCCGAAAGTGCGGCATCCCGGCCGAGACGCTCGAACATGAAGTCGGCGAACGGTTGGGCTTCATCGAGCAGGGCTTCAAAACCCTCCTTGCCGATCTGGCGTACCAGCGAGTCGGGATCCTCGCCATCGGGCAGGAACACGAACTTCAGCTCGCGGCCATCCTGCAGATGAGGGAGGGCATTATCCAGCGCGCGCCAGGCGGCTTCACGACCGGCGTTGTCACCGTCGTAGCAGCAGACTACCTCGGCGGTGGTGCGAAACAGGGTGTGGATATGGTCGCTGGTCGTTGCAGTACCCAGCGCCGCCACCGCATAGTCGATGTCGTACTGACCGAGTGCCACCACATCCATGTAGCCTTCCACCACCAGGATCCGGCGTGGATCCTTGTGTGCCTGCTTTACTTCGTAGAGACCGAACAGCTCCCGCCCTTTATGGAAGATGGGGGTCTCCGGCGAGTTCAGGTATTTGGGGGTGCCATCACCCAGCACCCGGCCACCGAAACCGATGACCCGGCCACGCTTGTCACGGATCGGGAACATGATGCGATCGCGGAAACGATCATAACTGCCCGGGCCATTGTCACGGGTGATCAGCATGCCGCCCGAGATAAGCAACTGCTCGTGATCCCGGCTGGCGCCGAAGCGGCGACGCACCTGATCCCAATCGCCGGGTGCATAGCCAATATTGAAGCGTTTGACTACTTCACCGGTCAGGCCGCGGCCTTTGAGGTACTCCACCGCATGGGGAGCGCTCTTGAGGTTGCTCTCGTAGAAGCGGGCAATCTGGTTCATCAGCTCGAACAGATCCTTGCTGACAGCGGGCTGGCTATTGGCCGAGCCGCCGATGCTCTGCTCGCGAGGTACCGGCATGCCCTGCATGCTGGCGAGCTCTTCGATGGCATCGGGAAATTCGAGACCGTCGTACTCCATGACAAAGCCGATGGCGTTGCCGTGGGCGCCACAACCGAAACAGTGGTAGAACTGCTTCTCCTGGCTGACGGTAAAAGAGGGGCTTTTTTCGTTATGAAAAGGGCAGCAAGCCTGGTAGTTCTTACCGGCTTTTTTCAGCCGCACTCGCGAGTCGATCAGCTCGACTATGTCTGTGCGTACGAGCAGATCGTCGATAAAGGATTGGGGGATCCTGCCTGCCATAACCGTCCTGTTTCATTGCGGAGAAAATAAAAAAGCCGCGCATTCCAAGGGAAGCACGGCTTCTTCGACCAAACAAGAGAATTGCCTGTTACGCCAAGCGGGTTTTCACCTGAGCACTGACGGCGCCGACATCGGCACGCCCCTGAATTTTCGGCTTCAAAACAGCCATGACCTTGCCCATATCAGCCATAACGGCAGCACCACTTTCAGTGATGGCTTGCTCGATCAGGGCGGCAATTTCATCTGCGGTCAGCTGTTGCGGCAGGAATTCCTGCAACACAACGATCTCGGCGGACTCTTTGTTGGCGAGATCCTGGCGACCGGCAGCTTCAAATTGGCTGATGGAATCGCGGCGCTGTTTGACCATTTTGGTCACGACAGCGAGGATATCCTCATCATTCAGCTCGATACGGGTATCGACTTCACGTTGCTTGATTTCTGCCATCAACAAGCGGATCGCTCCCAGACGTGCCTTATCTTTGGCAAGCATGGCGAGTTTTTGCTGATCCTTGAGTTGATCCTTCAGAGACACGGCAATATCTCCCGATTAGTACAGGCGGATACGACGTGCGTTTTCGCGAGACAGCTTCTTGGCGTGACGCTTGACAGCAGACGCTTTGGCGCGCTTACGAATGGTAGTCGGCTTCTCGTAGAACTCACGGCTACGAACTTCGGACAGGATACCGGCTTTTTCGCAAGAACGCTTGAAGCGACGCAGAGCAACGTCAAACGGCTCATTTTCACGGACTTTGATTACTGGCATGTGCCTTTCACCTCAGTGATAAAATTGTTAGCTGACCTTCAATCGATCAGCATGACTTAAAATGGTGCGAAATTATACTCTGGACAGGGAATGAAAGTAAACCCGCAGAGATCGCTCTGGTTTAAAAAACCCGCGAAGGTTACCATAGCCGTCTCATTTTAGCAGTGAAATTTTTTAGCAATGCGTGTATTGGGCATAGAGACATCCTGTGACGAAACCGGGATCGCGATCTTCGACGATCAAAAAGGGATCCTTTCCCATCAGTTATACAGCCAGGTCAAGCTGCATGCGGACTACGGTGGCGTCGTCCCCGAACTCGCCAGCCGGGATCATGTTCGCAAGACGATCCCGTTGATCCAGGCCGCATTGCAAGAGGCGGGACTGGGCAAAGATGACATCGACGGCATCGCGTATACCGCGGGTCCGGGTCTGGTTGGCGCCATTCTGGTGGGCGCCACTATTGGTCGTTCACTGGCGATGGCATGGAACAAGCCTGCTATCGCCGTCCACCATATGGAAGGCCACCTGCTGGCTCCCATGCTGGAAGAAAAGGCCCCCGAGTTCCCCTTCGTGGCGCTGCTGGTCTCCGGTGGTCACTCCATGCTGGTGCGGGTTGACGGCATCGGCAGCTACCAGCTGCTGGGGGAATCCATCGATGATGCCGCTGGCGAAGCGTTCGACAAGACCGCCAAGCTGATGGGGCTGGACTATCCGGGTGGCCCGTTGCTCTCCCGTCTGGCCGAGAAGGGCACCACCGGACGTTTCCATTTCCCCCGTCCCATGACTGACCGTCCCGGGCTCGACATGAGCTTCTCCGGCCTCAAGACCTTCACCGCCAACACCATCGCCGCCAATGGTGATGATGAGCAGACCCGCGCCGATATCGCTCGAGCGTTTGAAGATGCGGTGGTCGATACCTTGGCCATCAAGTGCCGTCGTGCCTTGAAAGAGACAGGTCTCACGCGTCTGGTGGTCGCCGGTGGCGTCAGTGCCAACCGTCATCTGCGTGCCCAGCTGGCCGAGCTGATGGAGAGCCTCAAGGGCGAGGTGTTCTATCCGCGCACTGAATATTGCACCGATAACGGCGCCATGATCGCTTACGCCGGTATGCAGCGCCTGAAAGCGGGCGTGTTCGAACCGCTGGCGGTCAAAGCCGTGCCGCGTTGGCCGCTGGATACCCTGGATCCGGTCTGATCCAAAGGATCCCGCCTTCTGGCATGGTGCTGAGTACCATGGTGGCCTACTGCTCCTGCAATCCGGCAGCGGTGGTTATAGCGCCGCTGGCACGCCGTGGTGGTGTCTGCTGTCGCCGTGGTTGAGCCATCCGGATAAGAGGTCAGCTCTCGTGCTGGCAGACAGCCAAGCACAGAGTAAAGAGATAAAAAATCCCCGCCAACTGGCGGGGATTTTTGTTTGGTGATCGGCAGGCGATGGATTACAGCAGGATGCCGCCGAAGAAGAAGCCCAGTGCCACGGCGATGGCGATGGTGGCGGTGCCCGGTACGAAGAAGGGATGGTTGAAGACCGCCTTACCGATACGGGTGGAGCCGGTGTCGTCCATCTCTACCGCGGCCAGCAGAGTCGGGTAGGTCGGCAGTACGAACAGGGCGCTCACGGCTGCGAAAGAGGCAATCGCAGTCAGCGGGCTGACACCCAGTGCCAGTGCGGCAGGCATCAACGCTTTGGTGGTGGCGCCTTGTGAATAGAGCAGCATGGCAGCGAAGAACAGCACCACAGCCAGCAGCCAGGAGTACTGGTTCAGCAGGTCGCCAGCGATCAGCTGGATGGTGTCCATGTTGCCTTTAACGAAGACGTTACCCAGCCAGGCCACACCCAGTACGCAGATACAGGCGGACATACCGGACTTGAAGGTCGGCATGTTGGTGACCTGGGTGGCGTCCAGTTTGCACACCAGGGTCATGATGGTGGCCGCGGCCAGCATGATGCCCATGATGGCGCCGTCACGGGGGATCGGCGGGTTGGTGATCAGGCCCACTTTACCGGAGATGGCAGTGGCATAAGCCATGACAGCAACGATGGCGGCGATGAAGATCCAGACCGACAGCTTGGCGTACGGTTTGATCTCGAGCTTGGTAGTACCACGCAGTTTGATCAGCCCCTTGGCTTTACGCTCCAGATAGACTTCGTCCTGCTCCAGCGGCTTGCCCATCATGTTGGCAATGAAGGCGCCCAGGATACAGGCCAGGAAGGTAGAGGGGATGCAGATGGCCAGCAGGGTCAGATAATCAACACCAAACGGCTCGAGCATGCCGGAGAAGGCAACCACAGCGGCAGAGATCGGGGAAGCTGTGATGGCGATCTGGGAGGCGACAACCGCGATGGAGAGCGGACGGGATGGGCGGATCCCTTGCTCTTTGGCCACTTCAGCGATCACCGGCAGGGTGGAGAAGGCGGTATGACCGGTACCGGCCAGCATGGTCATCAGGTAGGTGACCACCGGGGCGGCGAAGGTGATGTATTTGGGGTTCTTGCGCAGCGCTTTTTCTGCTAGGAAGACCAGATAGTCCATCCCGCCAGCCAGTTGCATACAGGCGATGGCGCAGATGACGGACGCGATGATCATGATCACATCCCAGGGGATGTAGCTGACCAGTTGATCGCTCGGGATGGGCATGCCCAGACCCCACGTCAATACCAGTACCCCCAAACCACCGGCAAAGCCGATGCCGATGCTGCCTATCCGGGCCCCCAGATAGATAGCGGCGAGCACGACAAGTAACTCGATTCCAATCATAGCGATAACTCCATTTTTTAGTTTTTGGTTTTTATTTGGCAAAAAGCCAATTCCCGATCGGGCTGGGGATAAAGACCAATCGGGAACTGACTTTATGGGCCGGGAAGATCCCGGCCCACACTCGCTTATACGGCAGCTTCGCGGGTGAAACGCTTGGCTTTGTATTGCGGGTTCATCAGGTTCTCGATGGAGAGGATCTCGTCCAGCTGCTCGGCGCTCAGCAGGCCGCGCTCAAGAACGACTTCGCGGACGTTCTTGCCGGTCTGGGCACAGATCTTGCCGACGATATCCCCTTCGTGGTGGCCGATGAAGGGGTTCAGGTAGGTCACGATACCGATGGAGTTCAGCACGTGATTCATGCAGATTTCCGGGTTGGCGGTGATACCTTCCACGCACTTCTCGCGCAGGGAAATACAGGCTTTTTCCATCAGGCTCAGTGATTCGAACATCGCCTGACCAATCACCGGCTCCATGACGTTCAGCTGCAGCTGACCGGCTTCGGCGGCGAAGGTGATGGTGATGTCGTTACCGAATACCTTGAAGCAGGATTGGTTGACCACTTCCGGGATAACCGGGTTGACCTTGGCCGGCATGATGGAGGAGCCCGCCTGCATTTCCGGCAGGTTGATCTCTTTCAGTGCGGTGCGCGGGCCGGAGGAGAGCAGACGCAGGTCATTACAGATCTTGGACAGCTTCATGGCCAGACGCTTGATGGCGCCGTGCAGCATGACGTAGGCGCCACAGTCGGAGGTCGCTTCGATCAGATCTTCTGCCGGTACATAGGCACGACCGGTGATCTCGGCCAGACGCTTGATGGCCAGTGCAGAGTACTCGGGCGGAGTGTTCAGACCGGTACCGATGGCGGTCGCGCCCAGGTTCACTTCCAGCAGCAGCTCCTGGCAACGCTTGATGGACTTGATCTCTTCACGCAGGGTCACGGCGAATGCGTGGAACTCCTGACCCAGGGTCATCGGAACCGCATCTTGCAGTTGGGTACGGCCCATCTTCAGGATCTTCTTGAATTCTTCTGCTTTGGCATCAAAAGCGGCAATCAGTGCTTCCAGAGCATGCAGAGTCACGTCAGTGCTGTTGACCACAGCAACGCGGAAACCGGTCGGGTAGGCATCGTTGGTGGACTGGCACTTGTTGACGTGGTCGTTCGGGTTGATGACGTCGTAACGGCCTTTCTCCAGACCCATGATTTCCAAGGCGATGTTGGCCAGTACTTCGTTAGTGTTCATGTTGACGGAGGTGCCGGCACCTCCCTGGTAAACGTCGACCGGGAACTGGTCGAAGCATTTGCCGGTGTTCAGCATCAGGTCGCAGGCTTCTACGATCTTGTCAGCAATTTCAGGACGGATGGTACCGAGCTCGCCGTTTGCCAGTGCAGCAGCTTTCTTGGTCAGCACCATACCGCGGACAAATTCCGGAACGTCAGAAATCTTCTGAGAGCTGATCTTGAAGTTCTCGACAGCGCGCAGGGTGTGCACACCGTAGTAGAGATCATTGGAAACTTCTTTGGTGCCCAGCAGGTCTTCTTCAATGCGGACGTTCTTGATGTCGCTCATTGTAATGCCTCAGAAATCAGATAAATGGAAAAATCCTCACCGAGTGGTCGCGAGTTCCTTGCGCACAGCTCATCCTGAAGCACCACACATCGAGTGGGGCGGTAGGGAGAGTGACCTCCCGAAAAACTAATCAATATACTACTCCAATTGAGGTATCGGTTATTAGAGGTGGATCACTAAATTTGCGACATTTTCAAATTACTTTGAGGAAAGTACACATATGTTATGAAGTTTTTATCGTGATGATTTTTATATATTTTTGTGACTTTTTGCTGGTTTTTTAGATTGCTGATGACGTAGGAGTCAGTTGACCAACTTGAAAAAGGGGGGACGGCCCCCATTTATTCAGGGCAGAAAGTGGTGATGACGGGGCGGCAAAATCGCCTCTGACCATCGTTGGATGGGCGCCACTTTTTCTCAATTTACCGGTGCTGGAGTGGATATGGGCAAGTTGTTTTTGTTGTTGGTGGGTCTGGTTGTGCTGGAGCTCACCGTGATGATCGAGGTCGGCTCGGTAATCGGGGCGCTGCCGACTGTCGGCTTGCTCATACTGACTGCGGTATTGGGCTCCTCGCTGGTGCGCAGTGAAGGGATCAAGACCCTGTTCAGCGCCCAGCAAAAGATGCAGATGGGCGAGATGCCGGGCCGCGAGGTGATGGGGGGCATGATGCTGGCGTTGGCGGGCCTGCTGCTGATTATCCCGGGTTTCGTGACCGACATTTTCGGTGTGCTGTTGCTGCAACCCTGGCTGCGCAACAAACTGGCTGACAAGCTGATCGGCAGCAGCCAGTTCCGGATGCAGATGGGCGGTTTCCAGCGTACTCAATCGCCGTTTGGCAACGCACCGTCCGATGATCATCTGGGGAACGCCAAGCAGGGCGGCACCACCATCGAAGGCGAATTTGAGCGCAAAGAGTGAGCGTAAAGAGTAATCGACGAAACGAAAACCCGAGGTGAGTGACTGAATCAGGGTTTACCCTGATGGCACAACGCCTCGAAGCGGTGTCGGGCATACCACCATGCGAGGGTGCCCGCCGCCAGATTGGCCAGCAAGATCCCCAGATATATCCCCTGTTCTCCCCCCAGCTTTGCCCCCAGCCAGGATCCTGGCAACAGAAAACCAAACAGTCGCAATCCGTTGAACAAGAACGAAATACTGGATGCCCGCACGCCATTGAGTGCCGAGGCCAGCAGCATCACCATGCCCTGAAATCCGTAACCGATCGGCACTAGATGCAGATAGAGAATAATCAGGCGGATGACCTGTGGATGATCGCTGAACAGATTGGCGATGAGTGGCGCCAGTAGCCAGGTCAGGCCATAGATGGCGAGCTGGAAAAGCAACGCAAAACTCATGCAGCTCTGCAGTGCAGCTTTGGCGCGGGCCGGATTGCCGGCGCCACAGTTTTGCGAGATGAAGGGGGCCAGTACGGAGGCGAGGGCCATCATCACAATCAGCAGCAGCGCCTCGACCCGCGATGCGGCGCCGTAAGCGGCCACCACCTCGGTACCCAGTCCTGCAAAGATCGTCATCAGCACTGCATTGGCCAGGGGGTTGAGCATATTGGTAAAAGAGGCGGGGACGGCGACATGGAGCAGCGCCCGCCAGTGGGTTAGCAACCGGGCCCGCGGCGAGAGGCGCCACAGCAGCAAGCCCTCCCGATGACGCAGGATATAGAGGCTGACCAGCATCGCCATCAACCAGGAGATAGAGGTGGCGATGGCTGCCCCGCGGATCCCCCATTCGGGAAAGGGGCCGATACCGAAGATCAACAGAGGATCCAGTACCCCGTTGACCAGCCCGGCTATGGCCATCACCAGACTGGGGGTTTTGGTATCGCCGGTCGCCCGGATAGCGGCATTGCCCACCATGGGCAGCACCAGCATGGGGACGGTGAGATACCAGGTCAGCATGTAGTCATGGATGAGGGAGATAAGCTCGGCACTGGCCCCCAGCAGAGTAAACAGGGGTTTGATGGTGAGAGCCCCCCCCGCGGAGAGCAGGGCTACCATGATCACCGCCAGAAACAGGCTGTCGGTGGCGAGATGGGCCGCCTCATCGTGTTTGCCCTGCCCCAGGGTATGACCGATCACCGCTGACAATCCGGCGCCCAATCCCATCGCCAGCGAGGTAACCACAAAAGTGACAGGAAAGGTAAAACTGATGGCGGCCAGAGCTTCGGTGCCCAGCATACCGATAAAAAAGGTATCGACCAGATTGAAGGCCAGAATGGCGATGATGCCGAAGATCATGGGGCCCGTCATCTGGCGCAGTACGACCGGAATAGGGGCTGTCAGCATGGGGTTGGTGCGGGTCAAGGGCTCGTCTCTACAGCTGGCTTTGAAGGTTCTGGCATGGAAACCGGGCGGCTTGAACCGACCTTGCTCCAGAGTGCGGACATGGCTGAACCATCGAAGATGTTTATAGTACGTGAAAAAATTTTTTTTGTATTTGCCCTTGAAGGGTTAGCAACTCTGCCCCACATCAGGGACATATCTAATTTGGCCTGGAACGGCCATTCCTCAAAGCAACAATGAGACTCATTTTGGGAGAGTTATCGATGAAAATTCGTCCACTGCACGACCGCGTCATCATCAAGCGCATCGAAGCTGAAGCCAAATCTGCCGGCGGTATCGTCTTGACTGGTACTGCGGCCCAGAAGTCCACCCGTGGTGAAGTGCTTGCCGTGGGGACTGGTCGCATTCTGGATAATGGCGAAGTCAAAGCGCTGGCCGTGAAGGTTGGTGACAAGGTTATCTTCAACGAAGGCTACGGTGTGAAAACCGAGAAGCTGGATGGTCAGGACGTCCTGATCCTTTCCGAAACCGACATCCTGGCGATTGTCGAAGAGTAATCCATCCTCCTTTTCCCCGAATTGATTTAAGGATTGAAGAAAAATGGCAGCTAAAGACGTTAAGTTTGGTAACGAAGCCCGCATCAAGATGCTGGAAGGCGTAAACATCCTGGCTGATGCCGTCAAGGTGACTCTGGGCCCGAAAGGCCGCAACGTGGTGCTGGACAAGTCCTTCGGCGCCCCGACCATCACTAAAGATGGTGTTTCTGTTGCGCGCGAAATTGAGCTGGAAGACAAGTTCCAGAACATGGGCGCCCAGATGGTCAAGGAAGTGGCTTCCAAGGCGAACGATGCCGCCGGTGACGGTACCACTACTGCAACCGTTCTGGCTCAGGCTATCGTCAACGAAGGTCTGAAAGCCGTTGCCGCCGGTATGAACCCGATGGATCTGAAGCGCGGTATCGACAAGGCCGTTGTGGCTGCTGTTGCCGAGCTGCAAGCGCTGTCCCAGCCGTGCGCTGACAGCAATGCCATTGCTCAGGTGGGCACCATCTCCGCCAACTCCGACGAGAAAGTGGGCAAGCTGATTGCCGAAGCCATGGACAAAGTGGGTCGCGATGGCGTCATCACCGTTGAAGATGGTCAGGGTCTGGAAGATGAGCTGGCAGTTGTTGAAGGTATGCAGTTCGACCGCGGCTACCTGTCCCCCTACTTCATCAACAAGCAAGAGACCGGTTCTGTTGAACTGGACGACCCGTTCATCCTGCTGGTTGACAAGAAAGTCTCCAACATCCGCGAAATGCTGCCGGTGCTGGAAGGCGTTGCCAAAGCTGGCAAGCCGCTGCTGATTGTTGCTGAAGACGTAGAAGGCGAAGCCCTGGCGACTCTGGTGGTTAACACCATGCGCGGTATCGTCAAAGTGGCTGCCGTCAAGGCGCCTGGCTTCGGTGACCGTCGCAAGGCCATGCTGCAGGATATCGCTGTACTGACTGGCGGTACCGTCATCTCCGAAGAAGTTGGCATGGAGTTGGAAAAAGCGACTCTGGAAGATCTGGGTCGTGCCAAGCGCATCGTCATCACCAAAGAGAACACCACCATCATCGATGGCGTGGGTGATGCCGGTGTGATCGAAGGCCGTGTTGCCCAGATCCGTCAGCAGATCGAAGAGACCTCTTCCGACTACGATCGTGAGAAGCTGCAAGAGCGCGTAGCCAAGCTGGCTGGCGGTGTTGCCGTGATCAAGGTTGGCGCAGCCACCGAAGTCGAGATGAAAGAGAAGAAAGCACGCGTTGAAGATGCCCTGCACGCTACCCGCGCCGCTGTTGAAGAAGGCGTGGTTGCCGGTGGTGGTGTTGCGCTGGTTCGCGTTGCTGCCAAACTGGCGGGTCTGCGCGGTGACAACGAAGACCAGAACGTCGGTATCAAGGTTGCCCTGCGAGCCATGGAAGCCCCGCTGCGTCAAATCGTCATCAACGCCGGTGAAGAAGCCTCCGTCATCGCCAACGCGGTGAAGAATGGTGAAGGCAACTTCGGTTACAACGCTTACACCGAGCAGTATGGCGACATGCTGACCATGGGTATCCTGGATCCGACCAAGGTCACCCGCTCTGCCCTGCAGTTCGCCTCTTCTATCGCCGGCCTTATGATCACCACCGAGTGCATGGTGACCGAGCTGCCGAAGAAAGATGCTCCAGCCATGCCTGATATGGGTGGCATGGGTGGCATGGGCATGATGTAATCATCATCCCGGCTCTGTTTGAGAAACGGCTCGCCTTGGCGGGCCGTTTTTTTATATCTGACTAAACTGAGTCTGTTGATAGCAGAAAAGTGTAAGGGGGAAAGATGAAGGTGCTTGGATGGATAACTCTGCTGTTTGCATTGATTGCCATGCCGCTTGTGGCTGCCGAGGCCCTCAAGGGGCCTGTGATCTTGAAAGTAAGCGGCAATATCAGCTCCCCAGATGAGGTGGACGGCAAAGTGCTTTTTGACTTGGCCACGCTGCAGGCGTTGCCGCAATATGAGATAGTCACCAGCAACCCTTGGGTTGATAAACCTCACAAGTACAGAGGGCCCAAGGTGGCGGATGTGCTGGCCGCAGTGGGGGCTAATGGCAAGAGCATAACCCTGACAGCATTGAACAGTTTCCAGATCCGCATCAATTGGGACAAAGTTGCCAAGTATAACCCTATTCTTGCTTGGGAAGATGACGGGGTAGCCATGAGGGTCCGTGACAAGGGGCCGCTCTGGTTTATGTTGCCTCTTGATCAATATCCGGAGCTGAAGCGCTCTGAATATACCGACATGATGATTTGGCAGCTGGATCTGATAGATATTCAACACTGATAAAAGAGTCACGGGAGCACGGGGTGAAAGGAAAGACTAGGGCGTGGCCACTGCTCGTCATTCTGTATGTATCCATCCTGTCGTTTACCGGGAGCACCCTTTATTGTCTGGTTCAGCTCCAGAATGCGACCAGAGCGATGGAGAAATATACCTATGATGTCTCCTGGGCGCTGATGCAGCTGCAGCTCGAGTTGGGGCGTTTCCTCAGTGCTGTAGAGGTCTACCATTATGGTGGAATAGAGCACAATGACCTGATGTTGCGCTATGACATTCTTTGGAGCAGAACCCCCATCCTGTTGAGCGGTCAGTTGCGTAAAAGCATGCAGGATAAGCAGAAAACCTTGCGCTTGGTGCAACTGATTGAAAACAACATTCGCGATATAGAGCCTGTCATTACCAAGCTGCAGAGCGGAGACTCTGTCTACCAGCAAATAATGATGCGCCTAGCCCCCTTGCAGGAGCCTTTATCCTATGCACTAGCTTCCGTTATGCAGAAGAACATCAACATCTACTCAGAGAATGATCGCCATTTTGGTCAATTGCGTAATGCTCTGCTGTTGATGGTGTCTGGGTTGGTTATCTCGGTTTTACTCCTTAGCTCGCTTCTTGTATATGAAGCTCGACGTCACTTTAGGGCAGCAAGGCGTGACCCGTTGACGGGTCTCTCCAATCGGGTGGCATTGCTGGAACGGATGGAGCTCTGTGCCACTCAGGAGGTGCCTTTCGGATTGGTATTGGTCGATATCAACGACTTCAGAGATATCAACAGCAAGTTTGGTTATGACGCGGGCGATTTTTTGCTCAGTGAATTGGCCAGACGGATCAGATTGCTCTGTGAAGAAGGGGAGTGGAGTGGTCGGTTGGGTGGCGATCAATTTGCCATTATCCAGCGTGGTAGCAGCGATCTGCGTCAGGTCAGGGAGCTGGTAGCGCGACTGCTGCACGTTCTGAAGCAAGATATCGTCTATGATAACTATCCCTTCCGGCTCGAGGTGGGGATCGGGATTGCCTTCTATCCGATGGACAGCGATAAAACACAGGAGTTATTGAGTCGTGCGGAACAGGCTCTGTTCCATAGCCGCAAGACCCATGTCCCCTATGTGATTTACGATAACTCCTTGCTCAACGAGACGGCGCGGCGCAAGCATTTGGCCTCGGACATGATCATGGCGCTGGAACACAATGCGTTGGAACTCTATTACCAACCCATCGTCAATCTCGAGAGTGGTCGTTGTGAAGCTGTCGAGGCACTGCTGCGCTGGCGGCATCCGGAGCTGGGCTTTATTCCGCCAAACGAAGTGATCATGGTGGCTGAGGAGTTCCAGCTTGCAGAGCGTCTGGGTGGCTGGGTGTTGAACACCGCTTGCGAGCAGCTTTATCAGTGGCATCAGTTGGGTATGGTCGACCTGCAGATGTGCGTGAATGTCTCGCCGGGCATGTACCAGCGCAATTTGCTCAAATTGGTGGCCAAGGCATTGATGGAGCACCACCTGCCAGCCAGCAGTCTGGTTTTGGAGGTCACTGAAGATACCACCATGCGCGAAGTGAAGAATTCGCTGCAACTGATGCAGGATCTCAATCAACAGGGTGTGTTGCTGGCATTAGACGATTTTGGGACTGGTTATTCATCTTTGAGTTATCTGCAAAAGCTACCTGTGAGCAAGGTGAAGATTGACCGCTCCTTCATACAGGGCATTGATACTTCCATGGAGGCATCCGAGCTGGTCGCCAATATTTGCCGGATGGGATCCATGTTGGGCAAGAGTCTGGTTTGTGAAGGGATTGAGACTCAGGCCCAGCTTGATGTACTGCGATCCCTGACCGATATCCACTTGTATGGACAGGGCTATCTGTTCAGCCGGCCAGAACAGGCGGAGAAAATCTATCAAACTTTGCTGGAGATGGAGGAGCTTTGGCTGGCGCGTCAACAATCGGAAATGGCTTATATGAGTTAAGAAGAGGCTTGCCTGTCATCTGCCTCCATAATGTGTGATTTAGCTCGAATTTTCTTCTTGTTGTTTGTTGTTTGAACGGTTGTGCGGTCTTATCAAAAAAATATGCAAATTACCCTTGCCAGAAAGAATCGGCTCCCTATAATGCGCCTCCATCGACAGGGCAAGCGGCAACGCAAACAACCTCGTCGATAACCTCGAAAAGCCTTTGAAAATAAGGCTTGACTCGAGAGGGCGGTTGAGTAGAATTCCACTCCCGCAGCAACACACTGTTGCGTCGCTCTTTAACAATTTGAATCAAGCAATCTGTGTGGGCACTCACAGCATCGAACATCAAAAACAATTTTTGA